>JAIQFU010000276.1 GCA_020073115.1 Terriglobia bacterium
TGCTGCACGACCGGTTCCGGGTTGGGCGCCGGCGTTGATACCGCCGGGTTGGGCGCCGGCGTGGATACCGCCGGAGCGGGCGCCGCGGTGGTCTGGGCCGGCGGCCGTTGCGGCGCGGCTTTGCTTCCCTTCCACGGCCCGAACTGAATGGCCGCCACCGCCACCACCACCGCCGCAACGCCGCCGATGGCCATCCACAGCCCGCGCTTGCCGCGCGGCCCGGTCGCTCCGGGCGCGGCCGCGGGCCTGGCCGCTTGCGCCGCGGGCGCAGCCGGACCAAAAGCCGCCGCCGGAGCCGCAGCGGCGGCCATAGCCACGGGCCCGGGAGCCGGCTGCGCTTGCGGCGCGATGCTCGCCAGCGCGTTCCGGAAAGCCGTCGCCGTCTGGAACCGGGCGTTGGGGTCCTTGGCTACCGACATCAGGATCACGTCGTTCAACTGCTGCGGAAGCCGGGCGTCGATCGTCACCGGCGGAACCGGCGCCTTCTCCAGATGCGCCGACATGATGGCGAACTGGCTGTCGCCATCGAAGGGCCGTTTGCCTGTCACCAGTTCGTACAGCGACACGCCCACCGCGTACAGGTCCGAGCGCCCGTCCAGGGACGCCGCGCCCTGGATCTGCTCAGGCGACATGTAGTACAGCGAGCCCATCGTGGTACCGGTCATGGTGAGCTTGCGGTCGGTGGCGGCTTTGGCGATCCCGAAATCCATCAGCTTCAGCACCCCGGCGGGCGTCACGATCATGTTGGCGGGCTTGATGTCGCGGTGGATCACCCCGTGCGTATGCGCGTAATCCAGCGCGGCCAGCGCCTGGCGGATGTAATCGACAGCTTCCGCTACAGGCAGCGGCCCGTCCTTGAGCCTGTGCTCCAGGGTGTCGCCTTCCACGAACTCCATGAGCATCAGGAGCTGGTTCTCCACCCGGATGGCGGTATGGAGCGCGGCGATATTGGCGTGCTCCAGGCTGGCCTGCACCTTGATCTCGCGCAGGAAGCGGTCCGCCAGCTCCGGCTCGTGGGCCAGGTCGGGCAGCAGCACCTTCATAGCCTCGATGCGGTCCGAAATGACGTTGCGGACCTTGTAGACCTTGCCCATTCCGCCAGCGCCCAGTATCCCGACTATCTGGTAGTCGCCGACCGTCGAACCAATCTGGAGTTCCATTCAGTTCCTCTACTTGGAGTTGGAAACCGCGTCCCCGACCTTTGCCGGGCCGCCCCCGCCGCTGAATTTGCCCACCGCGGACTGCTCGTCCACATCGGTGATGGTGATGGCGCCCACGGGGTCTTCGATGGCGCGCAGCACCCTGCCCGTCGCGGGGTCCTTCACCACGCGGACCTGGCGCTTGATGGCGAGGGTCTGGCCCTTCTGCACGCCCGCCTTACTCCCCACGTTGATGATCACCGTGCCGTCGGGAGAGACGTCGGCCACCAGCCCGGAGATCGGCGCCACGTTCGTGGGCAGTGCGCCGGCTTTCGCCTCCAACTGGCGCGCCAGGTCCGCCACGCACTTGGTGACGGCCTCGCCCAGGATGGTGTTGGCGAAATTGGCGCTACGCATATCGAGGGCCGCGCCCGCGGCTCCGGCGGCGCTGCCCCCGGCGCCGAGCAGGCCGGTCCCCGAGCGCGAGGACTCGCCCTTGCCGCTCATGCTGGCCAGAATTTCCGCCGTGCTGGTGTCCACCATTCGGGCCGTGATCTGCACCACCGCCGAGGACTGGCTCTTTTTCACCCCGCCGATCCCGAACCGGGAAAGCTGTCCTCCGACGGCTCCGCCGCCGATATTGGTGCTCTTATCGTCGCGCCCGAACTGCGTGATGCTGCCCACAATCATGGCATCCACCCCCAGGATGCGGGCGATCTTGGCCGCGGTGGTGGCATCCGCCCGGTCGCTATTGGAAAAATTCTGTTCGGCGAGGATTTTGTCGAGCGCTTTGCGCTCGATCACGGAATAACTCCCATCGGAGACCAGCTGATCCACGAGCAGGTCCGCGATGCCTTTGCCGATGTCCTGGTTGGTCCCGAACAGAGCCGAAACCTGGCTCTGCACCGTGGCGTAATCGAAGTTCATGACCGCCACGCGCTTCTTCTGCTGCGCGTTGGCGGGTACCAGGGCCGCGGCGCAGACCAGCAGCCCCACGAGTGCGCGTGAAGACATTATCCTACCCTCTTCCTAAACAACCATAGGACGGCGTGGGGGCGGAGTCAACCGGAGGGGTACTGGTTCCCGCCAGCGGGGGCTTGGGCTGCAAAGCGGGGACTGGCTCGAATTTCGCCGTTTTTGCGAAACTTCGTGGCCGTACCCGGTTTGCCCTTACACGGATCCTGCGTGGTATTCGCGCCGCGACCGCCGGCGCGAGATCCTACGGCTCCGAAACCGGGGCCCGGAGGCCCTGCCCAAGGGCGTGCGCCACCCGCTCGATCACCCCGGCGCCGGCGCCGCCGGAATCCACGCGGATCACCTGGCAGCCTTCGCCCGCCGGCCGCCAGCGGTCGAACATGCGCGGAACGGGGAAGCCCGCAAAGATGCTGATCAGCGGAACCCCGGCGGCCGCCGCCACGTGCTGACCGGCCGAATCGTAGCCCACGTACAGCCTGCTGCCCGCGATAATCGCGGCGAAACCGGCGAAAGCGCCTTCCCAGAACGTGACCGGCGCGGAGGAGGCGGCGGCCGCGCGCAGCGCGCGCTCGGCTTCTTCACCCCCGGCGCCTTTATCCATGCAGATCGGCGCTCCCGTTTCCCCCAACAGGCGGAGAAGATCCTCCTCGAACGAGCCGGCCAGCCGCTTGGCCGGGTTCTCGCCCACCCCCAGGCTCACGGCGATGTGCCCGCCCCGCGGAATGTGTCCGAGGGAAACATAGGGCTTCATCCCCGGGACGCCGAACGTTTCTCCCGCCCAGGCCGCCGCCAGTTCGGGAAGGGAGCGGTCCGAATCGCCTCCGTAAGACCGGCTCTCGAACAGGTGGTAGCGATCGTCGGAGCAGACCGGCAGGATCCCCAGTTGCGTCAGGCGCGAATCGGGATCGATCACCACGCTGTCGGGAGCGGCCAGCAGTTTCTTGAGGTCCTCCCAGACCGTTAGCCGCTGGCGCAGTCCCCCGCGCCGGTAGGCCGCCTCGAGATGGTGGATATGCGGGTCGCCCGCGAACAGCTCGTAATTTTTGCGCGGCCCCACGAACACCACTTCGGCGTGCGGAAACCGGCGCTTGGCGGCCGCCAGAATCACGCTGGTGACCGCCACGTCCGCGCCCAGGGTGATGCGCGACAGCACGAAGATGCGGCGCCACTTCCCGGAGATGGGCCGCGGCATCCGCGCGCGCTCGCGCCGCGCCGCCAGGGATGCCGCGTCCAGGCCGTCGGCCACGCCGGCGATGGCCTGCGAGAACAGCCGGGCGTAGGCATCGCACAGCGCGGGCTCGAAGCGGTCGGCGAGACCCTCCACCAGGATCCCGAACAGCGCATCGCCGCAGGCGTCCTGGGCGAGGGCGTGCGGGAATTCTTTGGGAGGGCGTCCCGCCACGCAGCTTTCCAGCGCCTCCCGCGCAATCTCTTTACACGAGATACTTCGCAACGAGAATCCCCAACTTGGCGCGCGTAGCGGCGGGCGCCAGTTTGCGGTCGGTAATGATCGCGTGCGCCAGCGCCGAGCCGCACTGGCAGCCGCGGCCGGAAGGCATCCGCGCCACCGCCTCCGCCACCACCTTGCACGCGTTCGCGGCGTTCTGCATGAGATTGGCGACGATCTGCTCCACGGTCACGGCGTCGTGATCCTCATGCCAGCAGTCGTAATCGGTGACCATGGCGACGGTGGCGTAGCAGATCTCCGCCTCGCGCGCCAGCTTGGCCTCCTGGAGGTTGGTCATGCCGATGACGTCCATGCCCCAGGAGCGGTAGACGTTCGATTCCGCCCGGGTGGAGAACGCCGGCCCTTCCATGCAGAGATACGTGCCGCCCTTCGTGGCGTTCACTCCGGCGGCGCCGCAGGCGCGGGCCAGCACGTCCACGAGTTCCGGGCACACCGGGTCGGCGAAGCTGATGTGCGCCACCAGCCCTTCCCCGAAAAAAGTGGAAACGCGGTCGTGCGTGCGGTCGAAAAACTGGTCGGGGACGACGAAGTCCAGCGGCCGGTGCTCCTCCTTCAGCGAGCCCACGGCGCTGAGGGAGATGATGCGCTCCACCCCCAGCGATTTCATCCCGTAGATGTTCGCCCGGAAATTCAGCTCCGAGGGCGAGATGCGGTGGCCGCGCCCGTGGCGCGCCAGAAAGGCCACCGGCCGGCCCGCCAGCGACCCCAGAACGTAGTTGTCCGAGGGCCGCCCGAACGGCGTCTCGATGCTGGCCTCTTCCCGGGCCTCGAACCCTGGCATGGAATAGAGGCCGCTGCCCCCGATGATCCCGATTTCCGCTTTCAAGTTCCGCTCTCCTGAATCAATTCCAGCAGCACGCCCCCGGTGGAGGCGGGGTGAACAAAAACGTAGAAATGGCCGCCCGCGCCTTGCCGGGGCTCGTTCAGCAGCCGGGCCCCCGAAGCGCGCAGGCGTTCCACGGCCGCGTTCAGGTCCGGTACCCGCAGGGCCACGTGGTGCAGGCCGGGCCCGCGCTTCTCCAGGTACCTGGCGATGGTGGAATCGGGCGAGGAAGGCTCCAGCAGCTCGATGCGCGATTCCCCCGCCGGCAGCAGGGCCACGTTCACCTTCTCGCCGCCGACGGTTTCACGATGAGCGGCCTGGAGTCCAAGGGCGGCGTAGAAGGCCAGGGCCTCCTCGAGTGATTTCACCGCTATGCCTAAGTGGTCGATTTGGGGGCCGGGGGCCGGGGGCCAGGGGCCAGGGCCGGGGAAAACCAATGCGCTGGCCCCGGCCGCTGCTATGGCCTTCAGCAGTTCCTCTATCCCTACGCCTTCCGTGGCCACGGTGCGAAAGCCGGTTTCCTGGGGCCAAATCACTCCCAGGCCAAAAGGCGAATAGAGACCGAGGCCAAAACTGACCGGCCAATCCTTCCGGCCGTAGGTGTAATAAAATTGGGGAATGGCGTGGTACTTGAGTTGGTTGTCAAAGGTCTGGCCGCTAATCGGCGATTTATAACTCGGATCGAGATCGATCGCGTAAATCCCCGCCCGCAGGTTGTTGCCTTCGAGTTGGGTAATGCCCGCCGGATTGTAATAAATCGCCGACGGATTGTCCGCGGTCGCGACGACCGCCATCCCGCGGCCGATGGCGAACGCGTCCTGGTCGGGAAGATCAAATGCGGCCGCGCGGGCGGAAGTCGCGCCTGCAAGCAACAGCGAAATCGAGCCTGCGATTTGAAGGCATTTCATTGCGTGTTGCATAATGTTATTTGTTCGTCTTCCTCCGCAATTAAGGCAGGTTTCCTGCGCAAGTTTCATGCCGCCCCGGGGTCAGACTGCCGGCGAGGAAAGCTTGGAATTCCAGTTTTCTCTCCGTTTCTGCGTAACCTCAAGAATTACAGCGCCGAGCGCAGAGCTTGCTCGCTGTTGAACCGCGGCTTCCAGCCTGTATCCTTCAGTTTGGCATTACTGCCTGTAAAATCAACCAACATGTCCTGTATCCAGGACGGATGAATCGGCGAGCCCAAATACCGCCAACGGAGCCCCGTAATCAGGCGCGCCAGCCAGAGCGGAACGGTCGGAACAAATTTTGCCCCCGCCATTTTCCACACGTCGCGCATCCGCATGAAATCATCCGGGACGACATTGAAGGCTCCGCGCAGGCCGGTGCGCAAAGCATGGATGAAAGCGGCCGCCACGTCTTCCTCGTGAATGAATTGGCGGCGAGGGTTCTGTCCCGGGAAGTTGACCGCGTTGGCGCGGTAACTTCTAGCATTGTCCCGGTTGCGCGGTCCGATGATGTAAATCGGCCGCAAGAACGTCAGTACCGTGGCAGACCCTTTGAAAGCTTCTTGGAGCGTCTGCTCAGCCATGGCTTTGGCATTCCAATAGTAGAACGGGGAATTGCCCTTGCCGGTAGGAAAATCTTCGGTCACGTCCGATTGCCCCCGCGCCAGGTTCGGATCGTAGGCTGCCATGCTGCTGGTATGAATGAAGCGGGTGATTTGGTTGACCAGGGCCGCTTGCGCGACGTTGCGCACACCATTCAAATTGATATCGTCACGCTCTCTCAGGGACATGCTTGCCGGCCATAACACTACACAGGCGGTGTGAACGACCACATCATGTCCGGCCATCACCGCTGCCAAATCCGGGGAACGCATGTCCATCTGCAGGAATTTCGCCATGGACGGCAAAGGTTCCTTGGGCAGGCTCAATCCGATACCCGTAATACTTTCAACTTCCGGCAATTGAGCCAGACGTTCCGCCAATAAACTGCCGACATAACCGCTGGCACCTGTCAGGAAAATGCGCATTTTTGCTGGCAAACTATGTCTCAGGCCCGATTGCGCTTCAGTGCTTCCGCCACCCGGCGGAAGAAGTCGTTTGTCCCGACTTTGTCGGCTGCCCATTCACCCCAGGACGGGAACAGCGATATCAGGGCCAGTAAGGGACGGACCGGGAGAGGATTCACGATGATTTCCGGCAAGTCATTCTGGATGGCGCGAATCACTGCTCGCGGAACGGCCTCGGGGAGAGAAGTGCCGATCAGCGCCGGCGCCGAGCAGCCGGATTTCGCTTTCAGCTTTGCGTAAATTCCCGCTTCTACGAAACCCGGAACGATCGCTGACGCGCTCACGCCGGAGCCGCGATACGTCGCGCGCAACGAGCTCGTAAAACTGATCAATCCGGCCTTTGTCGCCGCATACGGCTCCTGAAAGGCCGGACCGGATTTCCCGGCCAGCGAGGACATGTTCACAATGTAACCGCGTTTCCGTTCCAGCATCTCCGGCAAGAGCAGTCGGCTGAGAATCATGGGCGCTTCCAGATTCACGCGGAGTGTTTCGTAAATGTTTTCCTCGCTCAATTCGTGATAAACCGAGGTGAATTCCACCCCGGCGTTGTTGATGAGGATGTCGATCGGCCCCATTCGCCTTTTGGCCTCGAGCAGCAGGTGCCGGCGTTGATCCGCCTCGCGCAAATCGGAGACGATAATAGTGGCTTCCCCGCCGCGCTGCTCGATCTCCTTCTGCAATTC
>JAIQFU010000277.1 GCA_020073115.1 Terriglobia bacterium
GCTGGCGTGGCTGCGCAGGGTGGGAATGGCCATCTCGGGGAAGTGAATCCGCATCAGCGCCACCGGGCCCGCCGCTGCCACATCGCCAATGCGCGATTTCAGCTAGATTATTGCTATGCCAGCCACACGCCGCGACTTCTTGGGAAGCGGTCTCGCCGCCTTTGCTGCCGCGCCCGCCTTCGGGGAACCTCTGAGAGTGGTCTGCATCGGGGGCCATCCCGACGACCCGGAGTCCGGCTGTGGAGGGACCCTGGCCCGCTATGCCGAGGCGGGACACGCGGTCACGGTCATCTACCTGACGCGCGGCGAGGCCGGGATCCCCGGGCGGTCGCACGACGAAGCGGCGGCCATTCGTACGGCGGAGGGCGAAAGCGCGTGCCGGATTCTCAAGGCCAAGCCCGTCTTCGCCGGTCAGATCGATGGCGCCACGGTGGCGGACAATCCCGCCGTCCAGCGAATGACTCAACTTGTCAGGACAGAGCGGCCGGACATTCTGCTGGCGCACTGGCCGCTCGACACGCACAAGGACCATCAGGTGGCCAGCCTGCTTGCCTATCGGGCGTGGCTGGCGGCCCGGCCGCGCTTCGGGCTTTATTTCTTTGAAGTGGATCTCGGGTCGCAAACGATGGGTTTTCACCCCACGGACTACGTGGACATAACCGCCGTCCGCGAGAAGAAGAAAGCGGCGCTCTTTGCGCACCGCAGCCAGGACGGGGAAGGCGTGTATCGGCAGCATCACGAGATTATGGAGAATTACCGGGGCCGGGAGTACGGCGCCGCGGCGGCGGAAGCGTTCGTGCGCCTTGCCAGATCGGGCGGCGCTTCCGCAATGCCGGGCAATGTGTAGGAAGACCTGCCGGGCCGTCCTGCGTGACAGCCCCGGCCGCCCTGGCCAGCAACGTGGCCCGATATCGGGTAGTCTGTGAGGGTGAAACACTGCGCCTCACTGCTGTTCGCGGCGGCAATATCGCCGGGGCTTCTGGCCCAGGACACGCCCGGCCGGGAGATCTCCCCCTGGCAGCCGGGAATGCTCGAAATACACCAGATCAGCACCGGCCGGGGGAACTCGGGACTCTATATCTTCCCCGACGGAACGACCATGCTCGTCGATGCGGGCGAGAACGCCCGGAAGACGGAACGCCATACGCCGGACCGTCCGGACGCTTCACACCCGGCAGGAGAGTGGATCGTCCGGTATATCCGCCACGCTCTGCGCTACCAGGCTCAACCCGCGCTGGATTACGTGCTCCTGACGCACTTTCACGGCGACCACATGGGTGACCCGTCGGAGGCCTCTCCCGTTTCGAAATCCGGAGCATACAAACTGGCGGGCCTGGCGGAAGTGGGCGAGAGCCTCAGGATCGGAAAACTCCTGGATCGCGGCTGGCCGGATTACAACTACCCCGCCGCGCTCGAGGACGGCGCCACCAAGAACTACCGCGCTTTTGTCAAATGGCAGACCGGGAACAACGGTTTGAAAGTCGAGCGCTTCGCGCCCGGACGCAACGATCAGGTCGTTTTGCTTCACGCCGCGAAGCAGTATCCCGATTTTGAGTTCCGCAACATCGGGGCCAACGGGGAGGTTTGGACGGGAGTGGGCGCCGCGACGCGCCAGCACTTCCCCGCGCTGGAAACCGTGCCGCGCGCGGACTGGCCCAGCGAGAACATGTGCAGCATTTCGTTCCGGCTGAGCTATGGCAAATTCGATTTCTTCAACGGGGGCGACATCACCGGGATTCCGTCTCCAGGGTATCCGTTGTGGCAGGATGTGGAGACTCCGGTCGCGAAGGCGGTAGGACCGGTGGAGGCGGCGATACTGGACCATCACGGCTACATCGACACGATGAACGAGTTTCTGATCGCCACGTTGCGCCCGCGCGTTTGGACTCTCTCGGTGTGGGAATCGGGACATCCGACATCGGCGGTGTGGCACCGTCTAAACTCGACACGGCTTTACCCCGGACCGCGCGAGGTCTTTGCAACCGACCTCCATCCGGGCGTGCGGGCCGTGATCAGCGGCATCGAAAAGCTGGCCAGTGATCGCGGGCACATCGTTTTGCGCGTCTCGCCCGGAGGCGGCGAGTTCCGGGTAGTGATCGTGGACGACTCGAACGAAAGCCACCGCGTTCTGAAGGTCTTCGGGCCGTATCAGTCCAGGTGACGCGCGGGCGAACCAGACGCAGGCTCCCGCGTTCTGAGGGCGCCGATGGGGGAGAATCCACCCTACGCCTGAGGCGGAGCGGGCGTCAGGCCGTGGCGGCGCATGATCTCCCCCAACATGACTCGATCCGGCGGACCGCCCGCCGCCGCGTTGATCACTTCGGCGGACTCGCGGAAATACCGCGGACCTATGGCGGCCGGCGTGATCACGCAGAGAGCCTTCACCGGCTGGGTTCCGTTATTATCGAACCGGTGAACCGCGCCTCGAGGGATGCACAGCGCCTGCCCGGGCCCGACTTCGATTTGCTTTCCATCGACCGTCCAGGTCAACACTCCATCGATACCGTAGATTGTTTCCTCGTAATGGTCGTGGCTGTGCGCCGGGGCGGGCAGGCGTTGCGCGCACGGGACGGCGAGCTCAAAGGCCGCGACGCTGCCGCTCGAATTGTCCCCGGTGATCAGAAAGCGTACCGTGAGAAGCCCGACCCGGATGGTCTCGTCGGAAGGATTGATGTTGACGTCGAACGTATTGTGCGCCATGTGGATTCCTCTCAGTAAATTCCGTTTACCGTGGTATGATGGTAAACGAAATTTACCGACGATGTCAATACCTTCACCGCCAAAGAGCTCACCGGTCAAAACGGGAGATGTGCTAATCGGCGCACTGCTGCGCGCTCCGGCCCAGGCAATCCATCGCCGCATCATAAAAGAACTCAATGCCGCCGGCTTTGACGAGCTGCGCGTGCCGCATATTGCGGCGCTGCAGTTTCCAGGCCCCGACGGAGTCCGCCCGGGTACTCTCGCCGAGCGCGCTGGCATCAGCAAGCAGGCCATGAACCAGTTACTCCGGAGCCTCGAAGCTCTCGGTTATATCGTCCGATCAGACGCGCCGGACGAGGGCCGCACGCGAATCGTCCGCTTCACCAAACGCGGACGCGCCGCGTACGCGAAAATCCACGATGTACTCCGCGACATCGAGCGCGAATGGAGCATTGAGCTTGGAGCCGGGCGTTTCGCTCAACTCAAAGAACTGCTGGCCCGCGTCTGGGAGAGCCCGCTAATCCGCTAACCGATAGGGGGATGGCGTGACCTGCCGAAAATGCCGGATTCCGATGAAAGAGGTGAAGGGGCATATCTTCCACAAGCAGCGGAAGTGGAGATGCCCGCGGTGCGCCAGGGTTCGGATGCAGCGGCGGAGTTGACGCCGCCCGTTTACGGGGGAAATGGCCAGACCCGCTCCACGGTCTTCGAGAGGATCCAGCGCAGGTCGTCCGGATTCAAAAACTTCATCTCGTCCCGGACCACCGTGAGGGCTTTGGAGTATGTGGACCAGCCCTCGACGATCGGCCAGTCGGTTGCCCACATCAGCCGCTCCGGGCCGTAGGCGTCGTACAGCCGCTTGACGTGCTCCTGCGCGTCGCGCCAGGGATAGGGCTGCCTGGAGATGGACCACGTGTGCGAGATCTTCACGAACACATGGGGATAACGCTTCAGCGCGATCAGTTTCTCCAGTTCGGCCGCCTGGTCCACGGGGCAATCCGCCATGTGATCGACCACCACCGTCAGGTCCGGCGTCTTTTCCAGCAGAAGGCCGACATCCGGCATGCGGCTGATGGGGGCCAGCACCGTCATGGGGACCTTGAGTTCCCGGCAGCGATTCCACAGCGGAGGCATCAGCGGCCCGCGGAACCAATCGCCCGACGCGCTGCCGGCCGGGCTCAACCGCACGCCGCGAAAGCCCTGCCCGGTGAGCCGCGAGAGATGGTCGGGCGCGGCCGGGTCCAGTGGGTCCACGCGGGCTACCCCCTGGAACAGGCCAGGATACCGTTTCAGCACGGCAGCCAGGTAGCTGTTGTCATACCGGTAGTGGACCACCTGGATGAGGACCGTCTTGCCGACGCCGTTGGCTTTCATCAACTCCAGCAGCGTCTCCGGCGCGGCGTCCCGCTCCGGGACGTTGGCTCCGGGCGCGAACGGATACGCGGGGTCGTGCTTCCACACGTGCACGTGCGGATCGATGATGCGATAGTCTCCGGCGAATGGGCTCATGGCGGCCCCGGCCAGGAGGTTCCGGCGCGTGATCTCAGGCATAGATGGGCTCCAGCCGCTCCACCACGTACGAGCCGCAGCGTTCGTAGCTCACGCGCGGCCCCTGGCGCGCAATATCCAGATCCACGATCAGCCAGCCCTGGAACGCAATCGACTTCAGCACGCGGTGGCAGCCCGCAAAATCGATCTCGCCGTCCCCCAGGTCGTAGATGCTGTTGCGGTCGAACGTGTCCGGCCTGGCGTTCCGCGGCCGCCTCGCATCTTTGTAGTCGGCCAGCATGAGCCGGTCTTTGTGCTTCTCCAGGGTTTGCGCCGTGTCGCAGCCGGCCAGGTGGAGGTGGGCGGTATCGGGGGCAAAATAGAACAGCTTCCGGTCCGTCAGGGCCATCGCACGGTCCACCTCGTCGGGATTCTGCACCATCTGGCCCATGTGGTTGTGCAAGCCGGCATGGAACCCCATCTCCCCGGCAGCCCGGCCAATTTCGTCGCAGCCTGCGCACATCGCCCGGAACGCCGCTTCGCCGGTCCCGTTGCTTCGACTCGGCGAGAACACCACCAGGTGTCTGGATCCGAACTCTTTGAGGAAGTTCATGGCCGCCTTGGCATTGGCGATCATTTCGGAGCGGCGTGACGGGTCGTGCAAAGGACCGTTGAACGAGATCGTCACGATCCGGCACCCTCGCCGGGACGCCTCGGTTTGCATCCGCGCCGCTGTGAGGTCGTACGTCTTGAGGATCTGCGGGAACTGGGTCAGCCGGAGGCCGATGAAGCCCGTGTCCCGCATGACATCCAGCATGTCGGTGAAGGGAACGCGGGGGAAATAGTTCCAGAGGTTGGAACCCAGGCCCCACTTGACATTGCGGTTCGCGGGCAGACGCGCGGCGGCGCGGCCCAGCATTGCGGCCATCGAGGCCAGAACTGCGCGGCGGGTCATAGAGTCATGCTACCGCCGCCGGAAGGCGCGCACTGCTGCCTGGAAACGGTGTGGGCCGCGCCGGCATCAGGCCGGCGCGCTAGTCGGAAACGAGCGGCGCGGGGACCCGGAACCGGCCGGTGACGCCGCCGATGGCGAGGGTCGCATCCGCATACGGCAGTCCGGCGGGCACGCCCGAGGGGTACACGAGATTGAGCTGGTCGATGATTTCGAAAGGCGCCGCTCCACAGTAAGCCACGATGGCCGCCTGTCCGGCGATCGTGAGTTGGCAACTGGCAGGGCTGCCAGGAACCTGCAGCGGCGTCAACGAGCCGGTGTAGGGGGCCGGCGCGCCATTCTCTTGAGCGCCGTTCTTAGGACCAAATCCATTGCCCCAAAGCTGGTACGTCACGCCCGGCCGTACGGCGCATTCCGTGGTGGCGCACCCCGCCCCGGTCACCCATGCCACGCCGTGGGTGAGTTCGCTCAGGAACACCGAGGGCGCCGTGGCGGCAGCGACGGTGATCGGCTCCGGGTTGCTCTCAACGCTGCTCCGCGTGACCTTGACGGCGACGGACATCCCCGGAGCGGTCTCCCAGGGGACCTGAAAATTGATCTGCGAGGGCGAAACGTAAATCAGAGGCGCCGCTACGCCATCAACGGTCACCGTGACGCCGGCCACCGATACCGGAAAATTCGGCGAGGGGGAGACCAGGTGTTCGGCGTCCGCGAGGTTCTTGCCATACACCGCCGCCAGGCTGCCGGGCGCGACGCCTCCCAGGTAGGAAGCGGCATTCCGCACCTCTCCGGGCGTGATCACAGGCGTAGCCGCGGTGACGGGCGTAGCCTGGTAGACGCGGACGTAATCCACCAGCATGTCTTGCGCGGCGAAAGGCGCATTGGGATCCGGCGTGCCGAGGAAGGTCCTGGGGCCACCGATCGCCAGGTTTAGAAGGATGAAGAAGGGGTTGTTGAACACCCATTGCGAGCCGGCGGGCAGGGACGCGGGCGTCAGCTTGAAATAGAGCATTCCGTCCACAAACCACTGGATCGAGTCCTGCTCCCATTCGACGGCGTAGACGTGGTAGTCGTCGGAGACGTTCTCACCGAACGACAGCGTGAAGCGGGATCCGAGGCCGTTGCCGCCGGAATACCCTGGGCCGTGGGCCGTCCCGTTGTTGATCGAGGCGTTGCTCTGGTACGTCCCGAAGTTCTCCATGATGTCCACTTCCCCGCAGCCAGGCCAGGGGACGGCGCCGATGTTTTCCCCCAGCATCCAAAAGGCGGGCCAAACACCCTGCCCGAAGGGTAGTTTGATCCTCGCCTCGATCCGGCCATACTGCCAACTGAGGTCCGCGGTGCGGGTGGAGGCTCCCGGACTGCCCGTCTGGAGGCGCGCGGAAGTGTAGTTGCCGGCGGCATCACGCATCGCCCGGATCACCAGGTTGCCCTTGCCATCCTGAAACGCATTGCCGGCAGCGTTGGTATAGGTTTCGATCTCGTTGTTTCCCCAACCGCCGCCTCCCAGATCGTAATTCCAGTTCTTCGGGTCCGGCGGCGTGTTCGCCGGAGCGTTGAACTCGTCGCTCCACACGAGTTCCCACCCGGTGGCGCTCTGGCTGGGCGCTCCGACGGCCGCCAAAAAGGCCAAGGAGGCTCCCAAAACAATGCGCATAGCCGTGATCATGGCCCAACTTCGAAGAGATTTCAAGCGACGCGAGCCGCCGGCGCGATACTGAGAGGATGAATCAGAGAAAGGACAGCCTCATGTCCGATACTCGCCGGGACCTGTTGCGCTCCGCCGTGAGCGTCGCCATCGGGACCGTCGCGGTTTCGGCCCAGCAGTCCGGTCAGGTCCCGCCAATTGGGCGGGGCCCGTCTCCAGGCCGCGGGTCTGACCAGCGGCCCGCCAGCCATCCGGCGCCGGCCTCTGAGGTCCAGGTCCCCAAGGTGAAGTTCGGCGGCGCCGAG
>JAIQFU010000278.1 GCA_020073115.1 Terriglobia bacterium
AGACGGTCACCTGCGCCACCACCAGCGCGCTGCGCAGCCGCACCGGACGGCGGTCGGCCGAGAACTCGCCCCGGTTGGCCTCTACCAGCCGCCACCGCACCGTCTGGAGCGCCGGAACCAGCCCGAAAACCAGCGTGGCAGCGCACGCCGCCGCCAACAGGAACAGCAACACCCTCCAGTCCGGCGCGTCGTTCCACAGGAACCGCGTCCACATCCGGTTCCCGTGCAATACGTTGACTTGCAGCCACAGCGCCGCCCGGATGGAGCCGTGGGCCACCCCGAACGCCGCCAGGGCCGCCGGCATCGCCAATAGCAAGCCCTCGGTTAACAGTTGGCGCACTACCCGCGCCCGCCCAGCCCCGAGCGAAATGCGGATTCCGATCTCGCGCTGCCGCGCCAGCCCGCGCGCCAGCATCATGTTCGATACGTTGGCGCAGGCAACCAGCAGGATCAATCCGAACGCCGCGAACACCGGCAGAAAGGTCCGGACGGAATCCGCGTTCAGCGGGTAAACCGTCGCCGTCTGCCGCAGCCTCGCGCCGCGAGGCCGGTCTTTGGCATACCGCCACGTGGTATAGATTTGCTGGCCGTACGTGACGAGCGCCGCCTCCGCGCCCTCTGGCGTCATTCCCGGCTTCAGGCGGCCCACGATCCCGTAGATCGCCTCCGGTTCCTTCGGCCCGAACACGTCCGCGCCCACCTGGCCGCCGCCCAATGGAATGGCCAGCGGCAGCGAGAGCCAGAAGTCGACGCGCGATTCCGCGAGCCCGTTGAACTCCGGGCAGGCCACTCCCACCAGTTCCACCTGCCGGTCGTCCAGTCCGCGGAGCCGGATCCTCTTCCCCACTGCCGCCGGATCGGCCCCCAGCCGGCTCTTCCACGCGGCATAACTCGCCACCGCGACCTCATTACCCGGGACGTCGTCGCTTTCCAGGATCGGCCGCCCCAGGCAGATGCGCGCCCCGAGCATCGTGAAATAGTTGCCGGTCACCGCCTGCGCCGCAATGGGGTTCTTATCGACGTTCGCCGACAGGTCCCGGTAACCCAGGACATCGGAAAACGCCCCGTTCCGCTGCCGGAAATCGGTGAACGTACGCCAGTTGAACGCCCTCGATTGGTAACTACCCTTCGACGGACCCCACCCCAGGAATGTATAGAGCGAGTACGGGTCCTTCACCGCGAACGGCCGTAACACAAGGCCATTAAAAACGCTGAACGACGTGGCCAGCGTCCCCAACCCCAGCGCCAGCGTGAGCACCACCGTCAGTGCGAAGCCCGGCGCCTTCCGGAATCCGCGCAGCGCATACCGCACATCCTGCGCCAGCGAATCCAGCCACGCCAGCCGCCACACCGCCCGGCTCTCTTCCATGGTCAACGCCACGCTGCCGAACGCCGGTCCGCCCGCCATCTCCCGGTGGAACCGCACCTCTTCCGCCAGTTCCCGCTCGAACCGCCTCGCCAGCAATATCCTCTTCCACCGCCGCCAGGTTCTCATGTCAATCGCACCGCAGCGTCTTCGCCGGGTCCACCCGCGCCGCCCGTCGCGCCGGAATCCACGCCGCCGCCAAGGCCGCCGCCATCACCACCAGCGCTCCGCCCGCATACCCTCCCGCATCGAAAACGTCGATCCCTCGCACGGCATGCCCCGCCACTCGCGCCACCGCCAGCGCCGCCGCCCCGCCCAGCGCCGCGCCCGCCGCGGCCAGCAGGAGCGAATGCCCCAGCGCCAGCCGCGTCACCCGCTCCTCGCTGGCTCCCAACGCCATCCGGATTCCGAACTCCCTCCTCCTCTGCGCCACCGCGTAGGAAGAAACCGCAAACACGCCCGAAACCGTCAGCGCCAGCGCCAGCGCGCCCAGGAACGCGGTAATCGCCACCAGCGCCCTGTAGGGGTAAAGATAGGCGTCCAGCAACTCCTGGAGCGGCCGCACGGAGCGGTTGGACAGCGGCGCCGCCGCTTCGATCGCCCGGCGCGCGGCTGCCGGATCGCCTCTCGTCCGCGCCAACAAATAGCCAAAATAATCGCGCCCTTGGAGCCGCGTCGGGTAGTACGCTGCCCCTATTTTCCGCCCGTCCGGAGCTTCGGAATCGAACAGAAACCCGGAGTCCGGGACCACCCCCACCACCAGCGCGGGCTGCATCCTCACGTTCCCCGGTCCGGGCAACACGTCTTCCCCGCGCAGCGTCTTCCCCAGCGCGTCGCCGCGCGGCCAGAGTCGCCGCGCCGCGGCCTCGCTCACAATCACCACCGGCGCCTCGCTATCCGCTTCTTCGTTCCTGAAGTTGCGGCCGCGAATGGGGACCCCGAAAACGCCGAAGTACTCCGCCGAGACGCGGTTGTAGGGCAGGGCGACCCCGTCCCAGTTGCGCGGCCGGTAACCCGCTCCCGGAGGATGGGCGCTGGCCGCTACTGACACGGTCTGCGGCAGCGCCGCAAGCCGTCCCCACACGAGCCTGGTGATGTCCGGCCCAATGCGGGACGCGCGGCGGCCATTGCTTACCGCGGGCATGACCGAGAACACGCCCCTCACATCGAGTCCAAATCCCAGATCTTCCGAGGCCAGCCGCCGCTCGCCCCTAAGCGCCACTCCCGCCGCGATCAGCAGCACGGCGCATACCGTCACCTGCGCCACCACCAGCGCGCTGCGCAGCCTGGCGGGACGGCGGTCCGCGGCGAACTCGCCGCGGTTGGCTTCGACCAAACGCGAGCGCACCGTCTGCAACGCCGGCGCGAGTCCGAACGCCAGGGTGGCCAGTCCGGCCATGGCCAGCAGGAAAACCAATACCCGCCAGTCCGGCGCGTCGTTGGCCAGCTGCATGGTCCACAGGCTGCCCACATGCAAAACATCGGTTTGCAGCCAGGTCGCGGCCCGTATGGACGCGTGCGCGACCAGGAACGCCGCCACCGCCGCCGGAACCGCCAGCAGCAGTCCTTCCGTCAGCAACTGCCGGATCACTCGCGCGCGCCCCGCCCCCAGCGAGATGCGGATTCCGATCTCCCGCTGCCGCGCCAGCCCGCGCGCCAGCATCAGGTTCGATACGTTCGCGCAGGCGATCAGCAGCACCAGCCCGAACGCCGCGAAGGCCGGCAGAAAACGCGCTACCGAGTCGCGGTTCAGCGGGTAGACGGTGGCGGCGGGCCGCAGCGTCGCGCTCGCCGGCGGATTCCGCCCGTACCGCCAGGTGGTGTAGACCCCGCGCCCGTAGGCAACCAGCGCCGCCTCCGCGCCCTCCTTCGTCACTCCCGGCTTGAGGCGGCCTACCACCGAGAGCCGCTCCGGGTCCCTCCCGCTGAACAGGTCCATATCGACCGCCAGCGAGTACCAATAGTCGATGCGCCTTTCCTCGAGGCCGTTGAACTCCGGGCAGGCCACCCCCACCAGTTCCGCCTGCGACCCGTCGAGCCGCACTTTGCGGCCCAGCGCCGCCGGATCGCCGCCCAGCCGGTTCTTCCACTCCGCGTAGCTGGCCACCGCCACGCCCTCGCCCGGCCCGTCGTCGTTTTCCGTGATCGGCCGCCCCAGGCAGATGCGCGCCCCGAGCATGTTGAAGTAGTTGCCCGTGACGGACTGGGTCCAGAGCAACTTTCCATCCACAATGGCGGTGCTTTGCATGTATCCCAGGACATCCGAAAACGGCCCGTCCCACCGCCTCAGGTCGTTGAACCCGCGCCAGCTGAAAGGTCGCGTCTGGAAGGATCCCTTCTTCTCGCCCCACCCCAGAAACGAGTAGAGCGAATACGGATCCCTGACCGCGAATGGCCGCAGCACGAGGGCGTTAAAAACGCTGAACGACGTGGCCAGCGTCCCCAGCCCCAGCGCCAGCGTTAAAACCACCGTTGCCGCGAACCCCGGCGATTTCCGGAACCCGCGCAGCGCATACCGTACGTCCTGCGCCAGCGAATCCAGCCACGCGAACCGCCACACCGCCCTGCTCTCTTCCATCGCCAGCGCCACGCTCCCGAAAGCCGGCCCGCCCGCCATCTCCCGGTGGAACCGCACCTCTTCCGCCAGTTCCCGTTCGAACCGCCGCGCCGCCAGTATCCGCCGCACCCGCCGCCAGACGCGCACTTAGGCCTCCATCACCCGCGCGATCGCCCCTACCAGAAACTCGAAGCTTCTCTTCTCGTCCGCCAACTTCTTCTTCCCCGCCGCCGTCAGCCGGTAATACCGCGCCCGCCGGTTGTTCTCCGAAACGCCCCACTCCGCTTCCACGTACCCGTCCAGCAGCAGCCGCTGCAGCGCCGGGTAAAGCGACCCTTCACCGATCCGCAGCGCGTCTTGGGAAACCGTCTGGATATGCTGCGCGATCCCCCACCCGTGATTGGTCCCCCGGCTGAGCGTCTTCAGCACCAGCATGTCCAGCGTCCCCGGCAAAAAATCGGATTCGTTTTTCTTATTCATTGCTTCCCATCGACCGCCGATAGGAGCATGACACAAATCTTACATTTCGTCAATCGTCCGATGACATTCCGGCCCGAGGGCGCGCGGTACCCTTTGCTTGATGATCCTCGAAAGGCTCCTTCCACCGGATGACGACCGGCGCCCCGACAACCGCGACCGCATCCGGTTCCTACTGGTCGCCATCGTCCCCTGGATCGTCCTCTACGAAGTAACGGCCCACCTTCACCTGCCCGGCCGCGCTTTCCAGTTCGGCTTCGAGGGCCGCCTCCCCATCTGGTCCTGGACCGCCGTGTTCTACCAGAGCATCTACCCCGCGGTCGCCCTCGCGCCCTGGTTCGCGCGCACGCGCCGCGACCTGCGCCGGTTTACCATCTCCTCCTGGCTGGCGATGGCGGTCGTCTTTCCGTTTTACTGGATCATCCCCTCCACCGCCCCGCGCCGCCCCCTCGAAATCTCCAACCCCGTCGCGCGCCTGCTCGCCTGGGAGCGGAACACCTACCCGCCCACGGCCGCCTTCCCCTCGTTCCACGTCCTCTGGGTGATCTTCGTCGCCCGCATCTACCGCCCCGCCTGGCTCGCGGCCCTCTACGCCGCCGCCGTCACGGTAAGCTGCATCACCACCGGTATGCACTACATCCCCGACGTCCTGGCATCGCTGGCCCTCGCCCCTCTCCTCGTGGCGCCGCAGAGGATATGGACGGTTGCGAAGCGGGCTCTCAGCCTGCCCGGGTCAGCTTGCCAACCTGCGCCCGATTGTCAATCGGCCTTGCCTCGGACGACTTCCGGGTTCTCCGCCTCGACGCCGCGCCACCCGTAGCCTCCCCTGACTCCCGTCTCCTTTGCTCCTGACTCCTGACTCCTGTCTCCCCCCTTGCTATATTGGAATTCTCCCCATCATGCAAATCGAAAAAGTGTACGAGCCGCAGCGGTTCGAGCCGCATTGGGCGCAATGGTGGATCGATTCCGGCGTTTTCCGCGCCGACGCGAAAAATCCCGCGCCCGTGTTCTCGCTCGTCATCCCCCCGCCCAACGTCACCGGTTCGCTGCACATCGGCCACATGCTGGAGCACGCCGAAATCGATGTCACCATCCGCTGGCATCGCATGCGCGGCGATAACACCCTCTGGCTGCCCGGCACGGACCACGCCGGCATCGCCACCCAGATGGTCGTAGCCCGCAAACTCGCCGAAGACGGGATTCATTACCGCGAGCTCGGCCGCGAAAAGTTCGAAGCGCGCGTGTGGGAGTGGAAGGCCCAATACGGCGACACCATCAAGCACCAGATGATCCGGCTGGGCGCCAGTTGCGACTGGTCCCGCGAACGCTTCACCCTCGATGCCGGCCTCTCCCGCGCCGTCCGCGAAGTCTTCGTCCGCCTCTACGAAAAAGGCCTCATCTACCGCGGCGAGTACATGGTCAACTGGTGCCCCGGGTGCCACACCGCCATCTCCGACCTCGAAGTGGCTCACTCCGACGTGCAGGGCCACCTCTGGTACATCCGTTACCCCATCAACGGCCTCACTGACCACTCCATCGTGGTCGCCACCACCCGCCCCGAAACCATGCTGGGCGATACCGCCGTCGCCGTGAACCCCAAGGATCCGCGCTACCTCGAGTTCCACGGCCGCACCGCGCAGCTTCCCCTCATGGACCGCGAGATCCCCATCATCCTCGACGACCTCGCCGACCCCGCTTTCGGCGCCGGAGCCGTTAAAGTCACGCCCGCGCACGACCCCAACGACTTCGAAGCCGGCCGCCGCCACAACCTGCCGCGCATCCAGGTCATCGATGAGAACGGCGCCATGACCGCCGCCGCCGGGCCCTACGCCGGCCTCGACCGCTTCGAAGCCCGCCGCCGCGTCCTCGCCCATCTCGAAGAGCGCGGCCTGCTCGTCAAAAAGGAAGATTACGCCCTCTCGCTCGGCGTTTGCTCGCGCTGCAAAACGGCCGTCGAGCCGCTCGTCTCCACGCAGTGGTTCGTCTCCACCAAGCCCCTGGCGGCCAAGGCCATCGAAGCCGTGGAAACCGGCCGCATCGAGTTCATCCCGGCCAACTGGTCCAAGACCTACTTCGAGTGGATGTACAACATCCGCGACTGGTGCATCTCGCGCCAGCTCTGGTGGGGCCACCGCATCCCCGCCTGGCACTGCGGCGAGTGCCGTGAAATCATCGTCGCGCGCGAGGCGCCGGACACCTGCCCGCGCTGCGGCTCCTCGAATCTGACCCAGGACACCGACGTCCTCGACACCTGGTTCAGTTCCGGTCTCTGGCCTTTCTCGACGCTCGGCTGGCCCGATCAGACCGAAGACCTCGCCACGTTCTACCCCACCTCGCTGCTCATCACCGGCTTCGACATCCTTTTCTTCTGGGTGGCCCGCATGGCCATGATGGGCCTCGAATTCATGGGCGACGTCCCGTTCCGCCAAGTCTACATCCACGGCCTCGTGCGCGACGCCGAGCGCCAGAAGATGTCCAAGACCAAGGGCAACACCATCGACCCGCTCGTCGTCACCGAAAAGTACGGCACCGACGCAGTCCGCATGGCGCTCCTCCAGGGCGCCGCGCCGGGCACCGACATCGTCCTCACCGAAGAGCGCATGGCCAGCTCGCGCGACTTCGCCAACAAGATCTGGAATGCCGCGCGCTTTCTGTTCCTGAAGATGGAAAACTCCAGCGTGGATCCGTGGCTG
>JAIQFU010000279.1 GCA_020073115.1 Terriglobia bacterium
CCCTGACCATCACCAACGGGTCCAACCTGGGCGCTTATTCGCAGGATGGATCTGCCCGCACCTGGACGCTGTTCGGCTCGGGTTCGGGGGGGCCGTTCACGTTCTCGCTGGCTTCAGGCTCGACGCTGCCGCCGGGCTTCGCCCTGGTGAACGGTCAACTTACCGGCGTGCCTATGCAGCCGGGGAATTACAGTTTCACGCTGTGGATCCAGGACGGGGCCGGGAATTTTGGCTCCCGCACATTCACGATGAGCGTTTCGCCGGTAAATATCAACGCGTTCGCGGCGGACGGCTCGACGGCGGCCAACTACAGCCAGGGCCTGTACGCTTTCGGCGGGACGCCGCCGTACACGTGGAGCGTGGCGCCGGGATCCTCGCTGCCGCCGGGCCTGAGTATATCCGGCAGCACGATTACGGGCAGACCCACGGCCACAGGTTCGTTCAGCTTCTCGCTGACCGCCACGGATTCGAGCGGGTCTCATTGGTCCGCCACCGCTGCTTACTCCATGAAGGTGGCGGACTTCTACATTTCGGATGGCGCGCTGCTGCCGAACGCCGTCCGGCTCACGCCGTATAACGGGACCGGGTATCAGTTCGCGGCTTCCAACGGGTCCCCGCTGAGCGGGGTCACGTGGTCCGTCGGCGGGTGCCCGGGCATCTGCACGGGCCTGCCGAGCGGACTGTCGCTCTCCAGTACCGGTTTGCTCAGCGGTTCCTCCCAAGGGTGGTACGGGTTTACTTTCGCCGTGACCGCGTCCAGGAGCGGCCTCTCGTTCACGAAGATCTTCACCCTCTACTCGGCGACTCCGTATCCGGACGTCGCCTCGCTGGGTCCTCCCGCATCCCTGCCGGATGCGATCCAGTGGCAGATGTACGGGCAGTTCTTCACCCCCGCGGAAGGTACGCCGGGCGCGCCCACGCCGTTCACCTGGAACCTGGCGCCGGGCAGCGCGCCGCTGCCGGACGGGCTGCAATTGATCACATGGACGCCAGACCTTAATGGCGTACTGCCGCCGGGGTATGCCATTCTCGCCGGTGTGCCTACCACTCCCGGAACCTACACGTTCACGCTGCAAATGACCGATGGCGCCGGGTTGGCCAGCCGGGAGACGTTCACTCTGCGCGTGAGCGCCATCTCCATGGCGCAATCCTCGCTGCCGGGTGGAACTACGGGACAGCCGTATAGCCAGGCGCTGACGGGTCTCGGCGGCGCCGGCGGATACACGTTCTCGCTGGCGAAGGGCACGCTGCCTCCGGGGCTGAACCTGGCTCCCAGCGGCGCCATTACCGGAACGCCTACCAGCACGGGTCCTTATACCTTCACGGTGGAAGTGGCGTCGGGCGCTTCGCGCTACTGGCGGCAGTTCACCATCACCATTAGCGGCGGCCCCAGCGGGTTGCGTATCACCACCGCCGACCAGACCGCTCCGCTGTATCTGGGCTCTTTCAAAGTGATCACGCTGAACGTGCCCAGCGGCGTAGTCCGGCCGTTGACCTGGTCCCTGGTTTCGGGGACGATGCCCACCGGCATGAACATCCTTCAGGACGGCAGTACGGTCAGCTCGAACTATGCTTCCGGACAGGGCCTGCTTGACGGCATCCCAACCCAGACCGGCGCATTCGTCTACACGCTGCAGGTTCAGGACGGCGCGGGGAACACCGCGCGCCGGACTTTCACGACCTACGTCAGTCCCGTTCAGCGGCTGAACACGGAAGCGGGCCAGGCGCTGTTCCCGCGGGTGGGACAGCCGTTCAGCTTCACCATTCCGGTGGTAGGCGGAACCCCGCCGTATACGTTCGCGCTGGGGCCGGACGGCTATCTGCCGGCCGGGATGAGACTCACTCCGGCGGGCGTAATCACGGGCACGCCCGCGGCGGTGGAGAGCATCTGGTCGATCCCCATCATTGTCAGCGATTCGGCCGGCAATACGTTCTCTACGCCGTATTACGCCATGGAGGTCCTCCCGGTGGGGGCCAACAAGCCGCTGTTCATCTCTTACCCGACGAACGGCGTGCCGGTCCAACTGCCGGACCTGTCCGTGAACCAGAATGTTCCCTTCCAGTTGAACAAGCTGGTCTACGACGGCGGCGATGCGCCGTACGCGTGGACGGCCTCGACGCCATCCACCCCCTATTCCACGGACCTGCTGGGCCTGCCGCCCGGCGTTGCCGTGACGCCCGGAGGCGGCGGGACGTCGGACCTGCTGGCGGGCGCGCCGACCGCGGCGGGCGCATACGACATCAACCTGAGCGTCCTCAGTTCGACGGGGCAGACGCTGCCGACCACGGTGCGGGTGAAAGTATCGCCCATCGCGCTGGCTCCGTCCAGCATTCCCATCGCCACTGCGAACCAGCCCTACTCACAGGCCCTGACGCCTTCCGGCTGCGCCGGGTCCTGCGCCATGAGCCTGGCGTGGAACTCCTCCATGCCGATCGGAATGTCGTTCAACGGGGCGACCGGCGTGCTGAGCGGCACGCCGACTTCGGTGGGCCAGTTCTCCGTCATTATCAGCGTGAGCGACGCGGCCACGCCGGCGCCGAACACGCTGACCCGGGCATACATCCTGACGGTGGATTCGCCGGCGACGCCGGCTCCATCGCTGCGGGTCACGCCGCTTTCGACCACCATTACTTACGTCAGCGGCGGCGCGGCTCCGCCGCCGGTTTCCATCAATGTCGGCGCGACCAGCGGCGCCCCGGCGTTCGGCGCCACCCTCACCGGTCCCGCGGGGGCCAGCCTCACAGTGGGGAGCGGCAGGGCGCCGGGCGCCACGAGCGTGGCGTTTAACCCTTCGACGCTCAGCCTGCTGCCAGCCGGGTTGCATTCCTGGGTAGTGGCGGTGAGCTCGCTGGATGCCGTGAACTCGCCGCAGGTGGCGATGGTGAGCGTCAACGTCATTCCGATCACCGCCTGCGGCTTCGCTTTCGGGGCCGATTCGGGCACGCTGCCGACGGCGGGAGGGACGGGCAGCGTATCGCTGAACACATTGGCCGGCTGCTCCTGGACGGTCAGCTCCACGGCCTCCTGGCTGACGATTACCTCTTCTACGAGCGGCTACGGCCCGGCGCAGATCTCTTATTCCGCTCCGGCGAACGCCAATCTTTCCAAACAGAGCGGCGCCATTCAGTTGAGCGTGGGCGGGACCCTCTTCGCCACCTACACGGTGGAACAACTCGGGGCATCGTGCTCGGTCACGGTCAATCCCACGAAGTTGACGCCTTCCGGCGCCGGCGGCCAGGGCATCATCGCGCTGACGGCGTCTAATCCAGGCTGCGGCTGGAAGGTGGTCACCGATCCGGCTCCGCCCTCCTCCTGGATGAGCATCGAGCATACCGAGACGGTGGACTACGGCAGCGGCTCCGGGACGGGGGAAACGCGGGTGGATATTTCCGGTGGAACAGGATACGGCGAGCTGCGGCTTCGCGCTTTCGAGCGGCAGCGCGGCCATGGCGGCCACGGGCGGAACGGGATCGGTGACCATCACGCCGACTCCGGACGGCTGCCGGTACGACACTACGGGACCATCGTGGATCTCGGTGCTCTCCGGCGGTTCCGGGACTCACCAGGGACCCGTGACATTCTCCGTGGCGGGCAACTCCACGACGCAGGGGCGCACGGGCTCGCTGCTCATCGGCGGGCAGTCCTTCCAGGTGACCCAGGACGGCCTGGCGTGCAGCGTCAGCCTGTCGAACAACAACTCCGTGTTCCCGTTCTCGGCGGGCGGGGGGAGCCTGGGCGTGACGGTGAACGGCTCCGGCTGTGAATGGAGCGCCGTGAGCAGCGCGCCCTGGCTGACTATCGCTTCCGGGGCGAGCGGGATCGGCAACGGGACCGTTTCGTTCAACGTGGCGGACAACCCGCCGCCCAGCGGCAGTCTCTCATCGGGCGCGCGGTCGGCGACGATCAGCATTGCCGGCCAGAACGCGGTTGTCAATCAGGCGGGGACGCAGTGCACGTACACGCTGCGCTCGCCCAACAGCAACGTACCCGCCACCGGCGGCCAGGGCGCCCTCGGGGTGGTTACGGCCACAGGGTGCCACTGGGCGGTGGACAAGGGCGGCAACGACTGGATCGACGTGACAAGCGACGATCAGGGCGGCCCGGCCACCCTGCTGTTCACGGCGGCGGTCAACAGCGATGCGTCCAACGGGCGGACCGCGGTCCTGAACATCAACCAGGGCGGGACTCTGATTTCGACCTTCACCATCACGCAGCCGGCGGCCTCCTGCGCGTACACCCTGAGCACGCCCTCGGCGACGCTGGGCTACGGGGCGGGTTCGGGGGCCGTCGGGTTATCGACCGAGGCCCTGAACTGCAGCCCGCCGGTAGTCAGCTTCAACGGCTGGCTCACCGCGAGCAAGACGTGGGATCCCGCCACGGGGCAGGGGACCATCGCCTACGAGGCGGCGGAGAACCCCAGCGCGAGCCTGCGCACCGGCTCGATTCAGGCCGGCGACCAGACCTTCACGGTGAACCAGAACGGCTCGCCGTGCACAGTGAACCTGCTGGCCGGCAGCGCGGATTTCGATCACAACGGGGGCAGCGGGACGTTGCAGTTCACCGTCAGCGGCGGCGCATGCACGCCGTCGCCCGACTGGTTCTCGTGGACCTCCGAGCTTACCGTGAATCCCGATTCGCTTACCAGTTCCGGCGGCGCGTATTCGCTGCCCTACAGCGTATCGGCGTACCAGGCCTTCGTCCGCTGGATCCGGACTCCCAAGCTCACGGTCCACGGGCAGGTCTTTACCGTCAAGCAGACTTCCTGGTAGGGCGAGAGGAAACCGATGACGAGGAGAACCGATATGAGCAGCCTGAGCCGAAAGGAATCCGCCCTGTCCCTGGGAGTAGCCGCGCTGGCGGCGTACCTCATGTTCCCCGGCGCGCTGGGGGCCGCCACCCAGCCCTATGCGGCGGCGGCCGCCACCTACAGCTTCGTCGATATCCATACCGACGGTACCGCGATCCTCAAGAACGCCGACGACGAGACCGTGGACGGGAGCGGAATCGGCTTCACCTCACAGCTATTCGGTCAGAACTACGACATAACTACCCGGTGGCGGCGCCGTTGTGGACCGATCTGACCACTCTCATGGCCGGCGGCGACGCGGTGTACTACAAGACGGTCGGGACGGCGGGCTCGCGGCAGTTCGTGGCGCAGTGGAACAACGTTTACGTTGTCGGCTCCATCGCGCCGGTGGTGTTTCAAGCCGTCCTCTACGAGGGAACGAACAAGATCCTGTTCCAGTATCAGACCATCGGCAGCGGCGGGGCCAGCGCCACCGTGGGGGTCCGCGACGTGAGCGGCCAGACCTCGGGCTGCCGTATGCAGTGGAGCTACAAAGCGGACGTGCTGAAAGACGGGTCCGCGGTTTTGTTTACCCCGGCGGACACGCTGGACCCGGTCGCGGTCACGATCGGGACCACCCCCGCGGGCGGGTTCACGGTGGACGGGGTTTCGTTCGGCGAAACCCAGACTCCGAATTGGACTCCGTGCAGCCGCCACACGATTGCCGTGCCGGATGCTTCCGGCAGCGGCGGGACGCGCTACGCGTTTTCGTCGTGGAACGACAGCGGCGCGCAGAGCCATACCGTGTACGGCCCGGCTTCGCCGGGCACTGCCTACACCGCGATGCTGACGCCGCAGTACCTGTTGACGCCCGGGTCGTCGCCCTCCGCGGGCGGAACCGTGGGCGCCACGCCGGCGGCGGCGGACGGCTACTACAACTCCGGCGCCGCGGTGCAGGTGACAGCCACGGCCAACACGGGTTATCAGTTCGCTAATTACTCCGGGGGTGGTTCCACGGCCACTCAATCCATTGCTATGGACGCGCCGAAGACGGTCACCGCGAACTTCACGGCGCTCACGCCGGTGACGATCCAGACGGTCCCGGCAGGCGTGAGTTACACGGTCGGAGATACTACCTATTCCGACGCGCACACCTTCCTGCAGGCGCCGGGCACGACGATCAGCGTGACGGCAGTGAGCCCGCAGACGCTGGCCAGCGTCCGTTACGGATTCAAGAGCTGGAGCGACGGGCCGGCCACGCTCAACCGCACCATTACGGTCGGCGACTCCGCCGCGGCCTACACGGCGACTTTCGTAGAGCAGTACCCGGTGAAACTGACCATCTCGCCCACGGAGGGAGGATCGGTGGCCGTCACCCCTACTTCCAGCGACGGTTACTACAATGTGGGAACCCTGGTGACCATGACCGCCACTCCCACGGGCGGCTGGGCCTTCGACTCGTTCAGCGGCGACGCCGCGGGAGGGAGTCCGGCCATCATGACCATCGATCGCCTGCGGGCGGTCACCGCGACCTTCCTGCAGAAAGTCAACTTCACCATCAACACCTCCCCGGCCGGCCGCGCCCTGACAGTGGACGGCGCGGCGTGTCCGTCCCCGTGCTCCAACGGTTGGGTTCCGGGCTCGACCCACGCCATTTCCGTGCAGGATTCGGAGAGCGGCGGCGCGGGCGCGCGGTACGTCTTCTCCGGCTGGAGCGACGGCGGCGCGGCGAGCCATACCATTACGGCTGCGGCATCGGGCACGACCTACACGGCGAGCTTCGAGACGCAATACCAGTTGACGATGACGCCGGGCTCGGGCGGAACCCTCACCGCGAATCCAACCTCGGCGGATGGCTACTATCCGGCCGGAACGTCAGTCGAGATTACCGCCGCCGCGGGTTCCAGCGCGCAGTTCAACGCGTTCGGCGGGGCGCTGAGCGGGAACACGAACCCGCAGCCCGTCACGATGAGCGCCGCGCGGGTGGTAACCGCATCCTTCACCACGTTGCTGAGCGTGACCATCGCATCCTCGCCGGCGGGCCGCGTGATTACGGTGGACGGCGAACCAATCGTCACTCCGCGGACCTTCTCCTGGGCGCCCAACTCCAGCCACACCGTGGCCGCCGCTTCGCCGCAGAACAACACGGCCAGCGCGGCATACCTGTTCGCGAGTTGGAGCGACGGCGGGGCCGCCTCCCACACCATTACGCCGGCCACGGCGGGAACTTACACCGCCGCTTTCCAAACGGGCTATCTGCTGTCCCTCACGGCTTCGCCCGCGGGGAGCGGGACGGTAACCGCCAGTCCGGCGGCGCCGGGGAACTTTTATGCGTCCGGGGCCACCGTGCAGATTTCCGCCGTTCCGGCGAACGGCATGGCATTCTCTTCCTTCAGCGGCGATGTCAATGCGGCAGCCAATCCGCAGACGCTTACCATGAACGCGGCCAAGAGCGTGACCGCCAATTTCGGCGCCGCGCAGAACGGTCCGACGGCGGTTACCGGGCAGGTGTCGGTGACCTCGTCCGGACTCACGTACAACCGGGCGAACCTGACTTACAACGGTACGGTGACGGTGAAGAACAACGGCGCGGGCGCAATCACGGGGCCCGTGGAACTCGTCTTTACCTCGCTGACGACGGGTGTTACGCTGGTCAACGCAACCGGGTTGTACGGTGGGAGCCCGTACCTCACTCTGCCGGGGATAGCCACCCTGGCGCCGGGCCAATCGGCCTCAGTGGCCGTCCAATTTAGAAACACTTCGACT
This sequence comes from Terriglobia bacterium, assembly GCA_020073115.1. Classification (GTDB taxonomy): domain Bacteria; phylum Acidobacteriota; class Terriglobia; order Bryobacterales; family Bryobacteraceae; genus BOG-224. The sequence goes on from JAIQFU010000279.1 coordinate 7,554, forward strand.
AACGGCATCAAGTATACGCCGGCAGTCTATTCAGGGAGTCTCAACTAGATATGCGTTTCCGTTTTGCGATTCTGATCCTGGCCCTTGCGAGCGTCGCCTCCGCGAATGTGGCCATCCTCCGGTACGCGTACCTGGACACGAGCCTGATCAGCGGCGAGACCGGCGCCGTGGAGTTTCAGTTCAACCAGGGATTGAACGGATCGCAAGCCGCAACCGTCGAGATCCTGGACTTCGCCTACCACGGCGCGCTGCTGGCTCACGATCCGGACATCGGCGGAGTGGCGCCCGGATCGCTGTTGCCCGGGACCGTAACCATCGACAACAGCGATCCGCTGCTCAACAGCTATTACCACAATTTCCAGTTCGGCAATTGGATCAGCTTCTGGATGCGGTTCTCCGGACCGGCGATCTCCTCGCCCGACCCGAGTTTTACGTCGGGCAGCGCGTTTGCGCTGATCCTGTGGTCCGGCGGCGAGCAGCAGCTAACGACCGACACCAGCGGAAACCTGTTCACGATGGACATCAACCTGGATGGGACGGCCAGTGTGAATGACTTCTCGGAAAACGGCGTGGCCAGCTTCGAGACGCCCGAACCGGGAGGACTGGCGCTCCTGGGGGCGCCGCTGCTGGGGCTGTGGCTGTGGCGGCGACGTTCTGTGCGGCTTTCAGAGCCGCGGCCGTAGGCAGGGTCATCGGCCTTCGCGGAAAACCCGAACGGCACAGCAGTTATAATCGACTGTTCATGGTCTCGTGGAAACGCGTGGCAACCGTGAGCGTGTGCCTGCTCGCGGTAAACGTCTGGATCGCCTGGCGTCTTTTCACCTCGGAATACCTCAATGAAATGAGCTCGCTGGCGGGCATCTACATCGGGATGGCCCGCTACCTCGCGGCGCACTGGCCGCACGTCGGATGGTGGCCCCTGTGGTTTTGCGGGATGCCGTTCGCCAATGTCTATCCACCCGGCTTGCATGTGACAGTCGCGGCCTTCGCGGCGCTCAGTGGGTTTGATGCGGCGCGGGCGTACCATTTCGTGACCGGCGCGGCGTATTGTCTCGGTCCGGTGACGCTCTTCTGGCTGGTTACGCGCCTGACGCGGAGCGCGTGGACCGGGGCGTGCGCGGGCCTGCTGTACTCGGTGGCGTCGCCCGCGGCCTGGCTGGTGGGCCCCGTCCGCCACGATCTGGGCGGTGCGCTTTTCGCCAACCGCCTGCGCGCGATGGCGGTCTATGCCGACAGTCCGAATGTCGCGGGGTTGACGCTGGTTCCGCTGGCCATCCTGGCGCTGGATTGGGCGGTGGAGCGGCGCACGTTCGGCAGCTTCGTGCTGGCCGCGTGCGCATTTGCCGCCGTACCGCTGACGAACATCCCGGCGGCCATGGCGCTGGCCTTCGCGGTAGTGGCCTACCTGCTGGCGTACGGAACGGCCGCATCGTGGACGGGCCGCACGGGAACGGCGGCGGGGGCGGCGGTCCTCGGGTATCTGCTGATTGCGCCGGCGCTGCCGCCATCCACGGTGTGGAACATGCTGGTAAGGACCCAGCAGATGGAACCGGAAAACGCTTTCGCCCCACGCCACTGGGCCATGCTGGCGGCGGTGGCCGCGCTGACCGCGGCGCTGCGCTGGCTTCTGGGGCGCGCCCGGGCGCCCCGCGCACTCCGCTTCTTCGCCTTGCTGTCCCTCTTCATGGGCGCGGTCACGCTGGGCAAGTACTGGCTGGGAGTGACCATGCTGGCGCAGCCCACACGGTTCCAGCACGTGATGGAAATGGGGCTGATCGGGTCGGCGGCGGTGGGTGCGGCATGGCTGATCGGAGAACGCCGCCGGCTGCGGTTCGCCGCGGTGGCTGCGCTGGCGCTGTTTTGCGCTTTCGGGGCGTACGACTTTCGCGCCTTCGCCAAGCGGACGTTGCTGCGGATCGATATTACGAAAACGAGCGAATACAAGATCGCCCGCTGGCTCGACCGGCATCCTGGCGGCGGACGGGCGTTCCTGCTGGGCTCCAGCGCGTTCTGGCTGAACGCTTTCGGCGATACGCCCCAAGTGGCGGGATGCTGTCTCCAGGGGATGCTCCAGAACGCCGGCCGCTACGCGCATTATGAGGTCGGGAGCGACGACGGAGCGGGCGACCGGGCCTTCGAGGTTTCGATGGCGTGGCTGCAGGCTTTGGGAGTAAGCCGGATTGCCGTAACGGGCCCGGGCAGCACGGATGCGTACAAGGACTACCATCACCCCTGGAAATTCGAAGGCCGCTTGCCTGAATTGTGGCGCGGCGGCGACGATGCGATCTACGAGGTTCCACAGCGCGCGCCGGGGCTGGCTCACGTCGTGCTGCCGGAGGAACTGACGGCGCGCTTCCCCGAGGACGGAATCGACATCAAGGCCCTGGCGCCCTACGTGGCGGCTCTGGAGGATCCCGGCAAGCCCCTGCTGGAGGAGCGCTGGAACAGCCCCTCGGAAGCGGTTTTGCGCGGCAGCCTGTCGCCGCGGGACGTGATCAGCGTACAGGTCTCGTACCACCCCGGCTGGCACGCCACGGCGGCGGGAGCGAGGCTGCCGGTTTCGGCGGACGCGCTGGGATTCCTGACCATTGCCCCGCGGTGCTCCGGCGACTGCGCCGTACGTTTGTTCTACGATGGTGGCGCGGAGATGCGACTGCTGAAGTGGTTGTGGGCGCTGACCGTGGCGTTAGTGGTGGTGTGGGGTTGCCGGCGATTGTCCCGGGCTCGCCGGAAGGGCGTCTGAACCTCGGTTCGCTTGTGCATGGGACAGACGGTCGTTTCTCGCCGTCTGCCGGGAGCGGTGATCTTTATGCCGGCTCCCGACAGGCCACATAGGCCGATGGCCTATCCCGCCGGAAGCCGGCGCTACTCAAGGCGGAAGCCGAAGACTCCGGCGTCGAATTCAAACACCAGGTCTCCCGCTTCACGTCGGACCGTCGCCTGGCGCAACACGTTCCCCTGCTCATCGATGATGGCCGCTTGTTTCGGATCGGGATCCGTCCACGGCACGCGCGCGGCGAAAGCCTTGCTGTCCGGCGCGGCCATTATGAGCCACTGGTTTCCCTGGCGGACCTTGCGGTACGCCGCGCCGCCACGGCCGTTGAAGTAGTAGGCGTCCCGCGAACGCGACCATTCCACGGTAGCGCCGCCCTGGCGCTCGATGGCGGTTTCGACGGCGCCTTCCGGCTGCGGAGCGTGCGCATAGAAACCGTACGGCGGCCGTGCCGTTGTCCCAGCGCACGTGCTGCCGGTGGATGTCGCCGCCGGCGAACTCCACGGTCTCGATGCGGCGCAGCGCCAGGGCGCGCATGATGTCGTGCAGCAGCCAGTATTTCCGGACCACGTCTCGCGAAAACGGCGCCTGGACCATAGCCGGGCGGCCGGTCAGCATCTCCGTGGCCATGTAATCGTCGCTGTACATCCCGTGGGCGGCCAGGTCGAGCCCGGCGGCGTAGCGGTCCTGGTACCCTGCGCCGTGCAGGACGAAGCGGTCGTGGTAGGCCGCGTCGATCCAGGGAATGCGCTCCGCATCGGCGGCCCGGATGTTCCACACGAAGCCGCTGCCCTGGGGATCGACGCGCAACTGGTTGGCCTGGGCGCCGTCGAGCCAGCCGATCAGGCGGTCGTGGCCGGCTTCCGAGATCTGCGGGGCGTCCCCGCCCAGGTATTCGCGGATCCAGGCGAAAGTCTCGCCCCAGACCTTGCCCGTCACGGCGCGGTCCACGAACTGCCCGTCGGACGTCCAGTAGTCGTAGGGCGCCATGGAAGACCACACGTCGATGAAATAGGACGTGGGCGCGAAGCCGTCGCGGATGAGTCTCAGGTTGCGCTTCACCAGCGGCGGAACCCGGTCGGCGCGGGCGCGGTAAGACTGCGCGTCGCGCCCGTAGTTAAACCAGGCGCGCTGCGGCTGTCCGTTGGCGAGGAAGGCCACGTTGTCGTAGCTGAACCCTTCGGCGTCGGGGTAGAGGTCGATGTAGTTGTCGTGCGGGGCGAATAGGACGCCGCTGCCGCGGCACGTCTCCACGAGTTTGCGGAAGTCGTCCGGCGCGCCGAAGCTGGGGTTGGGCGGGAAGATATCCGGCAGGCGGAAATCGTAGCCCCAGCGCTGCCAGCTATGCCACACCACCAGAGCGTCGGTGAGCCCGTAGCGGAAGGCGCGGGCGAGCGCCTCGGCACGCCGGAGGCCGCGTGGAGATCGTTCACCCGCCAGATCTTCACCGCATCCCATACGTTGGGCGCCGGCAGAAAGGTGAGGGTCTGCTGGTGCGGCGTCACCAGCGTGTACGTGCCGGTCTGAGGATCGACTTCCAGGCGGTCCGGCGTGGCGTCAACGCCTTGAAGCAGCGAGACGCCGTTGGCAAAATCAAAACCGACGAACGAGGTGGCGAGATTGTGGCCGTCGAAGCCGAGCCGGAACGCCTGCGGGTCCTGGATGACGTTGCCCGGGCCGGCGTAGATGCGGGAAGCCCGCTCGGTCCACGGTCCGGCGGCGACGCCCTGCAGGTAGATCTTGAGCCAGGGGCGCGCGGGCGGCTCGTTTTCCAGCCAGAACCGGGTCTGCAGTCCGCGCGCGTCCACCCACATCTCGGTCATCACGTCGAAGCTCCCGGCCCAACTGCGGAAACTGTGGCGGACACGATAGCGGCCTCCGGCGGGCTCTTCGCGCGTGGCGGCGAGTTCGCTGGCGGAGCGCCAGTCTCCCAAGTCGTCGCCCAGCATCTGGATGCGGAAGCCGCGGAAGAGCAGGCGGCGGGTTCCGTTCAAGAACGCCACGGCGGAATCGAGCGCGCCGCGCGAGCCCGGATACACGCGCACCTCGTAGCCCTGCACGGAACCGAGCGAACGCGAAGCGGCGCCCGCGGGCGGGGGGAAGGCGGACGGGGCCGGGGCTTTGCCGGCGAGAAGCGTGGGCTCCACCCAGTAAGCCTGGCCCGCCGGCCCGGCGCTTTCGAACTGCAGCCGCACGTTCCGGCCGGCGTAGCGGGCCAGGTCGATTTCCGCCAACTCCGGAATCCGCGACTTCGATTCCTTGTCGAATAAAACGGCCCCGTCCTGGCCCGCCGGGGCATCGAACGCGAGAGCGCGCACGCGGAATGTCGCACCGTTGGCGGCGGCGGTTCCGAATTGCAGGAGAAGCGGCTGGGATTTGGGGAGCGCGACAGGGTACTCGACCGCGCTGGACTCGATGCGCTCGCGCAGCGACGGCGGGCGCGGGCCCAGGGCCATGGCGATGGCCTCCCGCCCGTCCAGCCGAGCCGCGTACTGCACGTTCGGACGAAGCTCGAAAACCTCTCTGCCGGTGGCCCCGGATTGCGCCTCTTCCGCGCTGATGACCGAGCGTTCGCGCCGCACCGGCGTGCGCCACAGCCCCAGGGCGCCGTTGGCCGGCGCCGGGATGGGTTTCCATTCGGCCGGCAGGGGCGCGCGCGGGACATTGGGCTGCGTGGTGGTCACGATCATGATGGGGTGCGCCACCAGGTGGCGGCCTTCGTAGTCGAATTCGGCCAGGGCGTGGATGGGATAGTGCGCGTTGAACGTCCCCGCCCCGAAGCTGACCCGGAAGTTGACGCTGGCCCGTCCGCGCGGCCGCAGAGAGAAGGGCACGGGCGCCGCGGGCTCGGCGCGCCAGCGGTCGATGAGCTGCAATCGAACCGTGCCCTGCAACTGCGTGTTGGCGGAGTTGCTCAACTGCACCGTGAGCGTGAACGGCGCGTCCGGCTGGTTGAACTGCACCAACCCGCCCGCGCCGTAGGAGCCCAGCGCCGGCTGCTGGATGCGAACGGTGAGCGGGCCGGCGGTATCGACCGGCGGCTCATACGCCAGGGCGGCGGAGAGAAAGAGGAGAGAGCAAAGAAGCGCGCGCATCGAGACCTCCACGATTCGCCAATATGGCACATTTCAGCGAGCCTGGTGGAGCGGGGCGTTCGCTCCATGGATTGCGCTACGATCAATCCATCCATGTCGAAAGAACGGAAAGACGCGGTCATCGCCGACGGCATGACCCTGGGAATCATCGGCGCCGGGGTGATGGGGCAGACGCTGGCCAAGGGATTGATTGCCAGCGGGCTCATCGACCGCGAGCGCTTGTGGGCCGGTGACAAGAGCGCGGCTACTTGCGAGAGCGCGCGGCACGCGCTGCACGTCCCGGTGGAGTTGAATTTCCATGCGCGCGTGCCCGGCGCCGACCTGGTTCTGGTCTGCGTGAAACCCAAGGACGCCGCTTCGGTAATGACGGCGCTGCTGGAGGCGGGATTGCAGCCGCACACGCTCTTAATCTCCATCCTGGCCGGGGTTTCGACCGAAAAGCTGGAATCTCTCCTGGGAACCTCGAACCCGGTGGTGCGCGCCATGCCGAACACTCCGTGCATCGTGGGCGAGGGTATGACGGTGGTCTGCGGCGGGCGACACGCCGCCGCCCGCGACCTGGCGCGCGCGCGGCAGATCTTCGAGGCGGTCGGAAACTGCCTGGTGCTGGACGAGGCGCACTTCAACGCCGTGACGGCGCTGAGCGGCAGCGGCCCGGGATATCTCTACCTGGTGATGGAGGCGCTGGCGGACGCGGGCGTGCGGGTAGGGCTGCCGCGCCAGACCGCGCTCACCCTGGTGGCGCAGACCGTCCTCGGAGCCGCCAAGATGGTGCTCACCACCGGACGCCACCCCGCGGCCCTGCGGGACGATGTAACCACGCCGGCGGGCTGCACTATCGGCGGCCTGCTGGTGCTGGAGGACGGAAGGCTGCGGTCGGTGCTGGCGCGCGCGGTGGAAGAAGCCACCAGGATCGCGGCCCATCTGGGGGCGCCGGAGAAAACGTAGGTGGGCCCGAAGGTCGGCCCCGCTAAGCGATCGGCTCCGAGCCGAAACGGATTACGTTGCCGTCCGGATCCTGGATCTGCATCTCCAGAGCCCAGGGGTAGTTCGTCGGCGGCAGGAGGATGGTCACGCCCCGGGCCTCACATTCCTGGTGAAGTCTGGCGACGTCATCCACGCCGATCCAGATCCAGGCGCGTCCCGCCCCCTGGCTGCCCCGGCACAGGTAGATTCCCGCGCGATCGCGATTCACGCTCGTGAAGTTCTCATCACCCCAGGGCGCGTTCCTGAAGCCCAGCGTATCCACGTAGAAACGGAGGGCGGTCGCCATGTCTTCCACGCGCAGAATCGGCGCGCTGTTTTCAAAATAGGCCCGTGTCTCACCGGCGGGTTCCATGCAGGAATCGTAGCGCGGAACTTCCCCTTGAAATCTTAGGGGAGCTGTGCCACAGTATTCCCATGGAACCGCGCTGGCGCAGGTACTTGCGATTCTGGGGTCCCGACCCCGCGGCCGATTTCGAAGACGAAATCGAGTTCCATCTGCAAACCAAGATCGAAGACCTGGTGGCGGCCGGCATGACGCCGGAGGCGGCCCGGCGGGAGGCGCTGCGGCAATTCGGGCCGGTTCGGCCGGTGCGCAGGGAGTGCTCGGTGCTCGGCCGCGAGCGCCTGGGGAAGGCTTCGCGCGCGGAGTGCCTGGCAGGGTGGCAGCGGGATGTGAAGTACGCCGGCCGTATGTTGTGGAAGACCCGGGCGTCCACCGCGGCCGCGATTCTCATCCTGGCGCTGGGAATCGGCGCGTGCACTTCGGTGTTCACGTTTCTGGACCGCCTGCTGCTGGCGCCGCTGCCGGTCCCGAAGCCGGGCCAGTTGCAGTTGGTGACGTGCATGCGTCCGGGCGAGAAACCCTGCCGCTACGATGAGTACCTCTTGCTGCGCGATTCCGACCGGCGGTTTTCGGGGCTCGCCGCCGAAGGCGGGTTGGTAGCCAACGAGCGCCGCGGGAAAGAGAAAATCGAGCATCCGGCCTTCGGGCGGTCGGTTTCCGGCAACTTCTTCAGCGTGTTGGGAGCGCAGGCGACCCTGGGCCGCACGCTGACGCCCGCCGACGACGCGCCCGGAGCGCCGCCGGTGGCGGTAGCCACGTACGATTTCTGGAGTCGCCGTTACGGGCGGGCGCCCGACGTGCTTGGCCGTGTGATCTACCTGAACAATCTCCCGTTCACGATTGTGGGCGTGCTGCCGCGCGGGCTGAACGGCCTTAACAAAGCCTCCGGCCCGCCCCTCTACATCACCGTCGGAGCCCAGCGCGAGATCTTCGGCTGGGACACGCTCAACGCAGTGGACACGACGATCTTCGGCCGGCTGAAACCGGGTGTTTCTCCGCGGCCGGCGACCATCGCCGGTCTGCGGGTCCGGTGCGAGGATGGCTCGCGGGGGATCGCGGGCACGAGCGGCGAAAAGAAGCGATCCCTGCTGCTGGTGGGCGGGATCGTAGCGCTTCTGCTGTTGATGGGGTGCCTGAATATCGCTTGCCTCCTGCTGGCCCGCGGCGCGGCGCGGCAGCCGGAGATGGCCATCCGGCTTTCGTTGGGGGCGGGCCGCGGCCGCATCGTGCGGCAGTCCCTGATCGAGAGTTGCCTGGTGGCGCTGGCGGGTGGCGCGGCGGGTATGCTGGTCGCGGTTTGGGCCAACCGACTGCTGGTGGCGGCGTTCCAGTGGAAAGAGCGGGGGATCGACCTGGCGCTGGACTGGCGCGTGCTCGGATTCGGGGTAGGCGTGTCGCTCCTCACGGCCCTTCTTTTCGGTATTGCCCCGGCCATTCAGTTCCTGCGCGGCGGACGAGTGGCGCTGAACCAGGAGCGCACGGTCGCGCCGCGCTTCGGCGCCGGCGGGGCGCTGGTGGTGGTGGAGGTGGCTCTCTCGCTGGTGATGGTGGCGGGGGCGGCGGTGTTTATCCGTAGTTTTCAGAATCTGCGATCCGTTCCCACCGGGTTCTCCGCGGAAAACGTGACAGCCCTCGACCTGGCCGCCAGGGAGGGAGGGGAGCCCGCGGCCGCGGACGTTGAGGGTCTGGCGGATACGCTGAGAGCCGCGCCGCGAATCGAGGCTGCTGAGTTGTGATGACAGCGGCCGCCACCAGCGTTCCGCTCGCATCGACGCTTTCCGTGACGCGGCTCTTCAGGTCGGCAAAGACACAAATCCCGGAACGCTATGATGGAAGAGTCATCCCGCTGATGGAGTCATCCGACACTTCACCGAGAACCGGCAGCCTTTGGGGCGTCCTGAGAGCCTGGACTGACCCATTCCACTGGCAAAACCGCGAGGAAACTGCGCTCTTCGTCCTGACGCTGCTGATTGGCGCCATCGTGGGCCTGGTGGTCGTCGCCTTTATCGTGGTGACCGAGAACCTGGGCTCGCGCATGTATCCCGCGGGAGGCTCGGCCTGGCGCCGCCTGGTGATTCCCACCCTGGGCGCTCTGATTACTGGCTTCTTGCTGTATCGCCATTTCCCCAACGCCCGCGGCAGCGGGATTCCACAGACGAAAACGGCACTGTTCCTGCGCGAGGGAGTGATCTACTTCCGAACGGTCCTCGGTAAGTTTTTCCTCTCGGCGGTCTCTTTGGCCAGCGGCATCTCGCTGGGCCGGGAAGGGCCATCGGTGCAGGTTGGCGCCGGGATCGCTTCCACCCTCGGCCGCCGGATCGGACTCGGCCCGAACCGGATCAAATCGCTGATTCCGATCGGTTCGGCCGCCGCCCTCGCCGCCGCCTTTAACACGCCGATCGCCGCCGTTCTGTTCACGCTCGAAGAAGTGATGGGCGATCTGAACGCGCCCGTGCTGGGCGCCATCGTCCTGAGCTCGGCGACCTCCTGGATTGTGCTGCACCTGCTGCTAGGCGATGAACCACTCTTCCACGTTCCGGCCTATCAGCTCGTGCATCCCGTCGAGTTTCTCTTCTACGCCGTGTTGGGCTTGGTCGGCGGTCTGGTTTCGGTCAGTTTCGTGAAGCTCCTGCTGTGGCTCCGGAAGGGTTTCTTCCGAATGCCTAAATGGACCGCCGCCTACCAACCGGTCGCGGGCGGCCTGCTAGTGGGCGTGATGGGATGGTTTGTTCCCGACGTGCTGGGCGTGGGCTACAACCACGTCAGCCAGGCGTTGAACGGACAACTGGTGCTGCGCACGATGGCGTTACTGGTGGTCTTGAAACTGGTCGCAACCGCGATGTGCTACGCGTCCGGCAACGCCGGCGGCATCTTCGGTCCGGCCCTGTTCATTGGCGCGATGATGGGCGGAGCTGTGGGCGGAGCGGCGCACTTCATCCTGCCGGATTACACCGGCAGCGTCGGCGCCTATGCGCTGGTGGGCATGGGGGCCGCGTTCGCCGGCATCATTCGCGTACCGTTGACCTCCGTGATCATGATCTTCGAGGTGACGCGGGACTACTCGATCATCGTGCCTCTGATGATCGCGAACCTGATCAGCTACTTCATCTCCAGCCGGCTTCAGGAAGAGCCGATATACGAGGCGCTGCTCGCTCAGGACGGCATTCGGCTGCCACGCGGCGCGCGAGAGCGCGAGCAGCACCTGACCGTGGCTCACGGCGTTCGCCCGGCGTCCGGGGTGATTGCGGCTTCGGACACGGTCGAGGAAGCACTGGGCCGCGCGCCTTCTGAGCAATCCATCTGGCCAGTCGTCGACTCGGGCGGCCTGCTGGGCGTGATTACGAGAGACCGGCTGCAGCAGGCCGCAAACGAGTCCGGCGGGAATCAAACCGTCGGCTCACTGATGCCTGTTCTCGGACCCTGGGACGCGATCACGACGGAGACCTTTCCCCACGTCCATCCTGACCAGGCGCTGGACACTGCTCTGCGGCGGATGGCACAGAGTGGTTTGGACGCACTTCCGGTTGTCAGCCGTTCGAATCAGCGGCAACTACTGGGGGTTATCTCCGTCCACAATGCGCTTGCCGCCTACGGGGCCGAATCTAACGCCGAAGAGCCGGCGTACAAGGAATCCCGCACGCCCATGAGACTCCTGGCTGGGCTGCTAATTGTTCTGGTTGCTATGGTGGGGATCGCCGGGATTCTCAACTACATGTACCGCGAGCAACGGAGCTCACGCGCCACCGAGTACTACCAGACCGGCAACAAGTTGATGTCGACCGAGCGCTATCCCGAGGCGGTTGAGCAGTACCGGAATGCCCTATCGATATCCCATCTTTCGCGTGACCGCCTCGCTCTCGCGCTGGCGCTGGAGAAAGCTGGCCGATCGGGCGAGGCCGAAGTCTACTTTCGCGAGGTGCTGCGGGACAACCACGACAGCGGGCCCGCGAACCTGGGACTCGGGCAAATGGCCGCGGACCGCGGGGACGTTCGCCAG
>JAIQFU010000280.1:0-7068 GCA_020073115.1 Terriglobia bacterium
CAGAGAGGAGTTCTTTCCCACTCGGCGCCTCTGCGTGTCGGCGGTGTCTCTTCAGAACGATCACTTCGCTACAGATCCCGATTGATCAGGGTTAGTTGAAAGCGGCCGAACGGGCGGCGAAATCCGGGTGGGGACGCCGCTCCGCCCGCGCCGTCAACGAGCGGATTTCCTCGAGCCCGCGAATCCCGCCGCGGGCGCCGAGCGCGGTGCAGTTGAGCGCCGCCATGGCGTTCGAAAAATCCAGGGCCTCGCGCATCGGCATTCCCTGCAAAACAGCATAACAGAAGGCCCCATGGAACACGTCGCCCGCGCCGGTGGTGTCCACCGCGCTCACCACGAAGGCCGGCGAGTAGTGAAACCGGCCGTTCTCCCGCGCCAGCGCGCCGTGCGCTCCCAGCGTCATCGCCGCTACTTTCATGCCGTACTCGTTTTGCAGCGTTTCCAGAGCCTTGAACGGGTCGCTTTCACCCGTCCAGGCGGCCGGAAACTCGGAGCTGGCCACCAGGTAGTCCACGTTGGGCAGCACGCGCTCGAAGCCGTGATAGATGGTGTCCACGTCTACCGTGACCGGGATTCCGTGGGCCCGCGCAATGGCCGCGGCGCGCGCCACCGCGGGCGTGTCGTGCCCGTCGATGTGCAGAAGCCGCCCGCACGCGATCTGCTCCGCCGAAATCTCTTCGGGATCGATCCGCAGACAATCGTCCCGCCGCCAGAAGACGGTGCGCTCCCCCGTGGCGGCGTCCACGATGATGTAAGCCGATTGCGTGGCGCAGCCCTTGCGCACCTTCACGTCCGCGGCATCGACCCCCGCTTCCCTCAGGCTCTCCATCTGGATGCGCCCGCGCTCGTCGTCGCCCACGGCCCCGATGTACTTCGTGCGCAGCCCCAGCCGCGAGCACGCCGCCAGCGCGCTGGCCACCTGCCCGCCCGCCGCCACCACTTCCTCCTGGAACGGAGCCTTCCCCGCGTACGCCGGAAAGCGGCGGACAATGAGCAGGGTATCGGTCGCGTTCAGACCCACGCCAACTACATCAAATTCGGACATTAACGACATTGTAGTAGCGTGGCATCGGACATTCCTGCCCGCAGTGTCGGCGCTCGTCCCGACATCCGGCCCCGCTTATTTCGGATTCACCCGGAAGTCGTCGAAGTACGTCACCGAGTCGCCGACCGTCCAGAGCCCCACCTTCCCGGAACTCTGGAACGTGTTGTCCACCGCCTGCAGGACGCGCCGGTGATCCACATAGACCTGAAACCGGTTGGCGCGGACCGAGATCTTCAGGATCCGCCAGGAGTTGGAAGGCAGGTCGTGCTGAACGGCCGGCGCAATCGGAAGCCTGCGCCCGTCTTCCACTTTCAACAGCGCCACATTCTGCTGCAGCGCATTCGCCCGGGCAAGGTAGTAGTTGTTCGGGTCGCGATACCGGAAGACAACTCCTCCCGCCTGCTCCTGCTGGCCCGCTACAGGTTTCAGACGCACGCTGATATCGCCGTCGCGCAGTTCCACTCCGTTCAGAATCGCCAGGGGAAATCGGCTGCCGTTCGCATCTGCCGACATCTGCGCCAAAACGTACGGCGGCGTCGGGGCCGTGCGGTCGCGGAGGATCTCCCAGCGAGGCGCGGCGCCCCGGTTCGTCATGGCGATGGTCCATCCCGGAGGAGTCTGCCCTATGGTCGCGGTGTCGAAATTAATGACCCGTCCCGAGGATACGATCAATCCGAAGGCCATCATCCAGCCGAGCGGTTTCATGCGGTGGAATTCCCTATGGGCGATGGCCCATGGCCACTCACCCCTTTTTCCCTTTGTATCACGATAGCGGCATCCTCTGTAGGGGCGGATGATCACCCGCGCTTTACGGATTCGTAGCTCCGAATACTATGGCACGCTACAGTACCCCCGCCCCTTGCTTTTTGCCACCCGTCGTTTTTTCCCGGTCAAAGCCCCGGGGGGACGTCAGCCGGGCTCGGCGCTCCGGGTCTGCCGCCAGGTATTCACCAGGGTTGCCGAGAGGATCACGGCCCCCCCGGCCAGGGGCCACGTCCCCGGCCGCTCGCCGTGGATCATCCAAACCCACACGGGGTTCAGGGCCGGTTCCAGCAGCAGAACGCTGGTGGCCTCGAAAGCCGTGACCCGCCGCATCCCCCCGGTCAGGCACCAGTAAGCCAGTCCGATCTGAAAAATCCCCAGGTACAGGATCACCGCCACGTTGGCTCCCCCCACCGCACCGACGGGCAGAGCCAACGGGAGCGCCGCCAGGCAGGCGATGACGTTTCCCGCCGCAACCGCCGCCATTCCCGCGTTCTCCGATTTCCGCCGCGAAAGCCAGCGCAGACCCGCCAGCGTCAGGGCGTACGTAAACCCGCTGGCCGCGGCGCACAGGTTCCCGGTATGCGGGTGTGGCGCCGTAATCGTGGCTTTCTCCGTCCCCAGCGTAAAGAGCGACATCCCGGCGGCGATCGCCAGAATATAGATCACGTCCGAACGCCGGATCGGCTCGCGCAGCAGCCAGGGGCCGAGAAGCAGCACGTACAGGGGAGCCGTGGCTTGCAGAAAAATGGCGTTGGCGGCGGTGGTCATCCGGTTCGCCAGGCAAAAGAGGATGAGCGTCGCCGCGTAGGCCGTGCCAACCGGCACGACGCGCCACGACCACCCGCGCCGCGCCTGCGGCAATACCGCCAGCAGCGCCAGCGCCGCTACTCCCGACCGGAAACTCGCCACCTGCCACCCGCTGAGCGCCGCCGCCTTGATCGCCGCGCCCCCCGTGGAGAACAGCGCCGCCGCGGCGACGATCAGCAGACGGCTCCGCACCGGCGATGGGCTCAAGCCTTCACCGCCTCCGCCGCATGATACGAACTGCGCACCAGCGGGCCCGATTCCACGTGCCCGAACCCCATCTCCCTCCCCGCCCGGCCCAGTTCCGCGAACTCCTCCGGCGCGACGTAGCGCACAATCGGCAAATGCCTGGGCGAAGGCCGGAGATACTGGCCGATAGTCAGAACATCCACGCCGTGCGCCCGTAGGTCGCGCATGACCCCCAGCGTCTCTTCCAGGGTTTCCCCCAGGCCGAGCATCAGACCGCTCTTCGTAGGGATCCCCGGCGCCAGCCTCTTGGCATAGGCCAGGACGTCGAGCGACCGTTCGTACCGCGCCCCGAGCCGCACCTGCCGGTACAGCCGCGGAACGGTTTCCGTGTTGTGGTTGAACACGTTGGGCGCGGCTTCCATCACCGTCTCGACGGCCGCATGGCTGCCCTGGAAATCCGGCGTCAGCACTTCCACGCCGCAGCCCGGCGCACGCTCGCGGATGGCCCGGATCACCAGGGCGAAAAGCTCCGCGCCGCCGTCCGGGCGGTCGTCCCTGTTCACGCTCGTCACCACGGCGAATTTCAGCCCCATGGCTTCCACCGCTTCCCCTACCCGCCGCGGTTCGTCGTAGTCCACCGGCAGCGGAGCGCCTTTCTCCACGGCGCAGAAGCCGCACCGCCGCGTGCACACGTTCCCCAGGATCATGAAGGTGGCGGTGCGCTGGTTCCAGCACTCGCCCACATTGGGGCAGGCGGCGCTTTCGCACACCGTGTGCAGCCGGAGCCGTCCGATTAACTCCTTCAGATCCCTGTAGTTCTCGCCTGCCGGCGCGGGCGCCCGCAGCCACTTCGGACGTTGCACTTGGGGGGTAATCGACACCAGCACTGATCCCAGTGTATCCAAACCGGAAGTAACCCCGGGCCGTTGCGGCACATCTCACCGTCTGATGGTCCACCTCCGCCCGATTCGTTCCCGCGCCGGGCTGCTCTTTTTCGTTCTCCTGGCCGCCACGGCCTCCGCGCAGATCACGCTTCCGCGCCGAAAGAGCGCCTCCAAGGACAGCGAAACCACCATGCCGCTGCCCAATTTCCGCGGCAGACTGAAAGTGATGGATGATAAGTCCATCACCGTCAAGCTCGATGATGCCCGCGAGCTGGATTTCAAGCGCTCCGGCAAAACCAGGTTCTTCAAAAACGGGCAGGAAATCAAAACACCCGATTTCAAGCCGGGAGACCAGCTCTCCGTCGAGAGCAGCGTCGACCCCGAGGGTTTCTACACCGCCGTCAACGTCTACTGGGAGAAGGCCGCCGCAACAGCGGATGCCGAGGATAAAAGTGCGGGCGACGTGGACGCCTGGAAGGACGTGAAACCGGACGCCCCGCCGACCCCCGCCGTGGAAATCAAGCCGCCCCCCGCTAAGCCCGACCCCGACGATCCCGGTCCGCCGCAGTTGCGCCGCGGCAAGCCCGCGGACGTGGCCCGGGAACGCTCCACCCCGGTTCCCGACGAACCTTCCGCGCCGCAGGTCGCCGCCGCCAGGCTACCGGCTGAACTCCCCCGTCCCGCTGCCCCGCCGCCCCGCCGGCCCGCGAATACCGACGAGGACCTCCCCTTCGGCGTACGCCCGCAGGATCCGCTCATCCGGAAAACTGCCGACACCGCCTTGGATTTCACCGAGACCCTGCCGAACTATGTGTGCACGGAGATGATCGCCCGCTACCAGAGCGATAGAAACCCACCCAACTGGCAAGCGCTGGACGTCGTCGGCGCCGAGGTGGTCTACGAAAACGGCAAGGAAGATTACCGCAAGGTGACGGTCAACGGCAAGGCCGTCAACAAGAAGATCGAGGACACCGGAGGAGCGTGGTCAACCGGCGAGTTCGGCACGGTGCTGATCAATCTCTTCAATCCCGCCACCGCCGCCGAGTTCCACTACCGCAAGGATTCGCGCATCAACGGCATCAATACCAAGGAGTACGCATACTCCGTCGCTCAGCCGAACTCCCACTGGACGGTGCAGACCGGTTCGCAATCCTACCGGCCCGCCTTCAGCGGCGCCGTCTGGATCGACCCTACCACCAACCGCGTCCTGCGGATCGAAATGGAAGGCAAAGGCTTTCCGGGCGACTTCCCCCTCGACCACGTGGAATCGGCCACGGATTACGATTACGTCCGCCTCGGCGGGACCAAACAGTACCTCTTGCCGGTGCACTCCGAAACCCTGAGCTGCCAGCGCGGAACCAGCAACTGCAGCCACAACGTGATCGACTTCCGCAACTATCACAAGTTCGAAGGCGAATCGACGATCCAGTACGGGGACGGGAAATAGACCCCCAGAAGACGGCCACGCGCCGCCCGCTTCACGATCGCCTATAAGGCCGCCTGCACCGCGGCCTGCAGCTTGGCTTCCTCGGTGAACCCTTCGAAGCGCTGGACCTGCTTCCCCGCGCGATCGAACACGACTGTCACCGGCAGCGAATCCAGGCCGAATTTCCTGTTCAGCTCGTCCGAGCCGAGCGCCACGGTGTAATCCATGGGGTGTTTCTTCAGGAACGGCTCCACGCGCGCCTTGCCCTCGTCGTCCATCGAAACGCCGAGCACCACCACGCCCTTCCCCCCGAACTCGCGGTGTAGCTTGTTGAAGCTGGGGATCTCCTGAATGCACGGCACGCACCACGTGGCCCAGAAATTCACCACGACAACCTTGCCGCTCAGCGCCGCCGAATCCACTGTCCCGCCGTCCAACTTCTGAACCGCGGGCAGGTCCGGCCCCGAAGCCGCCGAGGCCTGTACCACCCCCGCCCCGACCCCCGAATTCGGGCGGCTCCCCGCCCGGCTCCCGGCTCCCTGTTCGAGGAACGCCAGGTACGCCTTCGCGTCCCTCGTCGCCCCCGCGAACGATGCAACCACCTTCTCGTCGGGATCGAGAATCGCGTACAGCGGAATGGTGCTCGATTGGAACTTGTCCAACTCGATTTTCGCGTTGGCCTCCGACCCGGCGTCCGTGCCGTCGGTATAGAGTTCCACCAGGACGAAATTCCCCAGCGCCGCCGCGATTTCCGGGCGGGAAAGCATGTTGGCCTTCATCCAATGGCAGTTGGTGCAGGCGTAGCCGGTGAAGCTCACGAACACCAGTTTGCCGTCGCGCCGCGCGCGGTCCAGCGCGCCGCGGTAGTCGTTCTTCAGCCAGGCTGCGCCCGTCTCGGATGGAGCCCCGCCAGGCCCGGCAGTCCCCGCGGCCTCCGGCACGAACGCATCCAACTCGCCCAACTTCCCGCCGAACATACCCGGGAGCAGGCTGATGGCGAACACCAGGAATGCGGTCCCCGTCAGCAGCCGCCCGAGTCCCATGGGCTCGTCCGGCTTAATGCCCTCCAGCCGCAGGAAACCCAGGAGATACAGCCCCGCCATGGCGAAGAGCACGATCCAAGCCGCCAGGAAGCGCTCGCGCGTGAGGAAACCCCACTGCATCACCTGGTCTAGGCTGCTCAGGTACTTCAGACTCGCCGCCAGGATGACGAACCCCATCACCACTTTGATCCGCATCATCCAGCCGCCCGCGCGCGGCATGCGCTTGAGGTACGACGGGAACAGCGCCAGCAGGAAGAAAGGCAGCGCCAGCCCCGTGGCGAACGTCACCATCCCCAGGAGCGGCCGCACGCCGCCTCCGCCCACGGACGCCGCCAGCAGGGTGCCCACAAACGGGCCCACGCAGGCGAACGATGCCAGGGAGAACGTCAGCCCCATCAGCAGGGTTCCCGCGAACCCGCCCTTCTCCGACGACTGGTTCAGCCGGGTCAGGAGCACGGATGGAATCGTGATCTCGAATGCCCCCAGCAGGCTCAGCCCGAAGGCGATGAACAGCGCCGCGATAAAGCCGTTGACCCACGGATTGGCGCCCAATTGCGCCACCCCGAACGGCCCCAGAATGGCCGTCGCCAGGAGCCCCAGCCCCGAGAACAGCACGATGATTCCCAGGCAGAACACCACCGCCTGAACCACGCTGTCGCGCCGGCCGCCCGATTGGCGGTTCAGGAAGTACGACATCGTGATGGGGATCATCGGGAAGACGCACGGGGTGAAAATGGAAGCCAGGCCGAAACCGAAGGCCACCAGCAAAAAGCCGGGAAGGCCGGATGCTTGCCCGGGCTGGACCGGCGAATCGCCTGTCCCACCCGCCGCGGCTTGCGGCTTCACCGGGACGTACCCGGGCGGCGCCAGAATCGACGCGCTGGCTCCGGCGTTGATCATGACCGGCGCCGT
>JAIQFU010000280.1:7103-10298 GCA_020073115.1 Terriglobia bacterium
GTCGTTGCAGGTCTGGTACCGCACTTTCACCGCCAGCGACGCGGGACCCGCCGGAATGCCGCGCGGCAGCTTGACTTCCAGCAGAAAGGCCACTTCGCCTTCGTACGTTTCACTTTCGGCGTTGAAGTTCTTGTCGAAGGCCCGTTTCGGGGGAGGCTGCAGCACCCGGACCAGCGTGCCCGGCTCCACCTGAAACGCCGCCGGTATCCCCGTGGGCGAGGATGCCGAATACAGGTGCCACCCGGCTTGGACCTGCGCCGTGGCGCGCACCAGCGTGGACCCGCCCGGCGCCACCGTGGCAGGCTCGGCCTGCAACGTCCAGGCAACCCGCTCCTGGGCCTGCGCCCCCGCGCAACCCACCAGCCAAAACAGAACAAAAGCCGCCGATGCGCGCAGAACGCCGAGAAGACCAGTTCCCTCTAATCGGCGTTCACTTGCGTTCCGCGGCCGATATCTCTCCATTCCCATTTTCCCCGAAAGCCGAACGCGCCAGTTCCTGTTCGATCAGCTGGTTCACTTTGCCTTCGCAGAATTCCCGGGCCACGCGAATGGCGTTCTTGATGGCGTTGGCGTTCGACCGGCCGTGGCAGATGATGCACGCCCCGCGCACCCCCAGCAGCGGCGCTCCCCCGTACTCGGAGTAGTCCAGGCGCTTGCGGAACGCGGTGAAGGCGTTCTTCGCCAGCACATACCCGATCTTCCCCGTGATCGTCGCTTCCAGCGAATCGCGCAGCAGATGCTTGACCATGTCCGCCAGCCCTTCGCTCACCTTCACCGCCACGTTCCCCACGAAGCCGTCGCAGACGATTACATCCACTTCGCCGGCGTAGATGTCGCGACCCTCCACGTTGCCGATGAAGTTCAGGTCGAGCTTCTTCAGCAGGCTGGCCACGGAACGGGTCAGGTCGTTGCCCTTGTGCTCTTCCTCGCCGATCGAGAGGATTCCGACCCGGGGCTTGGAGTGCGGGCGGAGGATCATCCGCGAGTAGATCTCGGCCATCACCGCGAATTGGGCGAGTTGACGGGCCGAACAATCCACGTTCGCGCCCACGTCCACCACCACCACGGGCGCGCCCTTGACCGTCGGAAGAATCCCCGCCAGCGCCGGACGGTCCACCCCGGGCAACACGCCGGTCACGATCTTCGCCGTGGCCATGACTGCGCCCGTGTTGCCCGCCGACACCATCGCCTGAGCCTGGCAGTTCTTCACCAGCCGCGAGGCCACACGCATGGAACTATTGGGCTTGGACCGCACCGCCCGCGCCGCGCTGTCCTCCATCGTGACGACATCCGGCGCATGAACGATTTCGATGGGAAGATCGCGGTGATCGTCGTATTGGCCGAGTTCCCGCCGCAGGATCTCCTGCTGGCCGACGAGAATGACTTTCACGTCCAGGCCCCTGACAGCCCGAACGGCCCCTTCTACTTCGGATTGGGGGGCGTGGTCTCCACCCATTGCGTCAACGGCAATGGTCAGCATGTTAGGACCGCGGTTACTCCTGTTCGACCTCGATGACTTCGCGGCCTTTGTACTGGCCGCAGTGCGGGCATACCCGGTGCGGAAGCTTGGGCTCGTGGCAGTTCGGGCACTCCGAAACTCCGGCGGTCTTCAGCGCGTCGTGTGCGCGCCGGGTGGAAGTCCGCTGCTGGGAGTGTCTACGTTTGGGATTCGGCATATTTCTTCCTCGACAATAATCGCCCGCGTGCGCGGGACCAATTCCTGGATTTCCTTCAGAGCTCTAAATTCCGGAGCGCCCCCCAGCGATCGTCGGCGCTGTCCACCTTACAATCGCACGTGGTCTCGTTCCGGTTCTTGCCGCAAACCGGGCAAATCCCCTTGCAGACGTCGCTGCAAACCCGCTGCATGGGCAGGGCCAGCAGCACCTGTTCCCGGAGGATGTCCTCCAGTTCCATGCCGCCGCGTTCGTAAAATCCAATCTCCGCCTCGCCCTCGTCGATTTCCACTTCTTCCTCGTGAGCGATATCGGACATGGGCCGGTAGTACAGGTCAAAGCTCCCGTCGAGCGGGAAACGCGCGCCCCCCAGACAGCGGTCGCATTCCGCCGTCATTTCCACGGAATACCGCCCCTGAATCCGCACTTCGCCCTCGGAATGGGCCAACAGTTCGGCCGTCCCGGTTACATGCAGCGGAGAGCCTTGCTGCAGGTCTTCCCCCGAAAAATCGATCTGCCCCGGGTCGAAGGTCTCGTCGAAACGAACCTTCCGCACCTCCATCTCTTTGACACTGAGGAACATACGACAGACCTGGACTGTTCGGGATAGAACGGAACCATTATAACACCGAGTCGCCGGTCGCTCGTCGTCAGTCACGTCAGTCATGCGCCCGCGGGGCTGGGCCCAACGAGTAGCACTAGCGGCTTACCTGGCCGCCATCGCGCCCCGCCGCCAGATATCGATCTCCGCAATCTCGTCCGGGCTGAGCCGAAACTCCAGCGCCCCGATCACGCCCTGCGCCTGCTCCGCCGAACGCACCCCCACAATGGCCGCCGTCACCGCCGGGTTCCGCAGAGTCCAGGCGATCGCCACTTCGCCCGGGGTCCGCCCGTGCCGGGCGCCGATCCGCCGCATCAGTTCCGCCAGTTCCAGGTTGCGTGAGAGTTGCGGTTCCTGGAACGCCAGGGTGCGCCGGCGAAAATCGTCCTGCGGGAAAGCGGCCGCCCGTTCCCTCGTCATCTTCCCCGTCAGCAGCCCGGATTTCATGGGCGAATACACGATCGCGCCGATGCCGTTCCGCTGGCAGTAGGGCAGCGTCTCATTTTCCACGTCCGGCGAAATCGCCGAGTACGGCGGCTGGAGAGAGGTGACGGGCGCGATCTTCCGGCAGCGCTCCAGTTGGTCCACTTTGAAGTTGGAAACGCCGATCCACCGCACCTTGCCCTCTTCCTTCAGCTTCGCCATGGCCGACCAGCCCTCTTCGATGTCGGCTTCCGGCTCCGGCCAGTGGATTTGGTACAGGTCGATCGTGTCCACCTGAAGCCGCCGCAGGCTGTTCTCGCATTCCCGCCGGATGGAATCCGCCTTGAGAGATCCGGTGATCCGGCCTTGCTCGTCCCACACCCGTTCGCACTTGGTGAACAAGTACGGACGGTTCGTCCGCCCCGCCAGGGCTTGCGCCACGATCTCCTCGGAATGCCCGAGCCCGTAGACCGCCGCCGTGTCGATCCAGTTCACGCC
>JAIQFU010000281.1:0-1940 GCA_020073115.1 Terriglobia bacterium
GAAGGAGGAATCAGGGCAAGCCGCCGGCACGCCCGGCACGCGTGCGCGCATGGGATTCATCACAGGGCAATTGGCGCTTGCCGTCATGCTGCTCAGCTGCGCGATCGTTACTGGGCAGACATTCTTGAGGCCGTTCAGGTCCACTTCCTGCACTTCAGCGCGGTCCAGGTTGGTGAAGCGCTGCATGCGCTCGATGATCTGCTGCAGCCGGCCGGCCGATTCCCGCACCGAGCCCCGCAGGTCGGCTTGCAGCCGAACCAGGCGTTCCTGTTCCGATGGCGGGGAAAGCGCCTGCCGGGCCGCCACCAGCACAAGCGTGTCCACGCCGCTCATCAAGGCGCCGAGCGGTGAGTTCAATTCGTGGCTGAGGGCCGCCGCGAGCCGGCCCAGGGAAGCGGCGTTTTCGGAAAGAAGGATCCGGGACTGCGCCTGGCGCAGTTCCTCGAAGGCGCGCACGGTGCGCACCCAGGATTCGTAAGAGGCGCGCCTCTCTCCGTAAATCACGGCGGTCAGAACGGTCGCCAGGAGGGTCAGGAACGCGGCGAAGATGGTGAAGGCCGGATGGCCGCCCCCCTGGGGCTCCACCCATGCCGCCAACAGCGCGTAGGAGCCGCCTGCGAAACAGCCGAGCGCCAGGGTGTGGGCGGGCCGAAGGGGGATGGCCGCCACCGCCACCAGCAGCAGGGCCGTGATCGGCCCCAGAATGAAATCGGCCCCGCCCTGGCGGTCGCGCCACAGCAGGGAAACCCAACTCAGGGATGCCGCCGCCGCGGCGCACGACGCCCACGCAACCGCGCGAGACCAGGTGTAGAGCGCCTGTGCGCGGGAGAGGGCGATGGTGGCCGCGCCGAGAATAAACGGCGACGCCGCCTCCAGAATCCGCAGGCGAAACGACGCGGGCAGCGGCACGGCGATCAGCCGCCCGGCGGCCAGGAACAGGGCGACCCCCATCTCCACGCCGCCCACCGCCCGCAACCCCTTGTGGCCGATGCGCAGGACTTCCTCCTGGAATCCTTCATCCTGCTCGGCGGCGCCAGGCAGCAGGTATTCCCGGAGAAGAACCGCCCAAGTATTCTTTTTCACGGGGCTAGCGCGGTTTTCGTTCTGATGCTAACATAATCCCGCCAGTTTCATGCTCACGTTCAAGCAATTTTGGCGCGGCTTGTTCGATATCCGGCGCGGCGAGCGGCTCATCACAGCGCTGATGGCCCTCTACATGGTCTTCGTCCTCTTCGCCTACTACATCCTCAAGCCGGTGGCGCGGGCGCTGTTTCTGAACAAGTTCGATATCGATAAGCTCCCCTGGCTCTACGTCCTGATCGCGGCGGTCGGCGGGTTGCTGGCTTACGCCTATACCAAACTGGCGGTCAAAACCACGCTTGCCCATGCCGTTACCGCGGCCACCCTGTTCCTGACCGCCGGGCTGGTGACGCTGTGGTGGCTGCTGCAGTACGAGTGGCGATGGGTGTTTTACGCTTTCAACATCTGGGTGAGCCTCTTCAGCATCGTCCTGGTTTCCCAGGGCTGGCTCATCGCCGCCAACCTTTTCGACGCGCGGCAAGCCAAGCGCTTATACGGCATCATCGGTGTGGGCGCGGTGATCGGGGCCGCTTTCGGCGGGACTTTCACCGCCCTCCTCGTACAGCGCATCGGAACACGCTCCCTTCTGCTGGCCAGTGCGGTCATGGTGGTCCTCGCTTACGGGACATTCCGGATCATCGCCGCGTTTCGCAAGGCGGCGTTGGCCACCGCGCGGGCGGCCGAAGAGGAGGAGGCGCATTTCTCGTTCGGCGACCTGGCGGGCTCCATCGGCCGCCACCGGCACCTGCAGGTGATCATCGCCATCATCGCCCTGACGTACGTGGTGGACGTGCTGATCGAGTATCAGTTCAGCGCCATGGCCAAGGTGGCTTTCCCGGACAAGGAAGACCTGGTCGCGT
>JAIQFU010000281.1:1955-9013 GCA_020073115.1 Terriglobia bacterium
CAGTTCTTTCTGACAGCGGTGGTTGTGGGCCGTTTCGGAGTGGGCGGCGCGTTGCAGGCTATGCCCATATCCATTGGAATCGCCTCGGCCGTGACCTGGCTGACCCCCGGCCTTTCGGCGGCCGCGGGCGCCCGCCTGGCGGAAGCCTCCACGCGTTACTCGTTCAACCGCACCGGCATGGAACTGCTCTACCTGCCTCTGCCGGTGGAGCTGAAGAATCGCACGAAGGCGTTCATCGACGTTTTCGCGGACCGTTTTTCGCGTGGGATCGGGGGCGTTCTGCTTTTGGTCCTGACCGTCACCTTCAAGGTGACCCCGCGCGGGATCGCGCTGTTGGCGGTGGTGCTGTCGCTGGCGTGGATTGCGCTCTCCGACCGGGCCCGCCGGCAGTACATCGCCACGGTTCGCAAGAGACTCGAGATACGCCGGCTGGACCTCGAAACCGCGCGCGTCAGCGTGCGCGACCCGGCCCTGCTGCGCCTGCTCGAAGAGACCGCCCGCGGCGGCAACAGCCGCCAGTCGGCCTACGCGGTTTCCATGCTGGCGGAAGCGGAGGGGTATCCGCTGGAGCCCCTGCTCGAAGACCTGTCCCGCAGCCCATCGGCGGAGGTGCGCGCCCGGGTGTTCGATGTGGCGCGCGCCAGGGGATTCGGCGGAGCGCTGGAGCAGGCTCTGGCCGAGATCCGCTCCGCCCGGCCACCCGGAGTCTCTCCGGCGGTTCAGCCCGCCGTGTCCTACGCCCTGGCCGTTTCGCCGGAACCCGCCAGCCTGGCGGCGCGCCTGCTGGACCATCCCAATCCCGGCGTGATCGAGGCCGCGCTGGGAGCCATGCCTGCTGCGACGGCGGAGGAACTGGTCACCCGCGAGTGGTTGGCCGGCGCCTGCCAGTCGCCCGATTCGGAGCGGCGGCGCCTGGCGGCGGTCGCCGTCGGAGTGCGGGGAGACGAGGGCATCGAGGCCCTGCACGGGCTTTTGAAGGATCCCGACCGCCGCGTGGCGGCGGCCGCCTGCCGCGCCGCCGGACGCCTCGGCAACCGGGCGTACATGGATGCGGTAGCCAAACACCTGGCCGACGCGCGGTTGCGCAGCGCCGCCATCGAGGCGCTGGCCGCCTTCGGCCCGCGCGTGGTGGGGGCCTTGGGCGACGTGCTGGAAGACGAGTCCGTGGCCATCGCCATCCGCCAGCACGTCCCGCGGGCGCTGCGCCTGATCCGCGACCAGCGCTCCGTGGACGTCCTGCTGCGTGCGATCGCCCAGCGGGACCTGACCGTCCGCTCGGCCGCCCTGCGCGCCCTCAACCGCCTGCGTGAATCCGCGCCCGGCCTCGACTATGGCTCCGCCGCGCTCCCCGGACACATGGAGGACGAGGCGCGCCGATGCTTCGAATTGAAGGCGCTGCTGACGCCGTTCCGGGACGCGAGCGACCGGCGGACCGCCGTTGGTCTGCTGGCCGGCACACTGGAAGAGCGGCTGGTGCGGTCGCTGGAGCGGCTTTTCCGCCTGCTCGGACTCCGTTATCCGCCCAAGGAAATCTATGCGACTTACCTGGCGGTCCAGCGGCGGCGGGATCAGGAATTGTCCACGGCGCTCGATTTCCTGGACGGCATCGTTGACCGTGACGTGAAGCGCTACCTGATGCCTCTGCTCGACTCTTCCGACCAGGGGCGGCGCGGCCACGAGTTGTTCGGCATCGGCGAGAAAGACGCTGTCGCGGCGCTACGCGAGTTGATCCGCTCCGGCGACCCCTGGCTGGCGGCGTGCGCCGTGGCCGCCGCGGCCGAGCTGGGCTTGCGCGGACTCATCCCCGAGATTCGCGAGGCCCGCGGCGCCGGCGCCGAGGTGCGGCTGGTGGCGGAACGCGCGATGGCCGCCCTGGCGTGAATTTATGCCGGAACTGAACATAATCGAAAAGGTGATCGCTCTCGAGGCGGTGGAACTGCTGCGGAACCTCACGCCCGATCAGTTTTCCCGGATCGCTTCCATTGCCAGGGAAGAGGCGCTGCTCCCCGGGCAGGCGGCGCTGGAGCCCGACCGGCCGCTCGACGCGCTCTTTGTCATCGTGGACGGCTCGGTGGACATCCTGCGCAACGGGGAGCGGTTGCACGTAGCCAAGCCCTACGAAGTGCTCGGCTCCTGGGCGCTGTTCGACGAGGAGCCGATGCCCGTTCGGGCGGTGGCCGCCGAAGATACCCGGCTGCTGCGGATCGGGCGCGACGATTTCTTCGATCTGCTGTCGGACAACGTGGAGATTGCGGCGTCGATCTTCTCCACGTTGGTGAAGCGGTTCCGCAAGCTGGTGGAACAGACGTCCTGAGGAGTGCGATGGCGAGCGCCCCGGCGAACGAAAGCGTGGTCGCGGAGGTCCATCGCATGGCCTCGGTCGGGCGGATGCTCGCCGCCGTCGTCCATGAACTCAACACTCCGATCGCGTCGCTGTTGTCCAACAGCCAGACGGCGCTGCGCTCTATCGAGCTTTTGAAAGACCTGGTGGCCGGCGGGCGGGATCCCGCCCGGGCGATGGCCGTTCTCGACAACCTGGCGAGCCTGGCGGCGGTGGATGAGCTTGCCTGCGAACGGGTGGCCGCGGTGGTCCGGAGCCTGCGCCCGTTCTCGCGCGCCGGCGGCGTGCGTTGCCAGACCCGGATCCACGACCTGCTCGACGATGCCCTGAAACTGGTCGAATGGACTTACCGGCGGCGGATCGCCGTGCAGCGCGACTTCGGGGAGATCCCCGAGATCGAGTGTCTGCCGGAGGCCCTGAGGCAGGTCTTTCTCAACCTGCTGGTGAATGCGGGCCAGGCCATCGAAGGCGAAGGCGTCGTGACGGTCCGCACGCGCGCGGAAGGGGACTGCATCCACATCGCCATATCCGATACAGGGAAGGGCATCCGCCCCGAGGACCGTCCCCGAATCTTCTCGCGCGGCTTCACCACCAAGCCGGCCGGCGAGGGTACGGGGCTCGGGCTCGCCCTGGCGCGCGACATCGTGACCGGCGCGCACGGCGGATCCATCGATTTCGAAAGCCAGCCGGGAGCCGGCGCTACTTTCCATGTGCGGCTCCCCATCGCATACAACAGACATGCAGACTAACGCACAGCCGGTCGTAATGATCGTCGATGACGAAGAAATGGTGATCACCAGCATCAGCGCCTACCTGCGGCTGGAGACCGAATACCAGATTGACGGGTTCACGGACCCGCAAGAAGCCGCCCGCCGGCTGGAAACCAACCCGGTGGATGTGGTGGTCACCGACTTCCTGATGCCCAAAATGAACGGCGTGCAGTTGCTGGCGCGGTCGAAGCAGCTTCAGCCGGAGGCCGCCCGCATCCTGCTGACCGGCCACGCGGACAAGCAGAACGCCATCCTCGCCATCAACGAGGTGGGGGTATACCAGTACCTGGAGAAGCCCTGGGATAACGCCCAACTGCTCCTGGTGATTCAAAGCGCCATCGAACGCACCCAACTCTTCCGCCAGTTGCGCGAAAAAATCAGCGAGCTGGATGCGGCCCACGGGAACCTGAAAGACATTCAGACGAGGCTGCTGCGGGCGTTTCTGTGAGTACCGCCGCCGGTTGGTTTTGGCCGCCGGTTCTCTGAGCCGAACCGAAAAACATCGCTGGCGGCAACCGGGCGCCGGACTCCGCCTACTTCGCGGGGAGCCAGTCGTAAAGCTTGCTCGGGCCGAGCTTTTCGAATTTCGCCACGATGCGGTCGCGCCGGCCGAGCAGCCCTTTGATCTCGCCCGATCCGATGAATCCCCGGAGTTCGGTGGATAGCGTCTTCGCGTCCAGTTTCTTCAGGTTGGCGAGCAGTCGCCGGTCGCAGCGCTCCAGAAGCTTTTCGTCCTGCAGGGTGGGGTAGAGACGAAATGCGCGGGTGTGGTCGATCATCCACAAGCGCCAGTCCTTGTCATAGAGGATGTTCCCCACGTTGCGGTCGGTGTTGTAAATGAGCTGATCGAAAACCCGCATGATCTGGTACTGGCGGGCCCAGGCATTCTTATCCGGGGCCTCCGCCTTTTTGCCCCGCTGGCCTTCGTCCAACAGAACGTCGTCGATCCACCACGTCCAGGAGGCCGCGCCCCCGAAAGAGCGTTCGATCGAGGGAGGCACCATGTTTTCCAAGCCGAGCATTTTGGCCAGCCGGTAGGCGGCGATATTGAACTTATAGCTGTCGCGGAAATTCATTTCACGGCCCATCGGCGTTTCGAAGGAGGTCTTGCTCTCGTCGATGGTTTGGATACTCGCGTCGTGAGTGATCTTGCCGTCCGTCAGCGTTGCGCGCTTGGTGTTGGTGACGCCTTTGGAGGCTTCGCGCGTGCGCACGATCGTGGCAGTCTTGAGGAACTCCTCCTTCTGCTCAAGCGAAAGAGCGGCCGGGAGAGCCGCCGTCTGTGGCAAACCGGCGGGGGCGAGCGCAAGCAGGAGCACAAAAGTCCGCAGCATGGAAGCAATTCTACTACCAGCGCCGGAAATTCGGACCGGAAAAGCTCAAAAATCTGCAACCGCCGCGGCGCGAGTGCGGAACCGGTTTTCCGGCAAACCGGCGACCTCGGTTTGGATCGCGAAAAGGCTTCCCGCCAGCCTGTCTCCGGGATCTGCCCCAATGCCGGCGCTGGTGGCGTAAAGCGTCGTCAGGCCCGGGCCGCCGAAAGTGCAACTCGTAATATTACCCGCGGGCATCTCCACGATGCGCTCGATCACCCCGTCCGGGGCCACCCGTACGATGCATCCGCCGCCGTAGCGGCAGTTCCAGAGGCAGCCCTCCTGGTCCACGGTGGAGCCGTCGGGGAGGCCGCGGGAAAAGCCCTCGAAGAAAGGCCGCTCACCGCCGATCGCGCCCGTGGCAGGGTCGTAATCGTAGGCGTACACGGCGTTGGCCAGCGAATCGGCGAAATAGAACCGCTTGCGGTCGGGGCTCCACGCCACCGTATTGGAGATGCCGATTCCGCGCTTCCATACCGTCACCGAGCCGTCGGGGTCCAGGCGGAAGAGCGCGCCATCGGTTCCCCCCGCTTCTCCCGGGGCGCCGTCCGGTCCCACGTTGTTGCGCATCGTGCCCAGCCAGAGCGAGCCGCTGGGATCGGCGCGCCCGTCGTTGAACCGCACGGCGGGCCAGCCTTCCAGCCGGAAGCCATGGCCGCGGCGCTCATCCGTCCGCGAATTCCAGAACAGCAGGCGCGAGCCGAGCGCCACGGCCAGCGTCTCTTCCCGGTCCGTGAGCGCCAGGGCCGTGACCGGCTCGTCGAAGAACCAGGACCTCACGCAGCCTCCCGCGGGGTCGAAGCGGTGGATCAAAAAGCGGTTGATGTCCGTCCAGTACAGCGCGCGCTCCGCGGCGTGCCAAACCGGGGCTTCCCCGCACCGGTCCCCTGCCGGCGCGACGCAAACGGGCTCTCCGAGGATCATTTTCGAAACTCTATTCTAAGCACGGGCGCGCGGGTTAGAATCGTAGCTCTCTACCATGCGAATCGACCTTGCGGGCAAAACCGCCCTGGTGACGGGAGCGAGCAAAGGAATCGGGAAAGGCATCGCGCTGGAACTGGCGCGCGCGGGGTGCGACGTGGCGGTGAACTACCGGACCGATCGCGCCGGGGCCGAAGCCGTGGCGGCGGAAATCGAGTCCCTCGGACGGCGGGCCTTCGCCCTTTACGCCGACGTGGGCGTGGGGGCCGAGGTGGACGCCCTGTTCGACGAGGTCTTCCGCCGCTTCGGCGCTCTCCGGATCCACGTGAACAATGCCGGCGTGCAGACCTTCAAACCGCTGCTCGACCTGCGGGAGGACGAATGGGACCGCGTGCTCGACACCAACCTCAAGGGCTGTTTCCTGTGCACGCGGCGCGCGGCCGTCCACATGAAAGAACACGGCGGCGGGCGGATTATCAACATCGGGTCGGGCTGCAACAAGACCCCATTCCCCAACCTCTCGAGCTATACCGCCAGCAAGGGCGGGATCGAGATGTTCACCAAAGTGGCCGCCGTGGAACTGGGGCCCTACGGCATCACCGTGAACTGCGTGGCGCCGGGGGCGATCGAAATCGAGCGCACCAGGCACGAGGCCGGCGATTACGCCGGGACATGGTCGAAAATTACGCCCCTGCGTCGCATCGGGCTTCCGGCGGATGTGGCGGCGTTGACAACCTTCCTGGCTGGCGACGAGGCGAATTTCATCACCGGCCAAACCATTTGGGTGGACGGCGGATTGTTCACCAGGCCGCAGTGGCCGTACGACTGACGAGTACCGTCGCTGATCGGTTTGCGCCACCGGTTGTTTTGGGACAACCGGCCACCGGCGGTACTCAGCGCCAATCGTCGATGACGAACACGTTCGCCCGGTTGTAGGCCGGGGCATCGGGGTTGTGCATGGCGACGCCCAACATTCCGGTCCGAAAGCCCCGCCGCAGCATTTGGCGGTACGCCTGACGCCGCGCCAGGCTCACCCCCGCGGTCAGAGTTTGCAGGCCGCGCTCGGCGGCCAGGGTCTCGCACGCGTCCAGCAGGCGCTCGAACCTGCTGTCCGCGCCCGGCCCGCGGCGGGCCGCCCCGAACTTGATGTAACAGTGGTCGCGTCCGGCTTCGGTCCCTTCGCCGCAGTGGCATACGGCGAAGCCATCGAGCGCATCGCCGCCCCACAGCAAAATGCTGTCTCCCAGGCGCTGGTTTTGCACGGCGCGGATTTCCGGCGTCACGTCGAGCCCTTCGAAAATGGAATCCGTCAGGTCGCGGCAGGCGCCGAGCGCCTGTTCCCGCTCCGGTTCGCGGAGGCCGGAGTACCTGAGGAATGAAGTTTCGCGCGGGCCCGAGGCACGGGACATAATGGCCGTGAGCGACCTCGGCCAGAAGCCGAATTTCTGATAAAGGGCGAGGTGTTTGGGGCTGTTCGAGAAGGTGAAAAGTCCTGCCTCGCGCACGCCCCATTGGGTGAAGAGATCGATGGTGGGGCCCAGTAGCGCCTGCGCAACCCCGCGGTCCCACAAGTCCGGGCGGACCGTTAGCGGGCCGAAAAACCCGAAACTGCCCCAGCGCGTGGCGAAATTCGAGCCGGCCAGCCTGCCGTCC
>JAIQFU010000282.1 GCA_020073115.1 Terriglobia bacterium
CGTCACCATCTTCAGCTTGTGGACTTTGGCAAATTTCGTCAGCTCCGGCACGCGCGCCACGCCGTGCTCGGTCATCAGGCACTCCATGCCGTTGGAGATGGAAAAGCGGATTCTCAGTTGCCGGCGAATGGCCAGCTTGCGGAGATCCGCCAGCTTCATCGGGCTTCCTGATACTCGTCTACGGTCTCGCCGTGGCTGATGCGGTCGGCGATCTTCTCCTGGCACGTGACGCAATAGCGCGCCCACGGCACGGCATCCAGCCGCTTGGTAGAGATCGGCTCCTCGCACTCCATGCAGGTCCCGTAGGCGCCGTGGTCGATGCGCTGGAGAGCGTCGGCGATTTGGCGCAGCAACTTGATGTCGATGGTATTGCGGTTCAGGAAAATCCACTCTTCGTGGTGCTGCTGGCTGAGGTCTCCCTCGTCGGAGGGGCAATCCAAGCGCGCAACCACCTGGGCGGCCTTCTGGGCCGACATGCTGCGGCGGACTTCCTCCGCTTTGGCCTCGAGCACCTTGCGATAGCTTGCGAACTTGGACTTAGACCCGTTTTTCATTTTGGTTTTCATTTCTCTCTGAATGCAGGTTGAAAAGATCAGAACTTATGACGCAGGCGCGATGCCAAAAGTTGCACGGACTTCGGGAGGGCGCTGCGAATGGACTGAGAAGTATAGCTAAAAGCGGGCCTAAAAGTCAAAGATTTACAGAGATTTACAGAAACAGCTTTCAGCCGTCAGCTCCCCGCGCCGGCTTTGGGAGGCGCCCGGTCCGCCGGCGGCTGAATTGCCAATTGCGGAAAGCTTTATTTCGCCTTCCCGATGGCATCGATCAACTCGGGAACGACCTGGAACAGATCGCCCACGATTCCGTAATCCGCCACCTCGAAAATCGGAGCATTTGGGTCTTTATTGATGGCCACCACGGTGCGCGACCCCTTCATGCCCACCAGGTGCTGGATCGCGCCGGAGATTCCCACCGCCATGTACATTTTGGGGGCGACCGTCTGGCCGGAGCTGCCCACCTGCCGCTCCATGGGCAGCCAGCCGGCGTCGCAAATGGGCCGCGAGGCGGCCAGTTCCGCGCCCAGGGCGTCAGCCAGCTTCTGCACCAGCGGGATGTTTTCCGCTTCTTTGATGCCGCGGCCCACCGAGACGATGATGTCGGCCGCGCTCAGGTCCACGGCGCGCTGCGCCTCCCGGAAAAGCTCCATCGGCCGGGTGCGAATCTCCGCCGCGGCAATTTGCGGGGCGAACTTCTCCACCGGGGCGGAGCCCGCCTCGGCCGCGTCGGCGCGATACGCCCCGGCTTGCAGCGAGGCGAAGTGCGGTCCCTCGCCGGTGAATCGCACGTCGGCGTTCACCTTTCCCTGAAAAAGCTGCCGCACGAGGACGAGATCTCCGTTTTCCACGCGGTGCGCCACCACGTCGCTCACCGCCGTGCGGTTCAGCGAGGCGGCCAGTTTCGGCAGGAAATCCCGCACCTGGTAAGTGTGGGGAAAGAGCAGGATGGAAGGCTGGACCCGGTCGATCAGTTGCCGCAAGGCGAGCACGTAACCGTCCGGGGTATAGTCCTTCAGCAGCTCGTGCCCGACGGCGTAGACCTTCTCCAGCCGCCTGGCGCCCAGTTCCGCCGCGAGGGAATCCACGCCATCGCCCAGGACAGCCGCGCCGGCCGTTCCGTTGATCTCCACCGCGAGTTGCTGGGCCGCGGCCAGCGTCTCGAAAGACATGCGGTTCCACTGGCCCGCGCGTTGTTCCAAAACCGCCAGAATCGTCATATGACTCGCGCCTCGAACTTGAGCTTCTCCACCAGCTTGGCCGCCGCTTCCTTGGGGGAGCCGTCGAACACCTGGGTGCGCTTGGTCCGCTCGGGTGCGTAGATGCGGCCGATCGAAATATCGGAGCCTCCGGAAGCGGCCGTCATTTCCGCCGCGGCCACGCGGCGTATCTCCTTGGTCTTGGCCTTCTTGATGCCCATCAGGGTGGCATAGCGCAGCTTCTTGATGCCGGATTGGATGGTGAGCAGCGCGGGAAGCGGCATCTCCACGTGCTGGAACCACCCGTCCTCCAACTCGCGCTTGACGCGGATGGCGCCCTCCGTCTTCTCCACCTCCATGATGATGGTGGCGTGCGGCAGCCCCAGCCGTTCGGCGAGAATCACGCCGGTCTGGCCGTATCCCAGATCGTCCGACTGCAGCCCGGTGAGCACCAGGTCGGGGCTCTCGGGCCGGATGGCGTCGGCCAGGATGCCGGCCGTGACCAGCGGGTCCGGCGTGCCGGCTTCCTCCCCGGCGAACTCGATGTGAATCGCGTGGTCCGCGCCCTTCGCCAGGGTCTCGCGAATGGTTTGCGCGGCGCGTGGAGGACCGGCGCACACCGTGATCACCTCACCGCCGTGTTTCTCCTTGAGCTGCAGCGCTTCTTCCAGGGCGTACGCGTCCGGCTCGTTGATTTCGTAGGTCAAATCGGCTTCTTCGATCCATTTACCCGAAGTAGCGACCTTCAATTGGGAATCGCGCGCCGGAACCTGCTTGATCGCAACAATGATTTTCATGGGAGTAGCGGAACGTCCCCCATGGCGGGACTGGCAATCGCCTTCCCACCCCAGGGGAGCGGTTCTAGCTTACTCCTGAAAGCGCTTGAAAATCAAACAGCCGTTCGTCCCGCCGAAGCCGAAGCTGTTAGACAACGCATAGTCGATCCGCATGGGGCGCGCCTGGTCGGGGATGTAGTCCAGGTCGCAATCGGGATCGGGAGTCTCGTAGTTGATGGTCGGCGGCGCGATCTGGTGCAGGATCGCCAGGACCGTAATGCCCGCCTCGATGCCGCCCGCGCCCCCCAGCAGGTGGCCGGTCATCGACTTGGTGGAGCTGACCGCCAGTTTGTACGCATGGTCGCCGAACGCGCGCTTGATGGCCAGCGTTTCGGCCCGGTCCCCCAGGTCCGTGGAGGTGCCGTGGGCGTTGATGTATTGCACCTGCGCCGGTTCGATCCCCGCATCCCGAAGAGCATTGCGCATGACGCGGTATCCGCCCTCGCCGCTCTCGGGCGGCGCCGTGACGTGAAATGCGTCGGCGCTCATCCCGTACCCGACGATCTCCGCGAGGATGCGCGCCCCGCGGCTCTTGGCCGATTCCAATTCCTCCAGAACGAGGATGCCCGACCCTTCGCCCACCACGAACCCGTCCCGGTCTTTGTCCCACGGGCGGGACGCACGCTCCGGTTCGGAGTTGCGGGTGGAAAGCGCCCGCATGGCGGCGAATCCCCCGATTCCCATGGGCGTCACGGCGGCTTCCGCTCCGCCGCAGATCATCGCGTCGGCGTCGCCGCGCTGGATCATGCGATACGAATCGCCGATGGAATGGGCGCTGGTGGTGCAGGCCGTGGCCGTGGCCGAATTCGGGCCCTTCGCTCCGCTGCGTATCGAAACGTGTCCTGACGCCAGGTTGATGATCGTGGCCGGGATGAAAAATGGGGAGATGCGGCGCGGTCCGTGCTCCAGCAGCGTCTGGTGTTCCCGCTCGATCACTTCAAATCCGCCGATGCCGCTCCCGATGTAGACTCCCACTCGTTCTTCGTTTTCGGGGATGATCTTCAGGCCCGACGCGGACAGGGCGAAATCCGACGCCGCGATGGCGAACTGGATGAAGCGCCCCATCTTCTTGATTTCTTTCTTTTCGATGTACTGCGCGGGATCAAACCCTTTCACCTCTCCCGCAATCTGGCAGGAGAAAGCGGCCGGGTCGAACTGGGTGATGCGCGCGACGCCGGACTTGCCGCCGCGAATCGCCTCCCAGGACGGCTCCGTTCCAATCCCGACCGGCGTCAGCAGGCCGACACCGGTGACTGCTACTCTTCGCTCCAAAAGCATGCTCCCTGAGTGAGAAACGGCGGCTACTTCTTGTTGGAAGTTTTGTTCTCGATGTACTCGATGGCGTCTTTGACGGTCGTGATCTTCTCGGCGTCTTCGTCGGGGATTTCCAATTCGAACGCTTCTTCGAACGCCATGACCAACTCGACGATATCCAACGAGTCGGCTCCCAGGTCGTCGACGAACGACGCGTTGTTGTCCACCTGGTTCTCATCGACGCCGAGTTGCTCGACAATGATCTGCTTCACCTTCTGCTCTACCGCTGCCATGCTTCCTCCTGGGATATTTTGTGAACGCGTTGATTTTAGCGACCTTTGCGGAGACTCCGCAACCGCCGCAGCCGTCTGCACGCTAATTTTCGCTGCCGGCGGTCCAGGCGGGGAGCTTGAACCCTCGGCCGCGAAGAACGTCAGGCGGCGGCGCTGCAAAAGCGCGAAACCTACATTTTGGCACGAAACCCGCCTCGCGTGGCCGAAATCCACCACCGGCGGTGCATTCCGGCCACTCCGGGCGCCATCCAACTCTTTTATTTTGAATTGATTAGGATTGGCTAACCATGTGCTTTCGAAATCGCCGGAGGCGCTCCATGTACCGTTCGCGAGTTCACGTGGCTTTGACGCCGGCAGCCCTGCTGCTGTTGGCCGGCCTGGCGTTTCCGCAGGGCCAACCCCCGGTAACGCCGCAGAACCCCGCCCCGGCAGGGACGGGTGGATGGCGGCGCGTAGCCGGCCCGCCACCGGGTTCCGCAACCGATCAGCAGAACCCCGAGCCCGTCGCGCGTGACGATAACCAACAGCCGGCGCAGGACACCCCGCCGCCTCCGGCCAGCCGGCCGTACGACCCGCCGCCTTACGGCCCTCCTTCCGAACTCACCATCAAGCCGGGGACGTACGTCACGGCGCGGGTGAACGAACCCCTCTCCTCCGATCGCAACCAGCCCGGGGATCCGTTCTCCGCGGTGCTGATGGAACCCGTGGTGGTGGACGGCGTGGTGGTGGCGCAGCGCGGGCAGTCCGTCTACGGCCGCGTGGCCGAGGCGCAGAAGGCGCGATCCGATTCGCCGTCGCGGCTCGGGCTGGAACTGACGGGCCTGAGCCT
The DNA here is from genome assembly GCA_020073115.1 of Terriglobia bacterium. Lineage (GTDB taxonomy): Bacteria > Acidobacteriota > Terriglobia > Bryobacterales > Bryobacteraceae > BOG-224. The sequence continues at coordinate 4,966 of JAIQFU010000282.1, forward strand.
CGCGGATGGCAACCAGGTCCCGATCCGGTCGCAGTTGATTTCGCGGCAGGGGGGCAGGACGCCCGCCGGGGATCAGGCCAGCACGGTCATCGCCACCACCGCCACGGGCGCGGCCATCGGCGCCGTCGCCGGCTGGGGAACCGGCGCGCTGATCGGGGGCGGAGTGGGCGCCATCGGCGGAGCGGTGGCGGTTCTCCTGACCCGCAATCACCCCACCCTGGTCTATCCCGAAACGGCCCTCACCTTCCGCATCGACGCACCCGTGCTCGTCTCCACCGCGCGCGCTCCGCAGGCCTTCCATTACGTCGGCCCGGAGGATTACAGCCGGCCGGTGGAGATGCAGGCGCGTCCAGGCCCGCCGCAGCGCCGGCCGGTCATGTATCCGTATCCCTACCCTTACCCCTACTACTACCCCTACCCGGCGTGGGGGCCGTACTGGGGTCCCTATTACGGCGTGGGCGTCGTGATCGGCCGCGGCGGTTATTACCGGCGGCGCTGGTAGGCGTTGGACGCCGGATCAGGGAGGAATTGCAGGAGAGCGGTAGGACAGGCGAAACCGCCCGTCCTACCCGCTGAATGAGGACAACTACAGGCCCTTCTTGGCCAGGAACTCCACCAGGTCCACCACGCGGCAGGAATAACCCCACTCGTTGTCGTACCAGGCCACCACTTTCAGCAGATTGCCGCCCACCACCTTGGTCATCTGCGCGTCCACGATGGCGCTGTTCGGGTTGTGCAGCATGTCGCTGGAGACCACTGGGTCTTCGGTGTAAGCCAGGATGCCCTTCATGGGCCCTTCCGCGGCCGCCTTCAACGCGGCGTTCACTTGCTCCGCCGTCGCCGGCTTCGCCAGCACCGCCACCAGGTCCACCACCGAAACGTCCGGAGTCGGCACGCGCATCGAATAGCCGTCCAGTTTACCCTTCAACTCCGGCATCACCAACCCGATCGCCTTGGCGGCGCCGGTCGTGGTCGGAATCATGTTCAGCGCGGCGGCGCGGGCGCGGCGCAGGTCTTTGTGCGGAAAGTCCAGAATCTTCTGATCGTTGGTGTAGCTGTGGATCGTGGTCATCGATCCCTGCTGGACTCCGAAGGCATCGTGGATCACCTTCACCACCGGCCCCAGGCAGTTGGTGGTGCACGACGCGTTGGACACGATCTTGTGCTTGGCCGGGTCGTACATGGCGTCGTTCACGCCCAGCACGATGGTCACGTCCTCATTCTTCGCCGGAGCGGAGATGATGACCTTCTTCACCGAGCCGCGGATGTGCTTACAGGCTTCCTTGGCGTCCGTGAACTTGCCGGTAGACTCGATGACGATCTGCGCGCCGACCGAATTCCAATCCAGCTCCGCCGGGTCCTTGCTGGCGAAAACCTTGATCTTCTTGGGGCCGACCGTGATGGAATCCGCCTCCGCGCGAATCGTCTCGGGCAGTACGCCGAGCACGGAGTCGTACTTCAACAAGTGGGCCAAGGTCTGGGTGTCGGTGATATCGTTCACCGCCACGAATTCGATGTCGTCGCGGTGCAGGCCCGCGCGCACAACGTTCCGGCCGATACGGCCGAAGCCGTTAATACCAACTTTGACTGCCATGATTTCTCCTATGATTTGGGGATCAATATCAAGGATAACAAGACCGCGCGATCGGCGGCAAACCGGCGAACAGCGAAATGAAAGTCCGAATGCAGAGTACCGCCGGTGGCCGGTTTGGGCCACCGGTTGTTTGGGCGTGGAAGCCAAACCAACCGGTAGCTGAAAACCGACCACCGGCGGTACTGCTAACGCCTGTAAGCCACCTTCCCGCCCACGATGGTGTAGACCACGTCGGTCTTGAGGATCTCGTCCTCCGGAATCGTCAGGATGTCGCGGGAGAGCACCGTGATATCGGCCAGCTTCCCGATATCCAGCGAGCCCTTCAGCTTGTCTTCGAAGGCCGCATAGGCGTTATTGGCCGTGTAGGAAAGCAGAGCCTCCTCGCGGCGCACCGCGCGATCACGTAGGGCGCGTCGGAGGTGCAATGGATCCCCTGCATCGCCGCGATTACCTCCAGTTGGCCGAAGCGCGGGATATCGGCCGCGTTCAGGTGTTGCGCGTGCTCGATGCGCCATCGCAGATGCGGCTTGTCGGGATGCTCTTTGAAAACCTGCTCGTAGATATTGAGCGTCTCGCGGTTGGCGCGGTCGCCAATGGCGTGCACGCAAAGCTGGAAATTATGTTCGACGGCCAGCTCCGCCGTCTTGCGGATCTCCGCGGGGTCGGTGGTATTCAACCCGCGGCTGCCGGGCTTATCCGCGTAGGGCTCCAGCATCCAGGCGCCGCGCGACCCGAGCGCGCCATCCATGTAGCGCTTGATCGCCCTCACGGTCAGGTGGTGATCGCCTTCCCCGAGGATGCGGTACCGGTCGATATTGGCGGCCAGCCTCTGATTGGATTCGGAGAGCATCACCCATAAACGGATCCGCAGTTCGTTCTTGCGCGCCATGTCGCGCAGCACGTCCACCGTTTCGAACGACGAGCCGGCGTCCTCGAAACTGGTGATGCCTTTGGACAGGCACTCGGCCGTGGCAAGCTCGATGACGCGCCGCAGCTCCGCCCGCTGCTCTTCGGGCGGCCGCGCCGAACGCCAGCGGTTGTACGCGCGCGTGGCCAGGCCCTCCGCGGTTTCGCGCAGCAGCCCCGTGGGGTTGCCCTGCCGGTCCTTGAGGATCTCGCCCCCCTGCGGATTAGGCGTGCTCCGCGTGATTCCCGCGACCCCCATGGCCCTGGCGTTGACGAAGGCCGCGTGGCCGCTGGCGTGGGTCAGCAGCACGGGGTTCTCCGGCGAAACCTTGCTCAGTGAGGCGTGCAGCGGGAACCCTTCCACGTTCGGGTCCGGCGCGCGGTCCCACTTCGACTGGTGCCAGCCGCGCCCCACGATCCACTCGCCCGGCTTGGCCTTCTTCGCCGCCTCGCCCACCTGGGCCACAATCTGGTCCCACGTGCGCGCGTTCCGCAAGTCCAGCCCGAGGCGGTACTCCCCGATCCCCAGGAAGTGCCCGTGCCCTTCGATGAATCCCGGGATGGCGAGCATACCCTTCAGGTCGATGACGTTGGTTTGCGGGCCGACCAACTGGTTCATGGCGGCGTCGCGGCCCACGGCCATCACCCGGCCGTCCTTGACCGCTACTGCCTGGACCACCTCCGTAATGGGGTTGTTGGTGACGACCTTGCCGTTCCGCAACACCATGTCCGCGTAAGGCGAGGCCGGGCTCTGGGCGAAAGCGGTTCCGAGCATACCGGCAAGCAGGATGAAGCGCATTGGAGATACCAGGATACTGGGTTTCAGCTGGAACCGCGACTCGCCGGTCCGGCCGCCACCCGGGCGTATTACAATTGCAGCAGATGAGTAATACGATCACAGTTCGCCTGCCGGAAGACCTGGCGGAGTGGCTTGACGCGACCGCAAGAAGGATGGGCGTGCCGCGTGGCAGAATTGTGCGTGCGCAGTTGGAGAAAGCCCGTCACGAGAAGAAACGGCCTTTTCTGAAACTCGCCGGCGCGGTCACCGGGCCGGCCGACCTTTCGACGCGAAAGGGATTCTCGCGGTGAAAGCGATTGCGGACACTGGCTTTCTCGTCGCGTTTGGAAACCGCAACGATCGGCATCACGCCTGGGCCGTGGAACTCGCCGAAGCCGTCACGGAACCGCTGCTCACGTGCGACGCCGTCCTGGCGGAAGCGGCCTTCCACTTGGGAAGCAGTTCACTCGTTTTGGCGTTCGTGCGAGATGGGCTGGTCCGGCCCGCTTTCGACCTGCTTGTGAACCTCCCGCGTTTGATGGAACTGGCGACACGGTACGCGGACCGAAAACCCGATCTCGCGGATTTGTGTCTGGTCCGCATGAGCGAGTTGCATCCGCGCTATCCCGTCGTGACTACGGATCTGAGAGACTTCCGCGTCTACCGGCGCGGTGGGCGCGCCATCATTCCGCTGATGCGCCCCCCCGGGTAGCCCGAGGCTAAAGCTTGAATTCCTGCCCGATCCTCTGCACCGCCACCCGGTCCGGATGGTTCCCGGCGGCGGCCATCACGCGCTCGATCGGCTCCAGGAAAGGCTCGCGGCTCAGCGGAAAGGTCTGGTGGTGCACCGGCAGGAAATGCTCCGCCCCCGCATCCCCGGCCATTTGCCAAGCCTGCTCGGGCGTGCAGTGGTAGTGAATCCACGGGTTGTACGCCCCCACCGGCATGATCGCGAGGTCGTACGGCCTGGCGCCGCGGGCCGCCCGGAACAACGTGGTGTAGGCCGTATCGCCGCCGAACAGGATGCGATACCGCCCCGCCTGAACGGCGTAAGCGTTGAACCCCCGGTACGAATCCGTGCGCACCCGCGCGCCCCAATGGTTCACCTGAAAGGCGCGGACCTCCGCCGGCCCCACCGCGGTCCGCTCTCCCCAGCCAAGTTCGCGCACCGAGGCAAAGTGCCGGACGTGCAGCAGGTCCCCCGTCCGGGCGGCGGTGATCACCGTGGTCCCCCGCGATTCCAGCCGCCTGAGCGTGGGCAGGTCGAAGTGGTCCATGTGCGCGTGAGAGAGCAGGATGAGATCGATGCGCGGCAGGTCGTGCGCGGTCAGCGCCGGCGCTACAAACCGCTTTGGACCCAGGGTCCCCACTCCCAGATTGATCCCCGCCCGCAAGCTGAGAACCGGATCGGTCAGAACCGTGAAGCCGTCGATCTTCAGCAGCACCGTGCTGTGCCCGAGCCATGCCGCGTAAAGCCCGCGGCCCCCCCAGGATTTGGGATTGGGACGGAAGGGCGCGGGAGGCGCCGCGCGTTTCAGGTCCTTGCGGTATTGGTTCCAGTACTGCGGGACCGAGCGATACGCCGAGAGCAAGGTTCTCCCGTTCATCTACTTACTCTGATGCCGTCCCGCGCCAACGGGTTGCGGGCGTGTCCGCTCGTACTCCTCGCGCGTGCAGAAGCTGTTTCGGTCGATGGCCCGGTCGATGGCCAGCACCCCATCCAGGTGGTCCATTTCGTGTTGTAGCAACTCGGAAAACCCTCCCTCGGCCTCCAGGCGGTGGACGGCTCCATCCTCGCCGCCGTACCGGATGCGCACCGCCGCGGCGCGCTCCACATGTACCAACAGGTTGGGAAAAGAGAAGCAGTCGTCCCACAGCCGGAACGCCTCCGCGCTTCGGAACTCGAACTCCGGATTTCGCAGGCGATACGCGCGGCCTTCCAGTTCCAGGTATATTAATCGTTTCGGCTCCCCGATCTGGATGGCGCTGATTCCGCGGCCGAAACCGTGAGTCCGCCGGAACTCGTGCAAAGTGGCGCGGAGGTCTTCGAAGGTCCCGGAGGCTTCTTCCGGCGCGCCGACGGGCCGGGAGACGGTTCGCAGCAACGGGTCGCCCAACTGAAGGATCCGGCGGGCAGGCATGAACATCAGGATAACAGGGGGACATATCGTGGGGCGGGTCGCGAACCTGCGCGGCGGTAGCCAACCGCCGCGCGCGCCGATTCCCAATCGGCGCGTAGGATACCATCGTGCCCCACAGGTCTAACCGATGAACCCGCGCAAGGATCCCCTGCGGCTGGCCATCCGGCTGGGCGTGTTCCTCATCTCCTTCCTGGTCCTGTACTTCCTGACGAGCGGCCTGTTCAGCTGGCTGCTTCAGGATTTCGCCGGCCCCATCCTGGCCGAGTTAGCCTCCGCCCTGTGCGCCACCTGGCTGGCCCTGCGGATCTACGAGGCTTGCCGGGTCATCGATGTAGGCTTGTGGTGGAACCGGGCTGCGGGCGACAACCTCACCCTGGGGCTGTCGGCCGGCGTCGCGGCGGCGTGCCTGGTGACCGGTTTGCCCCTGCTGTTGGGCTGGGCTTCCATCGTCCGGGACCACCCCGCCTCGGGAGAAGGCATCGTCTTCGCGGTGCTCTGCCTGGCGGCGGGGGCCGTCGGAGAAGAAATCGTCTTCCGCGGCTACGGGCTGCAAATCCTGATCGCAGGCCTGGGGCCCTGGGCGGCCGTCATCCCCATCGGCTTGCTGTTCGGCTTGCTGCACGCGGCCAACCCCGACGCCACCTCCGTGGGGGTGATCAATACCGCGGCCTTCGGCGTTCTGTTCGGGTACGCGTATCTCCGCAGCCGGGACCTCTGGCTCCCGATCGGCCTGCATTTTGGCTGGAACGTGACTTTGCCGCTGTTCGGGGCGAACCTCAGCGGGATTAAAATATTTAGAGAGATTACGGGCCACGAGATGGCGTGGCGCGCCGGAACCCTGTGGAGCGGCGGAGAGTACGGTCCGGAAGCCAGCCTGCTGACTTCGCTGGTATTCATTCCCCTCTTCGTCTTCCTTTGGAAGGCTCCCATTCGCCGGCAGACCTCGCCACTCACCGACCGGCCCGCGGAAGGCGCCATATGCGAGTCGTCGCCGCCATCGGCATCCTGACGGTCGCGCTGCCCACCCTGCAGGCGGCCGACAAGCTGAGTTTCGAGGACCGGGTAGAGCTCACCCGCGGCCTGATGGCTGAATACGCCACCGCCAAAGTGCTGCTGCCGCGCTCCAGGAAAGCATTGGAGTTCGACAGCGGCGGCGGGTACGACAAGAGCGAGTGGGCCAAGATCGCCCGGGAGAGCGGCCCCGCCGCGCGCACCGGCGACCTGGTCCAGGTCACCAAAGTGAGCCTGGAAGACGACCGGATCGTGCTCGAGATCAATGGCGGGTACAAGGGCGGCCGCAAATGGTACCAGGGCATACAAGTGGCCGGGGGCCCGAGTTCCAACCCCACGCCCGTTCCCGTTTCCCGCGGCGGCGACAGCAACGCGCCCGGCGGCACTTCCATTGCCATTCTCTTTCACCAGCCTCTGGAGCCCGTCAGATCCGCTGCGATCAAGAAGATGCTCGCGCCCGTGCTGGATTTCGAGAAGCACAGCGTCACCGAGATCTATTCCGAGACCCTCCCACCCGAGACGCAGAAGGCCATCAAAGAAAAACGCGCGGTGGTGGGAATGGACCGCGAGCAGGTGATCTTGGCCCTGGGCCGCCCGGCGTCCAAATCACGCGAAACCAAGGACGGCATGGAACTGGAAGACTGGGTCTACGGGCAGGCCCCCGGGAAGTTCACTTTCGTGACCTTTAACGGCGACAAGGTCGTCAAAGTGAAGGAAGAGTACGCCGGACTCGGCACGCAGGTTACGGGCCCGATCAAGTGATGCGCCGCAGCGCCTGGGCGCTCCTCGCCGCAGCCGCCGCGTGGGTCCCCGCGGGCTGCTCCGGCCCCGCCCCCCAAAAACCGAAGGCCGCGCCCGCGAAGTTTCCTTCTCCGCCGCGAATCACGCAATTCTACACCACCGCGCCCAGCCTGCCCCGGGGCGAGAAGGGCTTGCTTTGCTATGGCGTGGAAAACACACAGCGGGTGTGGCTTTCCCCTCCCCGGCAGGAGCTGTCGGCGGCGCTCGCCCGCTGCATCGAAATCACGCCTTCCGGCACCACCACCTATCGGCTCACCGCGGAGGGCGCCGGGAAATCCGTGACGAAAGAACTGACGGTGGCCGTCGGGCCCGCCGCCAAACCCAAGGCGAAGATCATCGATATCACGGTGAGTTCGCTCTCCGTCAGGCGCGGCGACCCGGTGAGCATCTGCTACCGCGTTTCGAACGCCGTCTCGGTGCGCATCGACCCGATCCGCTTCCGCGCCGGGGCCGAACCTAAAGGCTGCGCCATGGACCAGCCGCGGGAGACCACCACTTACACCATCACCGCCAAGGGCTCCGACAGCCAGGATACGGAACACGTAACGGTCAAAGTGCAGTAGCGGTACTCACAGATCCGCTACCCGCACGCGGAACTTCAGCCGCAGCGGCTTTCCGGGTTGGAGCGTATAGCCGTCCCCGGTTTCCGTCCGGCCCGGGAAGGAAGCCCCGATGAAGCCGTAGTTGCGCAGGCACCACTGGTACGGCACGCCCTGGTCGCCCGCATCCGGGGTGATCCGGAAAGCCACCCGCTTCCCGCCGTAGGTTCCTTCCAACTCGGCCCATCGCCGCGGGTTCAGGTCCTCGTCCTTCGCCAGCGTCTGTCCGTCGGCGCGGATCACGGTATCCTCCCGCGCGGCGAAGCGGGCGCTCACGCCGCCGTAACTCTTGCCCGCCTCCCGCGATCCCCTCAGGGTTACCGGCGCGCCCAGCGCTTCCCAGGTGAGATCCAACTCGAGTTCGCGGGCGGAGCCTTGCGATGGGAAAGCCGTGAGGACCACGTCCTCTTTCACGATGTCCTTGCCGTCCGCTTCCCAGAAGTTCCGGGTTACCAGCTTGCCCTGGCTCCCGCCGGCGGTGACCGGCATCTTGGGAGCATGCTGCCTGACCGTCATTTGCATCCAGAGGTCGTACGTCTTGCCTCCGGCCTCCACCACCGGCCACGACCAGAACAGGCCCCGGTGGTGCCAGTGGTCCCGTGGGAAATCGTCGAGCATGGAGACGCCCGCCGGCGAGTACACGGGAAAGAAGTAGCAGCACCTCTTCCGGTTCTCCGGAGCGCCCTCCTTCAACTGCGCGCCGTAGTTATATACCAGCGCGGGCTTTCCGTTCTCCGTAAGTTCCAGATGACCGTTTCCCGTATCCTTCCAGGCGAACGGCCCTTGCGCCAGGGCTGGCAGCGCGGCCGCGGCCAACCCGAGCATCAGGTTCGTAATACGCATCGATTGTTCTCTCTACTCGCAGGAAGCTATATGGCCACGGAACAACACGGATAAAAGCAAATTCTTATCACTCTTGTCCAAGACAGCTTTGAGTTCCTGAGCAAAAGAAAAGCCCTCCTATAATGAACGTTGGCGAATCGTTCCTTGGCCGGGCGCTTCGCCAGACGTCACCCACCAGGAGGGCAAAGCCATCATACAAGTCGCG
>JAIQFU010000283.1 GCA_020073115.1 Terriglobia bacterium
GCCCGAATTTCTCGTGGAACGGCTGCGACTGTTCCCAGCGCATCCCGAGATTTACGGTCAGCTTATTAGTTACTTTGATATCGTCCTGGAAGTAGGTTTCCACGTAGGCGCGGCGTCCGTACAGGTCGAACGGCACTGCCTTGCTTGCGCTATCCACCTGCCCCAGCAGGAAACTGGCAAACCCGAAGCCGACCTGGTTGGCCCACGATGCCCCGGGAACTCCGGTGGTCGCGTTGGAGAAGCCGAACGTAAGCGTATCCAGGCCCGCGTGGCTGTTGATCTGCTGTTTCCAGAACTCGCCGCCGATCTTCATCGTGTGGCGCCCTTTGCTCCAGATCAGCGAATCGCTCAAGATGTACGTGTTCCCTACGTAGTACCCGCTGGAGTTATAGCCGATACCAGTTTCTCCCACTCCGTTGACGGCGTTTCCGAAACCGATCGTCGGGAAGAGATCCGCGCTGGTAGAGCCCTGCAGGCCCAGAGTCGTGTTCCACCCCTTGCCCGCCTGCTCTGAAATGCTGGGATTCCGGTAGCGGTTCAAGGCCGCCGAGAATGTGTTCACCATCCGCGGCGTGATCGTCCAGTTGTCGCTCAACCGGATCTGCCGCCCGGTAACGCTCTGGAACCGCGCCTTCGCCAGCGGCCCGCCTGTGGGGTCCTGCGGGTCCCATATGCCGCCCTGGTCGGCCAGAATCCTCGGCCGCTGGCTCCAGGTGAACGAGCCGCTCAGCTTGTTGCTATCGGAAAACGCGTGGTCGCCCTTCACCACGAATTGTGTCTGGTGGAACCACGGGTTGTTGGCGTTCGTCAGCGTGGAGTTATTCGTCAGGCGGCCCGCAATCATCGGCTGGTAACCCTGCCGGTAGATGTCCACGATCTTCTTGGAGACACTGCTGAACAGATTTTGCGGGATGATGTTACCCGTGAACGGGTCCGAAACCCACTTACCGTTCGCCTGGCGCAGAGTCGCAGGGTTGAAGATCTGCCCCTGGATCACATCCCGCCCTAGCGCGTCCTGTCCTAGCACCTTTCCCGTCAGCAGTTTGCTGAAATCGCCATTCAGGAATTCCGGCGTCGGCACGGTGGAGCCGTAGCTCTGGCTCAATTGGTAGTTCGACTGCGTATATTTTTCGAAAGAGGCGAAGAAGAAGGTCCGGTTTTTGCCGTTATACACTTTGGGGATGTATACCGGTCCGCCCGCGCTGAACCCGCCTAGGAATTGGCGATCCGGCGCGCGGACATACCGCGGATCGTTGGGGGATTGGCTGAGCCGCCAGTTGTTCATCCAGGTATTCGCGTTCAGCGCTTCGTTGCGCAAGTAGTAGAACCCGCTGCCGTGCAGATCGTTGGTGCCGGATTTGAGCGCGAAATTGAAAACGCCCCCCGACGTGTGTCCGTATTCGGCGGACATGCCGCTGGTCTGCACGCTGAACTCCTGCACCGCTTCCATCGGCGGGCTGGACTCGCCGATATGCCCCTGGATCTGCGAAGTCGCCGATATCCCGTCGATCAGCACTTCCTTACTGAATGCCGCCCCGCCCGCGATATAGGAGGTCCAGTTGTTCCCCTCCACTGCTGGCGTGAGCGAGTAAGCGAAATTCTCCATCCCGCGTCCGCCCGAGAACGAAAGGGGCAGGTCCTTGATGGCCTCGCTCTGCACGGTGGTCGAGATCTGCGATGTGTCCGTTTTCAACAGGGGAGCTTCGGCGTTCACCGTAATGCTCTCCTGCACTTGTCCGGGAGTCAGGGTGACGTCGATGCGCAGGCTCTGGCCCACCGAGACGACCAGGCCCGAGCCCTGGTAAGCCCTGAACCCGGTCGCGGTTACGGTCAGGTCGTATTTCCCCACCGGCACATTCGAGAGGGTGTACAGACCCAGTTGGTTTCCGGTCGAGCGTGTGACCACATGCGTATCCGCATTGGTGAGCACAATACCGGCGTTCGGAACCACCGCGCCGCTGGAATCCGTAATTACCCCGCTGATGATCCCGCGATCCGACTGAGCGGATGCCGTCGCAAAACACAACAGAATGGCGACGACCGTCAAAAGCCATCTGGCAACTCGGCTTGTCATATTTCACCTCTAAAAAGGAGCGCTCCCCTGAACCGGAGCTTAATCTCAACACGCCGGGCGACCCTGGGCGCGTTACTGAGCACCTCAGCGTATTCGCCTTGAGCGAGGTTGTAAACGCTAATGCCGTTAAGCCGCGGCGGCGTTAACCCGCACCTCCGCCCAGACGTGCTTCGGCGAGCTTTTCCAATAATTTGGGGAACAGGCGATAACACGTTATGAGGAGCCGATAACAAAAATTGGGCTACAATAGTCCCCGTCAGGGGAGTAGTGCCGTGTCGAAGCAGGTTCACGAATCCATGGCGGGAACCATCTCCGGCGCCGAGGTGCGCGAGCAACTGAAGCGCGTGTTGCTCAGCCGGCATTTCGTCAAGGCCAAGAAAAAGAGCCGTTTTCTGGAATTCATGTGCGAACAGGCGATTGCCGGAAAAGCCTGCGAAGTGAACGAGTACACCCTCGGCTCGGACATCTATGAACGCGGCCCGGACTTCAATTCCCATGAGGACTCGATTGTCAGGGTCCAGGCGCACGAGATCCGCAAAGCGCTGGTTGCCTATTACGAGGAACAGGGCCTGCACGACCGTTTGCGGATCGACTTGCCGGCCGGGGGCTACGTTCCGGTCTTTACGCGCATTGAGGAGCGGCCGCCCGATCTCGGCTCGGAAGCGCCGCCGGCGGCGAAACCCGCAGCCAGGCTTTCCATCAGTCCCCTTGGTTCCGTGTGGCTCGTCGCGGCCTCTCTGGTCTGCGCCCTGGCAGCCGGATGGTTTTTGCGCGACCTTCTGAACCGCAACAGAGCCGATTCTGCTCCGGGACGGCTTCCGTCCGGCGCCGCCTGGTTTTGGGCCCCCTTCCTTCCGCCGGCCCCGCCCCCGCTGGTGGTCCTCCCGGTCCACCCTATTCTCCGCGCCGCCCACGGCGGCGATACTCCGGCCACCTGGAACCGCGGCATAGAGATCGATAAAGAGAAGATTCCCGAATTCCGCGACACGATCCACTTTCGGGAATTGCCCCAGTTCCGTTTCGTGCCCGATCTGACCGATTTCACCGCCATCGGAGAATCTCTGGGCCTTCTGGACATCTCCGATTTCCTCGCTAGCGCCGGGCAGAAGATGCGCGCCAACAGCGGCCGGCTGGTGGACTACGAAACGGTCAAGAGCGGCAATACCATTCTTTTAGGCGGGAATCAGGCCTGGAGCGGCCGCATCTTCTTATACACCGACGGCTTCCAGTTCCACAACGGCGTGATCTCCAATAAGAAGCCCTTGCCCGGCGAGCAGTCCGTATACCGCCCCGAATTCGATCCGGTCACGGGGAAGTTGAGCCGCGACTACGCTTTGGTCCTGATGCTGCCCAACGAGCGCCGGAACCAGCGCGTTCTCCTCCTTTACGGCATATACACCGAGGGGTCCCAGGCGGCGATTGAATACTTGACCAATGCCGACAGACTGGCGGAACTCAGGACGGCTCTAACGAACGGATCGCCGGATCATAAGTCGCTGCCCAGATATTTCCAGGCGCTGTTGAGCACCAGCGTGGAGAATTCCGTTCCGGGGAAAGTCTCGCTCGTCAGCACCCGGACCATTCCGGAATAGCCGGGGCGCGCGGCGATGTCACTTTGCCCTGGATCGCGCGGCGAAATTGTGAAATCATGCCAGCTATATGCGCAAGATGGTAATCACGCTGTTGGCTGCTGTGCCCGCGCTCGCACAACTGCCGGAGTTCTACCGGCATGTGGACCGGGTCTTCTGGGTGGTTGACGATATCGGCCGCGCCGTGGCGGGCTGGCAGAAGGTTGGCATCCTCACTGCGCGGCCGGACAGCGAACAAACCCGCGACGGCCGATGGTCCGTAGCGCGATTGGGAGACGTGATCGTCGATTTCGTTCAGCCGCTCCAGCAAAACTCCGCCTTTGCCGCATTTCGCGAGAAGCACGGCCAGGGCGTGTTCGCGCTGGTGCACCGCGTTCCCACCGAAGCGTCTCTGGACGCGGAGGTAGCCCGGCTGAAAGGGCTCGGCGTCGGTCTGCTGGCGGACCGGCGGATGGACGACGGGGCGGGACGCTACGTTTTGTTCGACACGGAGGCGCCGGGCAAATACGTTCTCGGCCTGATCTACGCGCCGCCTGGGGAGTATACCGGCTCGCTCGCGCCGCCAGCCGCCCTCCCGAACCCTACGCGGGTGGCCCAATATGCGTTCGTGGTTCGCGACCTGCCGGCGGTGTCGCAATTTTGGGCGCGCCTCGGATTCCCCGGGATGACGTTCACCCATCCCGCCATATGGGACCAGCGATACCACGGGGCTCCGGGCGATTTCGACGCGAACCTGGGATGGCAGAAGCACGGCAAGGTGGAATATGAGTGGATCCAGCCGACCAAAGGCCCCACCACATATATGAACCACATGGATAAGTACGGCGAGGGCATCCACCACATCGCATTTGCGGTACCCGATATTCAGCGCGCCGGCGTGGAGTGGTCGAAGGCCGGATTCCCCACCGTGCAATCGGGCGCATGGGGCGAGCGAGACCGGCCCGGCTATGGCCGTTATGCGTATCAGGACACGCACGTAATCGGCGGCGCGGAAGTCGAGCTCTTGTGGAACTATCGCCAGTGATCACCGGGAGGGCGGCCATTCATCCGTACAGTTCGCGGCTGCAACAAACCCCGGAACGCTCCACATCATGCTTCCGGTACATAGGGACGCCCTCGATACCGTGGAGAATCTCGTCGACTGCGTCGAAGTGGAACAACTCCCCGCCGTAGCCTGAACCTCAGCGAGTGGGGCACGCTGAACGTTCACCCCGTCAGTGCCAGATCTCCGCCCTGAGTTTGCGTTTCCGCTGGGATTGACCTTTGGCTGGGCGTCGCATTCTTTGCGCGTGATCCCGTGCAGAAGCTGAAGTCGGGTGGGCGGCCAGAGCGAGCAGTTTCCTCACCTTGGAAATGGCACGATCACAACGCGAGGCCGGCTAAATAGTCGGGCATCTCAACCCGCTCGGGCTGGAGGAGTGTCGCGGCGGTTTCATCGCAGCGTGAGCTGGGTGTCGCGGCGGCTGGCGCTGTTGGAACTGCTGCCGGCGCCGGCTGGATTGAGGAAGGGCGCTCGATTGCATTGCGGGCCAGATGAAACGCCCTTCGCACTTCCCAGGAGGGAATGCCGCTTGGTTTTCGCGGCCCACCTTTCGGTACTTCGATGCAACTCCAGTGGACGGCAGCGGGAGTCCGGCAAAACTGGACTTGGGTGTGATTCGCCGAGAAATTCGTCGAGTAACTACTGGCGGCAGGCCGTGCCCTACGGCGACCACCTGGGTGAAGATCAAGAACCGGGGCTATAGCCAAGCCGTAGGGCGCGCCGACTTCTTCGACGGGCGGCTGTTCCGCACCGCTAACGTGTAAGACCTGCGGTTCATCGCCCCTTCTTCTTCTCGTGACGGTCGTACTACGCCCCCGCACCCGCGCCAGCAGCGGCCGCAATCGCCGCGCCCTTGCCGTGGCCCGCCAGGGCTCCAACGGCGGCCCCGCCCGCCGCACCGATGCCAACCCGCTTTTGCCAATCGGCCTATCCCAGCTGAGCCTACCAAGTGTGCATAGCCATCCGATGTGTGCTGCCCGCCCGCGCGGCCGTCCACGCCCTGTTCGTGAATCTCGCTTCGGTACTCCAGCAGTGGGGTGGGGCTCTTGCTATGGGCTATGGCCCGAAATCTACTTTCGCAGAACGACGAAGTGACCGATGCCATAACCGAGAGCGGCCCCGATGAAGATATCGGAGGGAAAGTGCGCCTGGTCCGGAAGTCGTGTTAGGGATAGCGCTGTCGCGGCTCCATAAGCGACCCAGGTCACCCACCGATGCTCGCGGTAACGCCCTGAGAGCACAGTCGCCACCGCGAAAGCAGACGCGGTATGTCCGGATGGAAAACTGCCACCATTGGTGAAGGTGCCCTTGTACTTGAACCATGTGTCGGTGAGGTTTCCGTGCGGGAAGATGTCGCTGGGCATCAATCGCCCGATTGCGTGCTTCGTGACGAAGCTGACGATTTGGGTGTCGGCGACGGCCTCTGCCGCCAGGATTCCCGTATTTTGTGTGTGAGTATTGTGCTTTGCGAGACCCGCCATATAAAAGGCAACAGGCGTCAGGGTAATCGCCAGAGTCGTGTTCCGGCCGCGCAAGGGTCCGGTCTTGTAGGCGCTGAATCCAGGGTTGTCGTGGAAATAGGGCTCGACGTGAGGGTCCAAGGCGATCAGCGCCGCCGTTCCGAGAGCAACACCCACGACGGGCTTCCAATGTTGCCCCTGGACCGCCTTCCACGGAAAGGTCCAGACTGGCTTCTGGTCATGCAGGATGTTGACGATCAACTGCTTCGTCGAGATAGGAGTTTCCGGCATAGACGCCGGGGTAATCGCCAACCTGTCTGCGCCGGATGCCTGCGGTTCAGGCGTTTGCGCCGCGGCTACGGCCGGACCGAGAAGCGTAAGAATAAGCCCTGCCGCGAGGTTGTTCATGGCATCTCCTCAGTTCTCGAACCGGAGCACGTCAGGGACCGGAGTCGGGGAACATACTTCACCGGGTTGCTTCGGCACTGCGTAGGGCCGCGAGGGCCGCGAGAGTCGCGATGACGGGTCGAAGATCTGGGTCCGCCAACACCTGGCGATCGATAGATTCCCGATACCGCTAACCAACCTTTTCCCAGTCGAAGTCGACAGGCAGCACTGGGAGCCGGTCCTCGCCGGTAATACCAATCGAGCTCCAGATACCTCTGAAAAGCTCCCAGTCAAACTCCGACGTGCCATCGAGGGGTGCAAGCAACGTAGACTGTACAGTCGTATTGCAGAGAAACTGATCCAACGCTTTCTTGTACGCTTCAGCTTGTATGGTCGGGAGGTCCATCGCACTGTCGAGTTCCTTGCCGAAGCGCATGACGAAAGCCTCATTGGCCTCGCGAAGGCGCTTGCCGGGAACGAGT
>JAIQFU010000284.1 GCA_020073115.1 Terriglobia bacterium
CCGCGTCTTCGCCGCCGAATCCTTGACGACGTGCCAGATCACCTTCTCCGTGATTCTGGCGCCCCAGACCGTGCCCTTCCGGCTAACGCAACGGAACAGCGGACCCACCGTGATTTTCGCTGCCGCGAGCCACAGATCGATGGCTGCCTTGGCCCAGTCAGGAATGGGAACGGTTCGGATGTGCGCCGCCTTGCCTATCAGGTCGGCGATGACCCAGTGATCTTCTCGCTGCTGGAGGTGTTCGAGCCGCAGGTCGGCGACCTCGCTCCGCCGAAGTCCGCAGCCTAGCAAAAGGCCACGGCCCGGTCGCGACGGCCTTTTAGGTTTTCTAAATCCGGTGTCTGGAGCAAGGCTCGACTTTGCTCCGCGGTGAGCCAGTTCCCAAGCCGGACGCCGATACGCTTCGCGCCTTTCACGCGGCGGATTCCGGCGGCCAGTTCCGGGCTCAGGAGCCCGATATCGGCGGCTGGTAGGCAAGCCGGCGCACGGCCGCCAGGCGGAGGTTTATCGTCGCCGGTGCGAGCCGTCGGCTTTCCAGTTCGAGCCGGTAGCGCAGCACAACTGTTTTGCTGAATGCCAGCCTCGGCTCCGAGCAGTACCAAGCCACGAAATCATCAATGGCGAACTCGTAGGCCCGCTTCGATTCCGGCGAGCCGAGCGTATTCAGAACCGCGCCCTTCGCGTAATCTAGATCCGGCAGTCGCAGCACCCGCTTGGGCGCTTTCTTGTTCCTGCTCGATTTCTTCATGCACCGCGGCCACCCGCCGCCGGCCAACATCTTGCCCCGACGGGCTCCCTCGCCTTGGGCGCCGACGATTACAATGCGGGATCAGCGGCCCTGGCCGCAGAGGAATGAAAGCGCCGATTTCGGAGAAGGAGCGTTTGGCGGCCAAGGTCGCGGAGCGGTGGGCCGATTTTCAGGATGGTCTTTCGGACAAACGCCGGTATCCCCTTGCGCAGTTCAAGGCTTTCTGGGAAGCCGTAAGGGAGTATGCGGTTCTAACGAAACGAGACCCTCTGAACCATAGATCGGTGGCGGTGGCGGTTAACGGCCTTCGCGATTTCCTGGAGGTTGAAAGGAAGAGGATTCCGAGCAACGTCATCGGCGATGCTGATCGCCTGGAGAACCTTCTTTTCAGTGGATATGACCCGTATTTCGAGGGCGACGAACCCCCGGGGCTCTGACGGGGGTTGAGCGCACCGGGGTACTTTCCCCAAACGCTACTTTTCGTTCCCGCGGCGGCGGTTGCGAGGTGTAGCCCATGTGTTCCGCTGATTCGACGCTGCCCCCCAACAGTGTTCAGACCACCGCGGCGCGTGTCACTTCGCGCCGGAGGGGGTCAGCAACAGGTCCCGCTTGAGAAATTGAATTTTCCCCATCCAAGAACTGGCAGGTTGCTCGTTGATGGGCTTGCCGTCAAATCTCAAGTCGCGAGCCAACAACGGGCGCAGGGCTCAACTACAGGTCGCCCTCGGAAGGTGTCTGTGACCGCTACCATGACCGCTACCACAGCGGAAATCAGCGTACAACGCGGCTCGCCGCGAACGCCGATTTGACGCAAGTCGACCAAAGCATTACGCGGCGAATGCAGGCGTACGCCTTACCTTCCACCTACGAACCAGAAGGTCGGGTGTTCGAATCACCCCGGGCACACCACAAAAATCCTTGAAGATCAAGAAGCAGAGCTTGCTTGAGGCCCTGATCTGCCCGACTGACCTTCTCCGCGAATGGGGCCATCTTACTGTTGAGATCAGCGTCGTCCGAACCGGCGCCGCAGCGGCCGGCGCCTGGAGAGCCGCGGACTCGGCCGTCTGCTAGCATGGGGAATCCTGACAAACCAATCTGAACACAGCTGTTCGCAAGAAACTCCGCGCGGGCTTTTCTGCGTTTGAGAGGCGCTGAATGAACACTTTCACATCTTTTGATGGGATCCGAATCGCCTACCATGACGAGGGTGAGGGCCCGGCCGTCATCCTCCTGCATGGAGGTTATCTCGATGGCCTGGGCCAGTTCGGCGAGTTCGAGCGTATTCTTCCGTTGGCGGAAAAGCGGCAAGAGATGTTCCGGCAAGTGTTTGGGAGAGCGCTTCCGCTTCCCAATCCTCCCCTCTAAGGACGGCCGGGCATGGTGCGCGCACTGCTGGCGGCAGGCGCTCGCACGATACTGCCGGACATGCGTGGTTTTGGGGGGTCCGACAAGCCCAGAGAGAAAGCCGCCTATGAGAATTCAGCAATGGCCCGGGACGTCGTGGCACTTATCGACCACCTCCGTCTGGATGCCGTTGACGTGATCGGCTTCTCGATGGGAGCCGGCGTCGCCGCGCGCCTGCTTGTGCTGCGCCCGCCCCAGGTGAAATCCGCCATTCTCGCGGGGTTCGGAGACTACGCCATCGAAGAACATGTTATGGACTTTCCGAAGAGTTGGCCGGTTCCAGACTCCGTACCTCGTCCGATTACTGCCCGGGTGTGGTTGGAGGAGGGCGCAAAAATCCTGGAAAAGGGGGAAATGGTTCCAGGACACCTCGCCTCGGCGAACCTCATAGGATGCCGGGTCACGGGGACCGATCCGAGAGTGATGGTGGCCGTCATTCGTGGCGCCCTCATGCAGAGTGTACCCGCCGAACCCCTCCAGCGAGTCGAGATACCGGTCCTGATACTCAATGGGAAGGCAGATGGCGCCAATCTGAAGATCTCCGGGCTCCTCAAAGCAATTCCAACCGCGCGCGCCGGCGAATGTGACGGCGACCATAGCTCTACGCCCTACCAGCCGACATTTCAGCGGGCCGTAGTCCTGTTCTTTGAAGAACAATGGCGGCTGCGCGGATGCGCGTGGAAGCCGCAAGTTTGAGCTTCGTTACGGACCTGAGGCTACACCGATCCGGATTGCAGGCTCCGGCCGCTGCCAGTTTCCAGTGTTACTATCCGGGTGATGAGACGCTTCTTCGCAGCCGTTTGCGTATGGTGCCTCGGCGCCGTCATCCAGGCTGTTTGGGCGCAGACTCCCGCCCGCGGCTCCATTTCCGGCGTGGTCCGCACAGATACGGCCGGCGCGCTTCCGAAGGATGTGGCGGTAATCGCCATCAGCAGTAAAGGTGTGGGTCTCCCGGCCCGGCCCGATGCGGAAGGCCGCTACCGCATTGCCAACCTTCCGCCGGGCGATTATTCCGTAAGCGCCGTGGCGGCCGGGAACGCGGTCACGCAGGGCAGGCTGATCCGCCTGGCGCCCGGACAGGACATCTCCGTGGATCTGGTTGCGCCGGCCGGGGTGATGGTCTCCGGAAGAATCATCGACGAGAACGGCGAACCCGTTCCGCGTGCGCAGGTATTCGTCGTCCGCAAAGAATATCGCGCCGGCGAGCTTGGTTACTACGCCGGCTCCCCCATCCCGGCCAACGAGCGGGGCGAATACGCGACCACGGGGCTGATGCCGGGGCGTTCCTACCTGCTGATGGCGAAGGGATGGCGGCCCTTCACGTCCTATGCGTTGGAGCCGAGAGAACGAAAACCGGTTTTGATTCCCGCCTATTTTCCGGGGACGGAGTCCCTTCAGGCTGCCGAAACCATCATCCCGCGGGCTGGCGAGCGCAGAGAAGGCGTCAACATACGCCTGAAAAACTCGCCAGCGTACTGCATCGATGGCGTCCTGGACGAAGAGGGCCGGCCTGGGGAAATCGAATTTGAATTCGCGGAGGTTGGGCCGAGCGGCGGCGCTCCCTTGCTGAGGTCCGCAGGCAACGGCCGTTTCCGAATCTGCAATCTCCACTCCGGAGACTACCGCCTGACGGTGGCCAGCGGGGCCTCCGAAGGGAGTTGGACCCTGATTTCGGTCAGGGACGGAGACCGGCAGGACCTCAAAGTCCACGCCGGACCGGGCACGCCTCCAGCCGCGGAGGTGTTGTGGGCCGGCGAAGCCCCGGAGAAAACGCCGGAAGGCAAGCTGACGATGTCGATCCGGAGCCTTGGCGACGGCCTCTCCCAGCAGATCTCATTCCCTCTTGAAGCCGGCCCATTCTACATTCCCAGGCTCACAGCCAGCGATTACGAAGTGAAGGTCAGCGGAACGCCGAGAGGCATATACGTCAAGGACATCAGTTATGGCGCGCAGAGCGTGCTTCAGGAACCCCTGCGTTTTGGCGTCTCAAGCGGCGCGGTGTTGCGCGTTGTGCTGGCGCGCGAGGGCGGGTCCATCCGGGCCGGAGTGGCGGACGGGGAGGGGGCGCCGGTTTTGCAGGCGTGGGTGTACATGATACCGGAGAGCGCGCGTTCGCCGGCGGCGCTTTCGACTGTGCTGGTCGCCGGGCGCACGGACCAGACTGGAACGTTCCTCTCCGGCACGCTGCCGCCGGGGAAGTATTACGTGGTGGCGAGCGAGACTGAGGTGTTCCCGACTCCGGAGAGCATGGATGCATTGTGGCGTGCGCGACCGCGTGCCACGGAGGCGGAAATCGCTCCCGGCGCAACGGCCGCGATCAATCTGGAAATCCTGGAAATTCGCTGAACCCTGTCACGCCGGCCAGTCGATCGCTCGATCCCACTCGGCAGGCGGATTCCCTTTCACGAAGACCCTGGCGCCGGTCTCGCCGTGCAGCGTAGCTCGGTCCTGGTCCACGACAATCCAGGAGCCCTCGCGAAGCCCGATCACGGTCTGGTCGTTCTCCTCGTGGAATTCGGCGATCCGTTTTTCCCGTGTTTCGCCCATGTGCCTGGAACCGGGGTCGGCGTCGATGTAGTGCGGATTAATCTGGAAACCCACAAGGCCCAGGGCGTTGAAATTGGCCGGCTGTACGATCGGCATGTCGTTGGTGGTCTTGATGGTGGGGCAGGCGAGGTTCGCGCCCGCGCTCGACCCCATGTACAACATTCCGTCGAGGACTCTCCGCCGGATCTGACCGAGGAGCCCGCCGTCCTGAAGGGTCTTCAAGAGCCGGAAGGTATTCCCGCCGCCTACAAAGAGGGCCGGGTTGGCCGGCAGCGTGTGCGGCCATGGGCCGGTTTCATGGACGCTTTCGATCTTGAGTCCGAAGCCGGCTAGCGCGCCGCGAACCTGGCGGGCATAACCGTCCCAGTCTTTCGCCGCGTAGGGCACGAACGTGACGGTGGCGCCGTCGCCGAGAAATTGCCGGATCGCATCCGCGCAGTGGTCCAGGTACGGCCTGCCGTGGCAAATCGAATTACTGATCAGCAGAAGTCTTTTGCGGTTTCCCGCGCCGGCCGTATCCGCTCCACTCGCGCGCATTTCTCTTCCGTTCTAGCACGAAAGAAACCGACGGATGGGGAGGCAGAGCCGCCGGATCAATTTCACCAGGATCAAATCGCGTGAAGATGCTACGCTCGTATACGGATCTCAAGGAATTTCGCCGGACAAGAGGACGTTATGGCAGACAAGAAGAAGGCCGCCGAAGGCGGCTCGGTAAGTGGCGCAAAAGTGGCTGACAAAAAATCCAAGAAAGAGGCTGCGGTCCCGGAACCCGCGGGCGAAGCCGCGCCCCGAAGGAAATCTTCGAAGATACCGAGATTGCCGAAGAAGAACAAATCCCGCCTGCCGCGGCGCGAGAAGAAGGCGCGGCAAAAGGCGGCCGACGCCGGAAAGTCCGACGGCTAGTGGGGCGAGAGCCCGCCGGCCAAATGCCGCCAGCTCCTTACGGAACGTAGATTCCGGCCAATGGCGCTTTGCCCATCGATTGGCCGTTCCCATATACGTCGGTTATCCGGCCATCGCTAACCAATGCCGGGATTGCTCCGGCGCCGGATGGCTGAAAGAATGAACCCGAGCACTACAGCTTGATGGTCATAGCATTCCTTCGGTGCTCCAGACAAGGCGCAATACTGCGTCTTCACGCCAACCCATGGTGGGCGGCGCAACCGGCAACAACCGCCCACCCCCCCACCCCCCCACGCTGCTCCGGACGCGGCTGATGCGGGCGGTCTATCGCACGTCCGAGAACGCCAGGGGACTCAGGAACGAGATGCTCAGCTTCGGAACCGTGGCGACGTCGGGGAACTGTTCGCCCAGTTTCTTCCATTCGGGGTCGGCGCCGGAGATGCGCCCCGTGCTCTCGCGCGCGGCCAGATCGTCGAAGCCGAGCATGTAAACCACACTCGGCGCATTGGGGCCGAAGACCGTCTCGCCAAAGAAGACGGGCAGCATTCCCGCCCTGACGAAGATCGCTGTCTCGCCCACTTCGAACATTTTGATCTTCCGCTCCACTGCCGCCGCGCTTTCCAATTCGTAGGTACGCATTTCGAAAACGCGCGAGGCCTTTCGCCCCTCTGTGGGCGGCGGCGTCATCACCGGGAAGCCTGGAAACGCGGCCAGCAGCCTCACCTCTTCCCGCTCGTAGGGCCGTCCGGCGGAATACCAGGCAGCACGAGCTTTGAGATAGTCGGGGTTGGCGTGGAGTTTGGTTTGGCAGGCCTCCATGTCGGCGTAACCCTTGAAGGCCGTCATGGCAAGCAGATACGGGGTGTCCTCCGCGATCAAGCTCGAGAAAGCGGCCACCGGACCGGCGCCGGCGAGTTTGACAAGCGGCGCGTAGGCCCTCAGAAACGCCACCGTCCTCTGACGCTGATTCTCGGCGCCGTTGCGCAACCGGAAAATACGCACCTCGTACAGGGATCTTTGGGATTGGGGCTGTTCAGCCGCCGGCGCTCCCACGGCGGCCGCGGTCGATGCGGCAATCAGGGTTCTTCGGGTCATATTGGGATACCAGGGGGATTATCTCCGATACTCCCGGCCCGGTCAATCGGGGCGCCGCTTTCACCCGCGGCGGACGGCATCGTAGTCCCAGCCGTTGGCCGCGCACACTGCCCGGACGTGGCCCTCGAAATGGCGGAGCCGCTAGGAATGCAGCAGTCGATTCTGGCGGTCTGCGGCGCAAATACCGCGCAGTACGATCCGTGAAAAGGGCAAACCGGGGACACGCACGAAGTTTCGCAAAGACGGCGAAATTCGATCCAGTCCCCGCTTTGCAGCCTGTGCCGATATCCCAGAGAGCGAGAAGCGGAAAATCTGAGATTAGTCGCC
>JAIQFU010000285.1 GCA_020073115.1 Terriglobia bacterium
GCATCGAAAATTGGAATTACTGGCGCGGGCGCACAAAAGGCTCGCCGAACTTGTCCTGGTATCAACCTGTTGTCCGTGCCTACGGATTCTTTCCGTATATCCTTCCTCCGAACGTCACCCTCCGGTTTGCTGTCGCAGAAGTTGTTGGTAATGGGCCCGGCGTAGCCGGTGACAGAATCTACTCAGACCTTGGGGGGAGCATTCGCGCCGGTGTGGACGCGGGAGTCGCCGCAGTTGACTCAACATCGCGGGCGACAATGCGTCCGCCGGGGCCAGAACCTTGGATCGAACTCAAGTCCACACCCTTCGCGCTGGCGATTTTCCGAATGATATTCGCACCATCCACGCCCAGTGCGAATGCCGGCCGCCTCCCCGTCGCTCCGGAACCCAGGATTTCCATACCTCTATTGTTGTTTCTTCCATGCCCCAGATGTAAACACGTTAATCTTCGCGAGTGTGCGGAAGCGCCCCTCGGCCCTACGCTTGCCCGCTCGTGTGAGATGATAGCCCGCGTATTAATTCTCGCGATCACCTCAATTGTTTCCATGCCCGCGGCGCCTGCGGTTCCCGCCGCGGACGCCGCCTGGAGCGTTCTCCGCAAGGCATTAACAGATGGGAACCCGGACCACCGGCGGCAGGCGCTGGCCGCCCTGGGATCCCTCGGCGCCGACAACCCCGAGGCGGTCCACATGGTCGAAAACGGTCTTCAGGACAGCGATACCGTCGTGCGCCAGACCGCCGCCACCGTGCTGGGCGAAATGAACGCGCGCGAAGCCATCCCTTACCTGAAACAGGCCCTCAACGACACTGGGGAGGTCGCCTTTTCGGCCGCACTCTCGCTGTCGAAAATGGGCGATTCCAGCGGCGAGCCCATGCTCATCGCCGTGCTCTCCGGCGAGCGCAAGGATTCGCCCGGCATGGTCGCCTCCGCCATGCGCGATGCCCGCAACAAATTCCGTCATCCCCGGACCCTGGCGTTCATGGGGGCCAGGGAAGCGGCGGGCGCGCTGCTCGGCCCGGCATCGACGGGACTCGTGGTCGCCGAAACGGCGCTCCGGGAGAAAGGAGCGCCCGGCCGTGCTCTGGCCGCCAACGCCCTCGCCGACGACCCCGGTCCCTACGCCGTCACCCTGCTCGAATGGGCGCTGGCGGACGACAATTGGGCTGTCCGCGCGGCCGCGGCGAAAGCCCTCGGCCGGCGCGGCAACTCCCGCACCACCCTGCCCAAGCTCCAGTTCCTTCTCGACGATCCTCACAATGGGGTGCGGACCATGGCGGCGGCCTCGATGATTCGCATTCTGGAGGCGGAAAAATAGCCCTCCCCACCTCTGAGTGGTGTTAAGCTGAATCTTCGGAGGGCCGTCATGATAATCGGCGTTGCCAAAGAGATCAAAGACCACGAAACGCGCGTGGGTCTGGTACCCAGCGGCGTCACCGCGCTCCGCGAGGCGGGCCACGAGGTCCTGGTGGAGAGCCACGCCGGCGAGGGCAGTTCCATCTCCGACCGCGAGTACATGCAGGCCGGCGCGGCCATCCTGCAAAGTCCCGCCGAAGTGTGGCGCAAAGCGGACCTGGTCGTGAAGGTGAAGGAACCGCAGCCGGCCGAGTACGGCTATTTTCGCCCGGGCCTGATCCTCTTCACGTACCTGCACCTGGCGCCCTTGCCGGAGTTGACCGACCAGTTGCTGGCCGCGCGGGTCAACGGGGTGGCGTATGAAACCATCCTGGAAACCGACGGCTCGCTCCCGCTCCTCACTCCCATGAGCGAAGTGGCGGGACGCATGGCCGTGCAGGTCGGCGCGCAATACCTGGAAAAGCCGAACGGCGGCCGCGGCATCCTGCTCGGCGGCGTCCCCGGCGTGGCGCCCGCCGACGTCGTCATTCTGGGCGGCGGCGTGGTGGGTACCAACGCCGCCAAGATGGCCATCGGGATGGGCGCCCAGGTCACCATGATCGACAAGAACCTGAACCGCCTGCGCGAGTTGGACGACATCTTCGGAGGACGGCTGGTCACCGTGGCTTCCAACTCCTGGACCATTGGCGAGAGTCTCAAAACAGCGGACCTGGTGATCGGCTCGGTACTGATTCCGGGCGCTTCCGCTCCCAAGTTGGTGCGCCGCGAAATGATCGCCACCATGAAGCGCGGCGCCGTAGTGGTGGACGTCGCCATCGACCAGGGAGGGTGTTTCGAGACTTCCCACCCCACCACCCACACGGACCCCACGTATTTCGTGGACGGCGTGCTGCACTATTGCGTGTCGAATATGCCCGCCGCAGTCCCCCACACCTCCACCTTCGCCCTCACCAACGCCACCTTCCCGTACCTGATGGAACTGGCGAACAAGGGCCTGGAGGGCGCATGTGAAACCCATCCGGCGCTCCGCATGGGCGTCAACACTTACAACGGCTATATCACCCACGCCGGAGTAGCGCAGTCGCAAGGCCGCGAACTCGCTTCGGCCCTGCTGCACAAGTAGACGTTGGTGGTGCGGGGCGGAAGCCCCGCCCCCCTCTTCTTGGTGTACCATTCATCCATGCCCGCCACTCCACGCATGGACACCGTTCCGCAACCGCTTACCGCCCTCAACGAGGACGAAAAATTCTTTCAGACCACCGTGCGCCAGTTCGCCCGGGAGCAAATCCGGCCCTACGTCCGCGAGATGGACGAGGCCGGCGTCTTCCGCAAGGACATCATCCGCCAGTTCTTCGAGATGGGGCTGATGGGGATCGAGATCCCGGAGGAGTACGGAGGACAGGGCGGCTCGTTCTTCCAGGCGATCCTCGCCGTCGAGGAACTCTCCGCCGTGGACCCCTCGGCGGGGGTCATCGTGGATGTCCAGAACACCATCTGCAACAATGCCTTGCTGCGCTGGGGCTCCCCACAACAGAAGACCCGATACTTGCCCCGCCTGGCCGAAAACACCGTGGCATCGTACGCCCTTTCCGAGGCCGGCTCCGGGTCGGATGCGTTCGCCATGGCCAGCCGGGCGGAGGACCGCGGCGACCACTTCCTCCTGAACGGCCGTAAGTTGTGGATTACCAACGCCAACGAGGCGGGTTTCTTCCTCCTGTTCGCCAATGCCAACCCCGATGCCGGATATCGCGGCGTCACCGCTTTTCTGGTGGAGCGGGAGTTCCCCGGCTTTCAGGTCGGCAAAAAAGAGGACAAGCTGGGGCTGCGCGCATCTTCCACTTGCGAGCTGATCCTGGACAACTGCCGCGTGCCGCGCGAAAACGTCATGGGCGAGGTGGGCCGAGGGTACAAAATCGCCATCGAGACGCTGAACGAGGGCCGTATCGCCATCGGCGCGCAGATGATCGGGCTCGCCCGCGGAGCGCTGGACTATGCCGTGGCCTACGCTCGTGAGCGGAAGCAGTTCGGCAAAACCATCGGGGAGTTCCAGGGGGTCCAGTTCGAACTGGCCCGCATGGCCACCGAGATCGAGGCGGCCCGTCTGCTCGTGTACAATGCCGCCCGGCTCCGGGACGCCGGCCTGCCCTTCCTCGCCGAAGCCGCCATGGCCAAATACTACAGCTCCGAGATCGCCGAGAAGGCCGCCTCCAAAGCCATCGAAGTCCATGGCGGTGTTGGGATTACGAAGGATTACCCGGTCGAGAAGCTGTACCGGGACGCCAAGATCGGACGCATCTACGAAGGAACCAGCAACATCCAACTGATGACCATTGCCAAGAAACTGTTAGGCAAATGAGCTCGTCCAACGAGATTTGAGGGGTAAATGCGCGCAATCGTTCTATCCGCCGCACTCGCGGCCGTCTGCCTGCCCGGTTGGGCAGCGGACCCCAAGGCCGACAACATCAACGTAGACGAGGTCGTCAAGAAGTTCGCCGCCAAGGAGACCGAATTCTCCAAAGCGCGGGACAACTACACCTTCACCCAAAGCTGGAAGCTGGAGGAACTCGATTCCAACGGGAATCCCACCGGCCACAAGTGGGAGGTGACGGAGGACGTCACCTTCGACGATCGCGGCAAGCGCGTCGAGCACGTCACCAAGGCGCCCGTGCCCTCGCTCCAAAATATCCTCCTGACGCCCGAGGACGAGCAGGACCTCCGCAACGTCCAGCCCTTCGTAATGACTACGGACGAATTGCCCGATTACCAGGTCGACTATCTGGGCAAGGAGAAGGTGGACGAGATCGGCTGCTACGTCTTCTCCGTCAAGCCCAAGAAGTTGGTGACGGGCAAGCGGTATTTCGAGGGCCAGATCTGGGTGGACGACCGCGATCTCCAGATCGTCAAGACCTACGGCAAAGGCGTGGGAGTCATCAAGAAGAGCAGCGACAATCAGTTCCCCAAGTTCGAGACCTACCGCGAGCAGGTCGACGGCAAATACTGGTTCCCCACCTACACCCGCGCCGACGACACGCTGCACTTCAAGAGCGGCGAGAACCAGCGCATCAGCATGGTCGTGAGATACCGGGATTACAAGCGGTACGTCGGCAAATCTACCATCCATTACGGCGACGTGGTAGATCCGAACAAGCCCGAAACGCCCCCTCCCGCCACGAAGAAGTAGTTCCGTACGCCACCCCAAAGCGGGGACTGGCTCGAATTTCGCCGTCTTTGCGAAACTTCGTGCCTGTACCCGCTTTGCCCTCTCGCGGATCGTGCCCCGAGCTATTTACGCCCTTGCGCCAGCTTTTCCGTGCTAGCGTGGACGGTTGAACAAGAAACCGCTGCCACCAAGACTTGCCCCGCCTCTTCTCGTCATTCTGGGCGTCGTCTCGGTTTTCTGGAAACTGGCGCTCACCAAACAGTACACCTTCCTCGCCAGTCCCGACCTCTCTAACCAGGTCATGCCGTGGCTCCAGGCGCAGGTGTTCGCCATCCGGCACTGGTACGTGTTGCTGTGGGACCCCTATGAGTGGTTCGGCCAATCGCTCATCGGGCAGGTTCAGCCTGGCGTCGCCAGCCCGTTCACCTTTCTCCTGGCCCTGGCGCCGGTTCGCGACGGGCTGATTCAATTGCCCTGGGTACACTTGTGGTTCGTGCTGATCCACTGTGCGGCGGGGCTGTTCGCCTACTGGTTCTTCATCGACCTGGAGTGTTCCGCCGCAGCGGCCGTGATCGGCGCCATTTTCTATGCCACCGCCGGCTTCTGCGGCAACACGGAATGGCCGCAGCATCTCGCGTCCGGAATCTGGGCGCCCCTGGTCTTCCTCTTTCTTCTGCGGACTCTCCGCGGGCGCGCGCCCTTGAAAAGCGCCGCCTGGGCGGGCGTGGCCCTGGGGCTTTCCTGGTTGAGCGGTCATCACGCGCCGCCCCTCGCCTTGACGCTCGCGGCCGCCGGAGTGGGGCTGGTCGAACTGGTACGGAGCAGGTTCCGCAGGGACCTGGCCGTTCGTCTGACAATCGTCTTCGGCGTCATGGTCCTGGTAAGCGGAGTGCAGTCGCTGCCCGCCCGCGAATACGGCAGGTGGGCCAAGCGGTGGACCGCCACCGGCGCTTTGACCTGGAAGGACAAGGTCCAATACCCGGAGCACGAGGACAGCGGATTGCGCCCCACCGATCTGCTCCACGTGGTGATTCCGGGGGGCGGCGGGCTGCGCAGCGATCCCTTCATGGGAGCGGTGGCCCTGAGCCTCGCCATCTTCGCCGTGTGGAGCGCCTTTGGCCGGCGCGAGGTGCGCTTCTTTCTGCTCCTGGGAATCTGCGCGCTGCTCTACGCCATGGCGCGATTCGATGCGCTGTATGGTTGGCTCTATGCGCTGTTCCCGCTGGTCGAGAAATCGCGCGCGCCCATTGTCGCGTTGTCGGTCTTCCACTGCGCCGCCGCGGCGCTGGTGGCCCTTGGCGCCGACCGCCTCTTCGCCGGGAACGACCCGCCCCGCCGGCGCGCCATCATCAAGGGTTTGATCTGGTTCGGCGCCATCACCCTCGGCTTGTTCCTGCTGATGAGCTACCTCAAACCGGCCATTTCCAGCGGCGTTTTGGACGGGGATTCACGGCCGGGCATGACCGCCCTGCTGGCCGTGATGCTGGCCGGCGTCTATCACGCCTGGGGCCGCGGCTACGTGGCGCGCCGCGGGGCGCTCGCCATGCGCGGCCTCCTGCTCATCATCGAACAGGGGAACGAGGTGGGGTCCGGCTGGGCCCACGTGCGCGACGCCAACCGTATGGCGCCGGTAAAGCTGTTGTATGACACCCTGGACATCGCCGATTATCTGCGCCACCAGCCCGATCCCAAGCGCGTCGAGATCAACGACAAAGACATTGTCTTCACCTTCGGCGACTGGTACCACATCGATACCTCGGCGGGCATGACCGCCAGCATGCTCACCGCCACGTCCGAACTGGGCAGTTGGTGGAGGAATCGTGTCCAGCGGATGTACGGCGTCAACTACACCGTCAGCCGAACCCCCACGCGCGAGGGACTGCAGGAGGTGTTCTGGGGCAAGTCGGGCATCAAAGTGTACAAAAACCCGGCGGCCTTTCCGCGCGCCTGGACCGTGCATCGGACCATTTTGGCCCCCAATGAATGGAACGGCGCCACCATGGTGAACGACTGGACCTTCGACCTGCGGACCACCGCGCTGCTAGTGCGTAACGGACCGCCTCTCGATCAGTGCGGCGGTGAGGACAAGGTGACGGCTGTCGAGGAGCGGCCCTCGTCGGTGCGGGTCAAAGTGGAGATGGCCTGCAGGGGCCTCCTGGTGGTCAGCGACAACTGGTACCCCGGGTGGACGGCCCAGGTGGACGGCCGCTACCAGGGAATCTGGAAGGTGAACACGGTGATCCGCGGAGTGGTAGTACCCGCGGGCCGCCACGAGGTGGTCATGCGGTACAGGCCCCTCTCTGTGTATTTTGGACTCGCCCTGACGATCCTGGGCCTGCTGGCGGCGGTCGTCCTGCAGCGCCGGCCGGAAAAACTCGAGCCGGAATAAAGCAGGGTGGGGCGGGGCGGGGCTTCGGCCCGGCGCGCCGGCCGGAAGCCCCGCCCCACGACCCTTTACATCCCTTCCGATCCGTGTAATTTCACCCTCTTGTTGTAAAGCCCCCATCACCATCAGGGCCAGGGATGCGCCGATTGTCCCCAAGGCCGTCCAGAGAAAGAAGTCGGAGGGCAACTTCGCCGTCTGTTGCTCGATGCTGCGGGCGATGGTTCCTTCCCGGTGTTCCGGGGAGGGCATGGTTCTCGGTTCACGCTGCAGGACATTTTCCATATTGGTTTTCCTTGCCGCGGATTGCGGCGGTTTTCCGAGGAGCAGTTCGCCCTCCACCGTGGCTTCTCGCGCTAAAAGATCGCCCGTGTCAGCATGCTACCATCCGGTGTTATGGGCGCCAAAATCACGGTAAACCACAACGGTTCCATCCGCGTGGAAGGGGATTTCGAGATCCTGGACCCCACCGGCAAGGCGTTCGGGCTCGGCGGCCGGACCACGGTCTCGCTGTGCCGCTGCGGCCACTCGGCTACCAAGCCGTTTTGCGACGGCAGCCACCGGCGGGTAGGTTTCTGCGACCCGGTGGAGGCGCGCGACCTGCCGCCGCCGCAGCCGAAATTATAAGAAATTCCGTTTTTTGTGCCTCTTTCGAGCCATTGCGGGCAGGCAAACGTAACGTTACCATCAAGTCGTTCGCCTGACGCTAATAAAGGATTTATGTCAACTCACGCGGCCTACGCGCGTCACGGGCGCCAGGGATTTCGAAAAGCAGCCTGGAATCTGTCGCTGATCGCCTTAGCGGCCCTTTTTCTCTGCGGGTGTTCGGGCGCTTCCAGCGAACCCGGTGGACCCGGCGCCGGCAAGGGCGGCCGGGGAGGACGCGGCGGCCGCGGCGGCGATGTCCCGGTCATGGTGGCTCTCGCCTCCCAGAGAGACGTTCCCGTCGAGATTCAGGTGATCGGCAATGTCGAGGCTTACGCCACGATTTCCGTGAAAGCCCAGGTCGGCGGGCAGTTGACCAAAGTGTCCTTCCAGGAAGGCGATTACGTCCGGAGGGACGCCCTGCTGTTCACGATCGATCCCCGGCCCTTTCAGGCCGCGCTGAACCAGGCCACCGCCAACAACGCGCGGGACGAAGCCGCGCTCGGCCAGGCGCAGGCCAACCTGGCGCGCGACACCGCTCAAGCGCGCTACAACGAGGCCCAAGCCGCGCGCTACGCCCAGTTGTTTCAGCAAGGTGTCTTTTCCAAGAACGATATGGAGCAGTGGCGCGCTACAGCGGACGCCTCTGCACAGGCCCTGGCCGCGGATAAGGCCTCCATCGAGAGCGCTCAGGCGAACATCGGCGCCAGCAAGGCCGCTATCGAGAACGCCCGGATCCAGCTTGGATATACCACCATCCGGTCCCCCATCGACGGCCGTACGGGCGTCCTCAGCGTCAAGGAGGGCAACGTGGTTCTGGCCAACAGCATGGAGCTGATGACCATCAACCAGATCGAGCCCATTTACGTCACGTTCGCCGTCCCGGAGTCGCAGTTGCCGGCCATCAAACGCTATATGGCGCAGCAGAAGCTCACCGTCCGCGCGCAGGCCCAGGACGACCCGTCCGAGGTGCAGACCGGATACCTGACTTTCGTGGACAACGCCGTGGATATGAGCACGGGCACCATCAAGCTCAAGGGCACGTTTCCCAATACCAACCGCAAATTGTGGCCGGGAGAGTTCGTGCGGGTGACCCTGCGGCTCACCACCCGGAGCAAGGCCATCGTGGTGCCGAACGAGGCCGTGCAGACCGGCCAGAACGGCTCATTTGTTTACGTCGTAAAGCAGGATCGCACGGTGGAATCGCGCCCGGTAACCACTGGCGCCCGGGTCGATCAGGACATGGTAGTGGACCAGGGACTCGCGCCGGGAGAGACGGTAGTCACCGAAGGGCAGTTGCGGCTGGCGCCCGGCAGCCGCGTAGTGATTCGCGACGGCAGAGGGGCAAGGGGCGGGCGCTCCAAGAGTTAGGGGTTTGTGTGGAGTGAACCCCCAGAGGGGTCTGGGCGTGTGAACATTTCTGAGAATTTCATCCGGCGTCCTATCGCTACCAGTCTGCTCATGGCGGCCATCGCCCTGTTCGGCGTGATCGCCTACCGCGCGCTGCCGGTCAGCGACCTGCCGCAGGTCGATTACCCCACCTTGACCGTCAACGCCAGCCTGCCCGGCGCCAATCCCGATACCATGGCCTCGGCCGTGGCCACGCCTCTGGAGCGCCAGTTCACCACCATCGCCGGCCTCGATTCCATGGTCTCCACCAGCGGCCAGGGGAGCACCAGCGTCACCCTCCAATTCGACCTGAGCCGTGACATCGACGGCGCCACCGTGGACGTGGAAACGGCCATCGCCGAAGCCATGCCCCTGCTGCCGCCCGGCATGCCCACGCCGCCCTCGTTCCGCAAGGTGAACCCCGGCGACATGCCCATCATCATGCTCTTCGTCACCTCTCCCACCATGCGGCTCTCGGACCTGGATGAATATGCCGAGACCATGATCGCGCAGCGCATTTCCATGGTGGAGGGCGTCTCCCAGGTACAGGTCTTCGGGTCCGCCAAATACGCCGTCCGCGTGCAGGTGGACCCCAACCAGCTCTTTACGCGCGGCATCGGGCTGAATGAAATCGACGCCGCCCTGCGCAACTGGAACGTGAATATCCCCACCGGCACGCTCTACGGCCCGCACACGTCTTATAACGTCCAGGTGAACGGGCAGTTGATGCGCGCGCGCGAATACCGCCCCATGATCGTCTCGTACCGCAACGGCGCGCCGGTACGGCTGGACCAGGTGGCGCGCGTGATCGACAGCCTGGAGGACGACAAAAATTTCGCCAAGATCTACGGCGGAGAGTATGGCCGCGTGGGCACGCGCGGCGTGACCCTGGCGGTCATGCGCCAGCCGGGAAGCAACACCATCGAGGTCACCGATAACGTCAAGCGCCTGCTGCCCGCCTTCCAGAAGCAGTTGCCCCCCTCCGTCGAGCTTTCCGTGCGCGGCGACCGCTCCAAGAATATCCGCGAGGCCTTCCAGGACATTCAATTCACCATGATGGCGACCCTCTCCCTGGTGATCCTGGTGATCTTCCTGTTCCTCCGGAACCTCTCCGCCACCATGATTCCGGCGATGGCGCTCCCCTTCTCCATCGTGGGCACCTTCTCCGTGATGTACCTGCTCGATTTCAGCCTGAACAACATCTCCCTCATGGCCCTGATCCTCTCCATCGGGTTCGTGGTGGACGACGCCATCGTGATGCTGGAGAACATCGTGCGGCACATCGAGCACGGCGAGAAACCGCTGGACGCGGCGCTGGCCGGCTCCAGGGAGATCGGCTTCACCATCGTCTCCATGACTCTCTCGCTGGCCGCGGTCTTCATCCCCATCCTGTTCATGGCCGGCATCCTGGGCCGCCTGTTCCGCGAGTTCGCGGTGACCATCTGCACCGCCATCCTCATCTCCGGGATGGTCTCCATCAGCCTGACGCCCATGCTTTGCAGCCGCTTCCTGAAGGAATCCGGCAACGCTTCCCACGGCTGGTTCTACCGCGCCATGGAATCGGTTTTCGACGGCATGCGCGGCTTCTACGCCGTCACGCTGCGCTGGGTTCTGGGCCACCGGCCGGTGATGCTCATTCTGTTCGTGGGCGTGCTTGCGGCCACCGTCTGCCTCTATGTCGCCGTGCCCAAGGGCTTCATCCCCGATACGGACAACGACACCTTCAACGTCCAGACCGAAGCCGCGCAGGGGACTTCCTACTACCAGATGGTGAAATACATGGAGGCCGTGTCGCAGGTGGTCGTGCGGGACCCCGACGTGGACATGTTCTATATCAGCACGGGGGGAGGATTCGGGGGCGGCGCCGCCACCGGCCGCGTGATGGTCAACCTGCGCCCGCGCCGGCAGCGCAAGGCCACCGTCACCGATGTCGTTAACCGCCTGCGGCCCCGCCTTTCCAACTTCCCCGGCCTGCGCGTGTTCGCCTCGGTGCCGCAAGCCATCCGCGTGGGCGGGCGGATGTCGAAGAGCAGTTACGATTACACGCTCTACGGACCGGATACCCGGGAACTCTACGCCCAGGCGCCGAAATTCGAACGGATCGTTTCCCGCCTCCCCGGTCTGCTCGACGTCGCCAGCGATCTGCAGATCAAGACCCCGCGGGTGAACATCGTGCTCGACCGCGACCGCGCCGCCGCCCTGGGACTGAACTGGAACAGCGTCTCCGGCACGCTGTACGACGCCTTCGGCCCGCAGTTCTCTTCCACCATCTACGCGCCCAATAATCAGTACCGCGTCCTCCTGGAAATGCTGCCGCAGTTCCAGGAGCACATGGACGGGCTGAAGCTGCTTTACCTCAAGTCCGATTCCGGCAAACTCGTCCCGCTCGACGCCGTGGCGAATCTGAAACTGGACGCCGGCCCGCAGAGCATTCCCCACTCCGGCCAGTTGCCCTCGGTGACCATCTCGTTCGCTCTCCGCCCCGGAACTTCACTGGGCCAAGCCACCGATGAAATCGAAGAGGCAGCCAAAGCCAACCTGCCGGGGACGATCACCGGCGGATTCCAGGGCGCGGCCAAGGTGTTTCAGGATTCGCTCCAGAACATGGGCGTTCTGCTCACGGTGGCGATCCTGGTGGTGTACATCGTGCTCGGCGTGCTCTACGAAAGCTACATTCACCCCCTGACGATTCTCTCCGGCTTGCCCTCGGCGGGTTTCGGCGCGCTGCTCACGCTGCTGCTGTTCAAGATCGAGCTGAGCATTTACTCGTTCGTGGGGCTGATCATGCTCATCGGCATCGTGAAGAAGAACGCCATCATGCAAATCGACTTCGCCCTCGAGGCCGAGCGCCGGGAGGGCAAGACGCCGAGCGAAGCGATTTACGAGGGCTGCCTGATCCGCTTCCGCCCCATCATGATGACCACCATGTCGGCGCTCCTGGGCGGGTTGCCCATCGCCCTGGGCTACGGCGCCGGCGGCGAATCGCGCAAACCGCTGGGCATGGCCGTGGTGGGCGGCCTGGCCTTTTCGCAGTTGATGACCCTGTATCTCACGCCGGTGGTCTACACCTACATGGCCGGAATCGTGGACCGCTGGCGCGCTGCCCACAAACCCGCGGAAGCCCTGATGCAGGCGGGGGATTGAGGTGAGTAGAAGCGCCCGGTGCGGCGCCGCTCGGGATGAAAGCGGCGCCGCTGGAGCCATTTTTGTCGGACGCATGGAGTACGGCCCGCGCGCGCTTGGCGCCCGCAGCATCATTGCCAATCCGACCGATCCGACAATTAACGATCGGCTCAATCAGCGCCTCGACCGTTCGGAATTCATGCCCTTCGCCCCGTACGTGCTGGAAGAGGACGCCGAGCGGGTATTCGAAATCAGTCCGGTTAACCGCTACGCAGCCCGCTTCATGACCATCACCTGCGCGGTGCGGCCGGAATGGCGGCGTTTCAGGCCAAGGATTATGCGAAGGCACAGCAGTACCTGGGGGCGGCGGTGCAAGCCGATCCTCCCGATGCCAGCAGCCTGCGCGATGTGTATCCACTGGCATTAGCGTACCTGACCCCGCCGGCTTGTCCTCCGCCAGCTCCCGCCGGCGCCGATGCCACCCAAGCTCCGGCTCCGCCCGCGGGATGCTCGAGCCCTGAGAAGGTAACCGCCGGATTGTTCTATATTGCGCGCGCAGCCGATCTTGCGCCCACAGGACCGGGGAAAACGCAAATAACGAAGTTCGGCCAGAGCAAGTACACGAAGTACCACGGAAGCGATGAGGGCTGGAGCGATGTACTGGCAAAGGCAGCCACGGCCACCACGCCCGCCGGCATCACTATCACGCAATATGTTCCTCCGACTCCGGCACAACAATGCGCCGATCTCCTGAAGACAAAGAAAGTGGAGGAAATGAGCTTCGCGGAATGGCAGCTGTGCCTGTCCGAAGGGAATCCGCCAGATGCCGAGAAGGTGTGGACTACGCTCAAAGGCAAGCCGCTGCAGATGCAGGCTCACATCATCACGATCGACACGACGGGCAAAGCGACTAAACTGATGCTCGCCGGGAGCGAGGATGACATCGAGGCAAAGAAAGCGGACATTGACTTGACGATGTCAGCGGCGATCCCGAAAAAGGACATGCCGAAAGAGGACTCGGATTTC
Source organism: Terriglobia bacterium (assembly GCA_020073115.1). GTDB lineage: Bacteria > Acidobacteriota > Terriglobia > Bryobacterales > Bryobacteraceae > BOG-224. The sequence continues at coordinate 13,081 of JAIQFU010000285.1, forward strand.
CAGTTCCAGGGAACTCCGACTTCATACACACCGAAGCCGTTCGTCATGACGATGGACGATGGCGCGTTGCTGGTGAAAGCGACGCCGAAAAAGACGTCGCCGGTCCGCAAAAAGCCCAGGGCGCAGTAACGAGCAGACGGAAAACGGATAGCGAAACTGTAAATCGCGAAGCAGAAATCCAGAGAACGGGCGGCCCATTTCGGGCCGCCCTTTTTATTATCGCCGATTCTGCTGATGGGCTTGTCGCCGAAAGCTAGCGCACTTGTTTTCGGTCGAGGATCGTGGGACGGGCGCTACGAGGCGGGCGCTTGGCTCCGGCGCGGAGAGGACGAACATCGATCTTGAGCTCCTGCATGGTGCGGCTGAGGGTGTTGCGGTGCATGCCCAGTTCGCGGGCAGCCTTGCACTGGTTGCCGCGATTTTCCTCGAGCACGGTTACGATGAAACGCTTTTTGAATTCGCGGACCGCTTCGGAGTAGAGGATATTGCTTTTGTACATTTGCAGGATGAGCGCTTCCAACTGTCACCGCCGCCTCGTTTCCGCACCTTCAAACGTAAAAAGAATTTCTTGTACCGGACTACTTCGCCGGCTCGACCGGCTTCGGTGGAGTGCTTTCCGAGGCCGGCGGCGCGTGCCGCAAGTAATCCAGTCCCTGGTAGAAGCGATGGCGCAATTCCGACGGTGCGAGCCAGATTGCAGCCCTTCCGCCCACCAGGAAATAAGGAGCCAGTTGGGACTGTTCCAGCCATCGTGCGGCGGGCGCAAAAGCGGTCATGACGGTGAGCACAATGGCCACCACCAGAACGCCTCGCACAAGTCCCAGCAACGCTCCCAGAAACCGATCGATCGAACTAAGCCCGGCTTTCTTCATCGCCCAGCGCGCGATTCGCCCGGCGAGCCCCGCCAGAATCAGAACCGCGAAAAAGATGATGAGAAAACCGGCAATCTCACCAACCCATTGAGTCTTCAAATAGGGCGCGAACCAGTTTGCCAGCCGCTGATACTGCCACGCGGCCAGCAAATATCCAACAACCAGACCAGCCAGATGAAAGGCTTCATGAAAGAAGCCTTCCATGGCCGCTCCGATCACGGAAAAAACCAGGAATGCCAGGATGATCCAGTCCGCAACGCTCATAGCGATTCAACGTGGAGCGAGCGTAACGGCTAAATCTCCAACTCGCGTCCGGTCAACTGACGATACGCCTCGAGATACTTTTCGCTCGTCCGGCGCGCCACCTCCTGAGGGAGGGCGGGAGCCGGCGGTTGCTTATTCCAGCGAATTTCTTCGAGGTAATCCCTTACGTACTGCTTGTCGTACGAATTCTGCGCTTTGCCCGGTGAATAGGTGTCGGCCGGCCAGAAACGCGACGAATCCGGTGTCAGAACTTCATCCGCCAGCGTGATGCCCTGGGCGGTCATGCCAAATTCAAACTTGGTGTCGGCAATGAGAATGCCGCGCTGCCGCGCGTAATCAGCGGCTTTTTTGTAGATGCGCAGGGTGAGGTCGCGAAGCTGGTGGCTCAGCTTGGGATCGATCAGCTTGCACATTTCTTCGAAGGAGATATTGATGTCGTGCCCGGTGGTGGCCTTGGTGGCGGGCGTGAAGATCGGCTCGGGGAGTTGGTCAGACTCTTTGAGACCGGTGGGCAACTTGATTCCGCAGACCGTGCCGCTGGCTTTGTACTCTTTCCAGCCAGAACCGGAGAGATAGCCGCGCGCCACGCACTCGACGGGGAACATTTCGGCGCGCATCACCATCATGGAGCGGCCGCGCAACTCGTCGGCGTGCTTGCGAACCGCGTCGGGATAGCGGTTCACGTCCGCGGTGGCCAGGTGGTTCGGGACGATGTCTTTCAGGAAGTCAAACCAGAACAGCGACATCTGGGTCAGCACGTGTCCCTTGTGCGGGATGCCGGTCGCCAGTACGTAGTCGAAGGCGGAGATGCGATCGGTGGCGACGAAGAGCAGGTGATCGCTGTCGAGGGTGTAGACGTCGCGGACCTTGCCGCTGGCGAACAGCTCCAAGTCCTTATAGTCGGTTTCAAGAAGAACGCGGTCGAGGATGTCAGGGCTCATGATCAATCTAACCGGGAGAAAACTGACGCGTATTCTAGCCGCGGCAGCGAATTTGTCAACGCTTTCGATCACAGGTGTTGGGTTGAAGTTGCCACCGCCCGAAGGAAAATAGTTGACTCTTCCAGTGTAAGCGAGAAGCGGCGTCTGTGGCGCGGTTTGGCGGAATGTGGATGTGGAAAAGTTGAGGAAGACTTTGGAAAAAAGGGAAGTAGACTTTTCAGTTGAACAAGCAGAAAAATAGCCGGCGCGTCAAGGACGTCATGAATTTTTCTCAGCGTGCGGAATCCTGAAGCGGCTTCTTCAAAAACTGCTAGGCCATTTGCGGGCGGCGTGGAAAACAAGCAGCAACTCTATAGTGTCATCGCGCACGCGGTAAGGAACGATATACGGAGTGCCTGAAACCACTAGCTCCCGAGTGCAGGCTACGCGTCCGGGTCGGCCTGAAGCAGGAAACCGTTTCAGAATTTCGACCGCTTTAAGAATCGCTACAACTGTTCGGTCAGCAGCGGCGGGACTGTCTTGCGAGGTGTATTCGGCCTCGGCAAACAGGCTATCGAGCGCTACTTCCAGCCACTTAACGCGCACGACGCGTCCAGCGCTTCAACCTCTGCTCCACTTCCTTCTCGTTGGCAAACTCACCTCGATCCGCTGCGGCTATCGCCTTATTGATTTCGGCGATCTGCCATTCGTTCACGGAGACATATTCCTGAATCGCTTGGGCGGCAACGAAGGAACGGCTGCGGTTCATGGACTTGGACAAGCGGTCGAGCTGGGTCTTTAGTTTGGCATCGAGGCGGAGGGTGAGGACCGAAGATTCGGACATGATGTATACATTATACATCAGTTGTATTCAAATTGATTGGTCGGCGGCGACCGTAGTGGCCTAATTTGTTGTTGCTGAACGTTTGGCGATCCCTGCCAGAAGAAAAGCGAGAAGTGAGGGCAATGATGCGAAAAGCGACGAGGGTCAGGTCTGGAATGGAGTATCGAGATGTCGCGTCCCATTGATCCCGCGCCGCTTCTTTTGCCACAAAGTCATCAACGTCGGAGAAGTCGGGCTTGCCTGAGGGGTGCTCGGCGCCCACTTGCGCTAGCAAATGCGGGGCCGAGGACCGGCCCGGACCCATCCATAGCCAAGGCGCTCGTGATCGGTGCCGTACCGACCAGAGGTTGAAACAGACCAAGGAATCCAGACAAAACAGTATGCGAGGGCAACGAGGTAGAGAGCAAGAACGATGCGCTGTTTCAGGTTCATAGCAGCGCCAACATCTTACTCCAGACGCCAGAGACTAGGAGGCAGGTTGACGACGGCATAATAGCTCTTGGAGAGCTGGTAGGTATTCGCTTCCCTCGAGTAGTGCAGACTCTATCTGGCGGAACTCGATGTTAACTTCTTCCTCCAAGCCCGCCTTCAGATGGTTCTTGGTTGCCTGTAAAGCAAGTCCGATTTGAAAATTTTCTTGTGCCACAAACTGAATCGCAGCGTTCGCAGCAAGCAGACCCACCTGATACCGTTTGCAAAGTTTGACGAGTTGCAGAATGGCATCGCGTTCTTCGCTCATTACGGATACTGGCGGAATCCAGCCAGTCATAAAGCTCCCTTTACGCAACATCTTGGCACTGAGTCACACCCCCGTTATGCCGCGCCGAATCGCACCGACACCAGCTTCGAAATCCCCGGCTCCTGCATGGTCACGCCGTAAAGTACGGGCGCGATGCTCATGGTCTTCTTGCTGTGGGTGATCAGGATGAACTGGGTCTGGAGGCTCATCTCGCGCACCAGTTCGGTGAAGCGGCCGATGTTGGCTTCGTCGAGCGGCGCGTCGACCTCGTCGAGAATGCAGAACGGGCTCGGGGTGTACTGGAAAATTCCCACCAGTAGCGCCAGCGCGGTCAGCGCCTTCTCGCCGCCGGAGAGCAACAGCACGTTCTGCATCTTCTTGCCGGGAGGCGAGGCGACCACGTCAATGCCGCTCTCCGCGCTGTTTTCCATGTCGGTGAGGCGCATGAACGCGTCTCCGCCGCCGAAGAGCTTGCGGAAGGTAGTCTGGAAATTCGCGTTGATTTTGTGGAACGCCTCTTCGAACTTCTGCCGCGAGACCTGGTCGATTTCTTTGATGGTGGCGGCGGTGTTTTCGATGGCGTCGATCAGGTCCTTACGCTGCGTTTCGAGGAACTGGTGACGCTCCGCTGTCTCCTTGTATTCTTCGAGCGCCATCATGTTGACCGGGCCCATGGCGTCGAGACGAGTGCGCATCTCGCGGTAAGACTGGTCGGCGGCGGCAAGTTCCTCGCCGATGAGGGTGATGATGGTCGTGTCCGCCAGCAATACCGGCCGTTCGATGCCCAGCTCGTTGAGGCATGTGTCAGCGAGGTGTTGCAGGTCGGAGGCGAGCTTGGCGGCCTGCGCCTGAAGTTCGCCGCGGCGATCGCGGGCGGAATCGAGCTGCTGGCGGGCAGTTCGAAGCATTTCTTCGATTTCAGCCAGGCGCACTCGCACTTGCTCCGACTCGCACTGCAGCAGGTCGGCGCGTGTTTCGGCGGCATTGCGCTCGGCGTCAAAGTCCACGAGTTGCTCGGCGAGTTGAACGTTCTCCTCGTTTCGCCGTGCAATTTCTTCGGTGGCCGATTGCATTTGCGTCTGCAAAGCAGACGCCCGCTCGCTCATCTCGCCGACCACAGCTTCGATGCGCTGAAGCAGCGTGGTCGCGGAACGATGGCGTTCTTCAAGCGTAGCCACGCGGGCCGCACGCTGCGAAGTGGTTTCGGCGGCGAGGTCGCGCCGGCTGCGCAGCGCGGCGAGCTGATCATTTCCGGCCGCCAATTGAGCTTCGAATTGCGTCCGTGATTCTTCGATCGCTGCCAGTTCGGCCTGCCTTGTGGCGATGAAGCCGTCCTGTTCCTGCCGTTCCGCTGCCAGGCGCTGCAATTCGCGGGCAATGACTTCGATGCGCTCGCGCACGCGCGACATCTCGCCGTCGAGTTGCTGGAGTAAGTGCCCGGACGTCATGACCTGCTTCTCGGCTTCGCGTTTTTCTTCTTCGAGACGGTCGAGCAGGGAAGTGTGCTCGCGGATTTCGCGGCCGAGCGTGAGCGCAAGGATTTCTTTTTCGCGCAGCGCCCGCTCTAAGTTCTCCAGCAGCTGCATGACATCGCGCAGTTCGCGTTTCATGGAGAGCGGGCCTTCGCTGCGCTGTTTGCCGCCGGTGACAGTCACGTTGTGGAAGCACTCGCCCGATTGCGACAGGAAGAAAGCATCGGGGCTGGAGAGCGCCAGAGTGCGGCCCACGCCCGCATCGGGGACGATGTAGCCATTTCCGAGCTTCGGCAGAATCACTTCGAGCGACTTACCAAATCCGTTTAAAACTCGAATTGACTTCTTTAGAGGGAGGACCGTGTCGTCCGTCGGCGCATAGTGCGTGCTCTCATCGGCGACGAAAGAAAACTTCGCCTGCGAGTCTTCGGGATGAACGAGGAAGGTGGCGCGGCCGTCGACGTCGGAGCGCAGCAGGCGCAAGCCCTCGTCGGCCGCGTCCCAGCTCTTGACGACGACATAGTTCAATTCGTCGCGCAGAAAATCTTCGACAACGCGCTCATAGCGCGGATCGACTTCGAGAAAATCGGCGAGGACGCCGGCCGGGGTATGCCCGCCCTGCATGGCGCCAGATTGAAACAGGCGCCGCACCGACTCGGTCGAATAACCATGCTCGGCGATGACGGCTTCGAGCGATCCCTTCTTGCCGAGCGCCGTCGCGTACTCGGAGCGGATGGAATCGAGGTGCTTCTTTGTTTCGTTTTCCTGGGTGCGCTTGCTCTCAAGCGCGGAGCGCAGGTTCGCAAGCTCGGACGCCAAGTTGCACGCCCGCTGCGAAACAGTTTCGAATTCAAGCGCCAACTGGCCGCGCTGTCCGCCGAAGGTTTCGGACTGCGTCGTTGCCGTCTCATTTTCGGCGCGGAGGCGTTGCTCTTCGCGATCGATGCCAGCGCGGCGCTCCTGCGATTGCGTAAGCTGGTTGCGCAA
>JAIQFU010000286.1 GCA_020073115.1 Terriglobia bacterium
GCCGGCGGCAAAAGAAGTTGCGCGCGCAAGAAAACAAGAGCTCCGATGTCCGGTTTGCTTGTCCGGTGGCAACCTGCGTCCGGGTTTGCCCGTATGAGGCGGTGCTACCCAAAACATCGTCGCAGTCCGATCTGGGGCGATTCAAATACAAGGTCGCGCTTCCGTCGCTCACGCTCTATGGACAGTTCGGCCACGAGGTCCATCCCAGCCACGTCTTGGCCGGTCTCAAAAAACTCGGGTTCGACGATACCTACGATATCTCCTGGATGTGCGAGATGATCGGCAGCGCCGGCGGGTCGGTCAAACCCGCCGCCTACGAATCCTACCTCAAAGGTCTCGGTTTGCTGCAGCGATACGACAAGCCGGGAAACCTGGACCAGGCCGAATCCGCGCTGGAGAGCGCGACCGCCACGGACCCGCAGTTCGCCCTCGGATTCGCGGGCCTGGGTGAGGCGCTGCTCCTGAAATACCAGACAGACCAGAATCCCCGCTGGCTGGACCAGGCCGGGGCCGCCTGCCGCCGCGCCGCCGAACTGAACGAACAACTGCCGCCGGTCCACGTGATCCTGGGGCGCGTTCACAATGCCCAGGGGCACGTCGATCTGGCGCTGGAGGAGTTCCAGCGCGCGCTCGATCTCAATCCGCGAAGCGCCGAGGCGCTCTCCGGAATGGGTCGCGTGTACGAAACCCAGGGGAGGCTCCCCCAGGCCGAAGAGACGTACCGCCGCGCCACCGTGCTGCGCCCCGACTATTGGGACGGGTACAACACCCTCGGACGGTTCTATTTGCGCACCGGGCGCTCCGCCGACGCCGCCGCGCAGTTTCAAAAAGTGATCGACCTGACTCCCGATAACGCCCCCGGCTACCTCAACCTCGGCGCCGCGCTTTCGAATGCTCGCAAGACCCCCGAAGCCATCCAGGCCCTCCAGCGAAGCTTGCGCATCGCGCCTTCGTACGCCGCGTACACCAACCTGGGAAACATCTACTACAGGCAGGATCAGTGGGAGGAGGCGGCCCGGAACTACGAAGAAGCGGTCAAGCTGAACGACAAGGACTTTCGCCCCTGGCTGAACCTGGCGGCCGCGTACCGCGGCTTGCGCCAGCCGGACCGGGCGGCGCTCGCCAGCGCGCGCGGCCTGCCGCTGCTGGAAGCCATTGCCAAAAGCCGGCCGCAGGATGCCACGCTGCAATCCGCCCTGGGCCTGGAATATGCGCACGCCGGCCAACGGGAAAAAGCGGTGGCCAGGCTGGAGGCCGCCGCCGCCATGGCTCCGCGGGATGCGTCCATCCTGGAGCGCGTGGGCGAAGGCTATGAAACTCTCGGCGACCGCTCCAGGGCGGTCGCCTGGATCAACCGCGCCCTGGCAAAAGGCTACTCCCTGGACACCCTGAAACGCGATCCGGATATGCGTGGAATCTTAGCCGATCCCAGGTTCAAACCGCCATCAAAATAGCTCGAAAAAGGAGTACACGTTCATGCCGGTTCAACCATTCAACATCACCAACGTCAACGGCGCCTGGCAGTGCAATCCCACCAGTGAGACTCTCCCCCAGTCGGAGGGCGCCACATTCAACGTTACCTGTCCCCCGGGCGGCAACGGCTGCCGGGTTTGTTTCAGCGACACTACCGTCTTCGGGATGGCGTACAAGGATTTTCCGTGCGGACGAACCCTTTTGCCATTCGCGGGGGCCGTCGGGAACTCGACCACCTTCAACATCCAAAACAGCGGCGCCACTTGTCCCTCGGGCCCGGGAGTGATGGCGGATCCGTACGACGTAACCATTGGGTCCGATCTCCCGGGGGGAGGCGGAAAACACCCTCGCCACCACAAGAAATAGGCGGGCCAGGGACAAGTTGTGGGACAGAGCGCCACTCTGCGCGCCGGCTGAAAATCGGCGCGGGCGACTCCTGCCCCGCAAAAGCTTAGAACGTGATCCGCCCGTTGAACTGCACCACGCGCGGCGAGTTCGTGCTGGTGACTTTCCCGTAGCCGGTGGAATTGAAGTTGTTCGATGGGTTCCCGAATATCACCAGGTTGAATACGTTGCTCGCGTCCGCCTGGAAGGCCAGGGTGATCCTCTCGCGGATTCTGAAGTCGCGCTTCAGGCTGGCGTTCTGGTTGAATGAGTTCACGTTGTGCAGCTTGTAAACCAGGCTCCGGGGGCTGTTGCCGTAGGTGTAGGCCGCCGGATTCTGGAACACGCCCGTGGCCAGGAACGAGGGCGCGTTGGAGGCGCGAAGGTTCGCGTCCGAGGGGCTGCCGTTAATGTGGATCGGGCCGGAGAAGTTGGCGGTCAGGTCGGCGTAGCAACTGCCGCCGCTGGGCAGCGTGCAGTTCGCCCCCACCGAGCCCCATCCGCCGCCCTGGCGCGCGGTGGTGATGCCGGAGAGCTGCCATCCGCCGAGCACCCGGGACAGGACGGGGTTCGCAGAGGCGAACTTCTGCCCCTTCCCGAACGGCAACTGGTAAACCCACATGGCGTTGAGCATTTGCGGCGAGTCGGTCGTTTGCGCCTTCTCGGTCCACCAGGAGCTCCGGCTCCCGGCGTCGTCGAATGCCTTGGAGAACGTGTAGTTCACGTTGAACACCAGGCCGTGCGACATGTTCTTGATGGCGGTGACTTGCAGCGAGTTGAAGTTCGAGTTGCCCACCATCGGCCACAGGTCGCTCACCCCGGAATACTGCGGGAACTGCTTCAGCATCTGGGCCAGCGAACCCTGGTAGGTGGCGTACGGCATGTGGATTTCGGGGAACATCGCTTGCGCTTGCGTAAGAGCCGAAGTGGACGTCGGGCTGACCGTATTCGACAGGATGCTGCCGATCGGCATGTATTTGGGCTGGATCTGGCCGCCCCAGGCGCTGCGCGAGCCGCCCTCCAGGTAGTGGCCGTTGCTGCCTACGTAGCTCACGGTGGCGGTCAGGGTATTGGTGACCGCCCGTTGAATGCCGGCGCTCCAGTTCTGATAGCGCGGCGGATGCCCGCCAATCAACGGGTCGCCGTAGGTGATGGAACTGCCTTGCGGCTTCGCTGTGTTGTACCCCGTGTTCAGGGTCGGATCGAAGAACGGCGCCGGGGTGTAGGAGGGCACGCCGGCATCCCAGTAGAATGCCGGGACGTAGTTGGCCAGGCTGGTAAAGGAGGGGCTGGCGGTGTACCCCAGGGTCCCCGTCCCCTGCCGGGCGCCGCCGCGGCCGCCTACCGCGCCGCGGTGCGAATAGGTCATGTCGTAGCCCGCGCGGAAAACGGTCTTCGAGTTGATGGAAAAAGCGAACCCGATGCGCGGCTGGAACCCTCGGTAGTAAGTGTTGATGTTCGTCCGGCAGTGGCAGCTATTCGGCCCGTCGCCGTAGAACATCAAGGCCCCCAGGAATCCGCCGACCGCCGGATTCGGGGTGTTCGGATTGAAGAATGACTCCCGATTTACGACTTCGACGAAGGGCGTCATGAGGTCGTACCGCAGCCCCAGGTTCAACGTCAGCCTGGGGGTGAGTCTGTAGTTGTCCTGCGCCCACAAGGAGTAGTCTTTGAAACGGCCGCCGGTGGTCCCCACGGAATCGTCCGCCACGCTGGCCGAGTTCAACGCCCCGAGCAGAAACGAAGCGTAGCCGTTGCCGGTACTGGTGTTGATGGCGCCGCTGCTGCTGAACCCGGCGGTCTGGTTGGCGCTGAAGGTCCACTCCGCCGCGGTGGTGAGCGCGTGGTTCATGTAGTTGATCTGCGACCATTGGATCTGCGCGCCGAAAGTGAACGAGTGCTTGTTCTTGGTCCACTGCACGTTGTCCTGCAAGGTAAAGGACTGGTCCACTTCGTACACCGGATGGTTCTTGGTCCAGGCCGTAGGCGAGTTGTTGCCGCTGAAACTGATGCTGGGGAATTCCAGTTGAGCCCCTCCGGGCGGCAGTCCCTTGATCCCGGCCTTGAGGGCCCACTCGCCGTCCGCCGTGTTCGCCCCCTGCGGCTGGAAGAACCGGGCGAATGTGTAGCTGAGCTGATTGAGGACGGTAGGGCTCACCAGGTACGTGTAGCGCGCCTGCGCCGTGGTGGTGATCTCGTCCACCAGCAGCGCGCTGCTCCCGCTGTTATAGGGAATGGGCAGCGTCCCGCCCCTGTATTTCGTCGCCTGTGAGCGATGGCCCCGGCTGTAAAGGCCGAAAAACCGGTGCTTGTCGTTCAGGTTCAGGTCCACTTTCTCCGTCAGGCTGTAGCTGTTAAACCCGTAGGAGGTCCCGCCAAAATAGTTGTTGGTCACGCCCGAACTGGTGACGTCAGGCAACTGCGCTTCCAGGTACTTGGAGATGGGCGAGATCTGCCCCGCGGGAATTCTGTTGCCGGCGAACACCGACCGGGTGCATTTGCCGGTGGAGCAATCCTGCGACTTGGGGTCGTAGATGAGCTGAGTCGAGGGGTAGTCGCTAAAATCGCCGTTCCGCGCGGCCGCGGGCGGCAGCGTATAAAAGGCCTGGCCGCCGGTGATATACCGGAACCCGTCGTAGGACTGGAAGAAGAAGATGCGGTTCTTGACGATCGGGCCGGCCAGGTTCTCGCCGAACTCGTTCTGGTGCTCGGGGCTCCGGCTGTTGGCGAACCACGAGCGCGCGTCCAGTACCGTGTTGCGGAAGTACTCGTAGACCGCCCCGTGGAGGTTGTTGGTCCCGGATTTCAGCACGAAATTGACGGCGCCCTGGCCGCCGTACATGGCCGGTGAACCAGCCGTCTCCAACTGGAACTGCTCGATGGCCTCCGCCGAGATGCCCAGCGAAACGTTGCGGATTTCGCCCTGGACCGCCGGGTTGGTGATCGGCATTCCTTCCACCAGCATCTCGCCCGAATTGCCCTGCGCGCCGAAAACGTCGGCGAAACTGTAGTTGCCCGTGTTATGCGGGACGCCCGGCATCAGGCTGGCGAACGCGGTGGGGTCGCGGGGCGCGTTGCCCATAAAAAGGGGCAAGGCCATGTACAGGTCTTTCCGCACCGTCTCCCCCACCCGGGAATCCACCGTGTTCAGTTGCGGCGGCGTATCTGTAACGGTTACTTGCTCGGTTGCACTGCCCAATTTCAGCGCCACGTTCAAGCCCACCGCGGCCAACGCGTCCACCACCACGTGCTCCTGGACGTGCGTCTGGAAACCGCCGGCCGTCACCGTAACGGTGTACTCGCCCGCCGGAAGCGGTGAGATATTGTAGACGCCGCTCTCGGTAGTCTGGCGGGTGGTCTTGACCTGGGTGCCGACATTGGTCGCGGTCACGCTTGCGCCGGGAATCACGGCCCCGGAGGGGTCCGAGACTACGCCCTGGATCGAACCGGTTCCACCGATCTGGCTGAAACCGGGGAGCGCAAGGAACGTGGCGGCGACAATGAGGGTAGCGGATAGCCGTTTACGCATAGGAACTCCTTCCAAACATTCTTGTAGGGGGGACGCAATGATGGCCGACCGATGGAAAGGCGCCACTGTGGGCGCATCGCGGCTGACACGATAAAAAGACCCGCAGCTCGATTTGATTCCAGGATCATACATAATGCAGAAGCGCCACAAAGTCAATCACTTTGTGGTACAGGGCTGCTATGCTTTTGCCATGAACCCGCGCCTCTGCCGCAGCGCCGCTCTGTGCGCCCTGGCGCTCGCCGCCGCCGCCCGGGCGGAACTGAAGCCCGCGTCCCTCTTCGGCGATCATATGGTGTTGCAGCGCGGCAGGCCGGTGGCGGTCTGGGGCTCCGGGCCGCCGGGCGAAACCGTGGCGGTGAGCTTCGCCGGCCGTACGGCGACGGCAAAAACCGACGCCGGCGGGAAGTGGAGCGTCCGCCTCAAGCCTCTCTCCACTTCCGCGGTTCCTCGAACACTGACGATTTCTTCCGGGCGCGAGCAGGTGGCGATCCGGGACGTCCTGGTCGGCGAAGTCTGGGTTTGCTCCGGACAGTCCAACATGGAACTGACCGCGGAGAGGGGCCTGCTCCATCCCGCCGAAGAGATCGCCAACGCGCGGTTTCCGGCCATCCGGTTGAACCTGCTCGGGAAGTACGTTTCCAGCCGGCCACTGGGCGAAGTCGAGAGCCGCTGGACGGAGACAACTCCGGAGACGATGCGCGTGTTCTCGGCAGCTGCGTATTTCTTCGCGCGCGAGGTCTACGGGAAGCTGAAGGCGCCGGTGGGGCTGATCGGAGCGTATTATGGCGGGTCCAACGGCCAGTCCTGGACGCGCCGCGAGGTCTTCGAGGCCGACCCCGATCTGAAAATCTACCTCGACGAATGGGAAGCCAATGCCGCGCGCGGCAGCGCCCCGCCGCGGCCCGCGCCCGCCGCCCCTTCCGCATTCGGCGAGCGCCCCACTTCCGACCGCGGAGGGAACTCGCGCTACCGGCCGTCGAACTTCTACAACGCCATGATCGCGCCGCTCCTGGGATTCCCGATCCGGGGCGTGCTCTGGTATCAAGGTGAGGCCAACACGGCGAACGCCCGCGACGCCGGCCTTTACGCCAGGCTGTTCCCGGCGATGATCCGGGATTGGAGAGCGCAGTGGGGCGAAGGCGATTTTCCGTTCCTCTACGTCCAATTGCCCACTTCGGAGCCCCCCTATCCCGAACCCACGGATTCGGCTTGGGCGCGCGTGCGGGAGTCCCAAGAGAAGGCTCTCGCGTTGAAAAACACGGCCATGATCGTCACCATCGATATCGGCGAAGGGGCGGTGGTCCATGCGCGGAATAAGAAGCAGGTGGGAGAGCGGCTGGCCGCGTCAGCGCTGAACAGAGTGTATGGCTTCAGGGGAATTCCGGACCGGTACCCGCGATTCCGCGGTCTCGAAATCCGAGACGGCAAGGCCATGGTCCGTTTCACGGACGCGGAAGGCGGGCTGGTGTGCAGGAACCCGGCGGGATTGAAGGGTTTCGCCATTGCGGGGGCCGACCGGAATTTCGTCTGGGCCGAGGCCGCGATACGCGGAGGCGCCGTGGAGGTGTGGAGCCCGAAGGTCGCCGCGCCCGTCGCGGTGCCTCCGCCCGCCTGGTTGCCATAGGCGA
>JAIQFU010000287.1 GCA_020073115.1 Terriglobia bacterium
GCGATCAGCCCGGGGTCCTCCTTCCCCGACAGGCCCCGCACCAGGTCCTGGAGCAGGCCGTCCTGCATCTGGACGCTGGGCACGAGGATCGTGCGGGCCTTGGTCTCCTGCCGAAGGGCCTGGTAGGTCAGCAGGGCCGCATCGCCGAGGTGTATGAGCTGATGCGGCAGTGGCACGTGGCCGCCGAAGGGCAATTCGATCTGCCGGTTCTCGACGAATCGTCGCGCGAGATCGTCTGGATCCTGGAAGGCTGGGGCCGGCTGGACGAGGCCCGCGCGCTGGAGCATCGGCGGATCGAGGAGTTCGCCGAGCAGATGCAGTTGCCGTTTTGACGGCGTGGGGCGCGCGCCGGCGGGTTGCAGAGATCTGAGCGTTCACCGCCGTCAGGCATTTTGCGGCGTCCGGAACGGGCTTGGAGCGCGCCAAGCCCCGGCGCGGGTGGGATGGCGGAGGTATACTGCGAGCATTGTGGGCCAGGTTGTTGCGAAGCTGGCGGGGCTGGTGATCGTGGTCGCGTGCTGCTGGTGGGCTGCGAGCGCGGAGCGCAGCCGGGCCGCCGAAAACTGGCTGGTGTGGGGCGCGCCGCTGGCGGTGTTCCCCGTTTCCTACGCCGGCAGGAAGGCCCTCGATGCGCGCCCGACGGCGGCGCACGCGTCGCGCACGAACATCGCGGTTCACTACGCCGTAGGATCTGCGCTCGGCATGGGGATCTTCCCGGCCTTTCGGAGACTGCTGGCCGAAGACGTCATCCACACGCCGTGGGTCAGACAGGCGGCCGGGGCACTGGTGATAGTGACGGGAGCGGCCACCGCGCTCACCGTGGTGAACCTCGCCTGGCGTGGCCTGGGCTTACCGTTCGCCGTGAAGCTCTCCAGCCGCTTGGCCACCGATTGGATGTACGGCTGGACCAGAAACCCAATGGGTTTGTGCGCTGCGTGCTGGTTCGCATCGATAGGCCTGGAGCGCGGTTCGGTCTGGTTTCTGGTGTGGCTGGCGACCAGCGTATCGCCCGGCTGGATCTTCTTTGCAAAGGTCTACGAGGAGCGCGAACTGGAACTGAGGTTCGGCCAATCGTACGTAGAGTACCGGCGGAGGACGCCGATGTTCTTGCCACGCAAGCCGAGGGAATCGGCGCGGCGAACCGAATGCAGGGCCGCGCATAACCGAGCGGCAACTAGGGTGGTCCTGCGCAGCATTCAGGTGTATACTACCCGAAACTCGGAACTGGTCAGCCCTGCCGGGGAGGCATCGGTGGGCGGCACAGAGTTTTGGACGCGGCTGCGCCTGTTTGGCGCTCAATGGTTCGGGCGGCCCCGCTTCGAATCGACACGCAGAGAAATTTCGAGATGATCACCAGCGGGAGCTGAGGAGCTAGAAATGAATGTTTCTTTCTATGGTCACGTTCGGCAGTATCACAACATTCAAACGGAGATCGATTCCAACATTCACGAAGTCCTGGAGTCCGGCCAGTATGTGATGGGGCCCGCCCTCAAGCGGTTTGAGAAAGAATTCGCCGAATACCACGGCATGAAATACGCCTGCGGCGTCGGCAACGGGACGGACGCGTTGTGGCTCGCGTTTCAGGCGTTGGGCATCGGCCCGGCCGACGAGTGTATCACCACGGCCAATACGTTCTTCGCAACCGCCGAGGCCATCTGGATCGCCGGCGCCACCGCGGTATTTGTCGATTCCGACCCGCGGACCCATTGCCTCGACCCCTCAAGAATCGAAGCGGCCATCACGCCCAGGACCAAGGCGTTGGTTCCCGTGCACCTATATGGCCAGTGCGCGGATATGAAGGCCATTCGAGCAATCGCCGATCGGCATCAGCTTTTCGTAATCGAAGACAACGCGCAAGGGATCGGGGCGCGCGGCGACGGGTTCCACATCGGCGAGTGGAGTGACGCCGTTTGCACCAGCTTCATCATCCAGAAGAATCTGGGATGCTTTGGCGACGGTGGGGCCGTGGTCACCAATCACGAGAACGTTGACCGAGTGGTCCGCCAACTCCGGAACCACGGGTCGGCCAAGAGGTCGTGCCATAGCCCGGGCTATAACAGCCGGCTCGACGATCTTCAAGCCGCTGTCCTGAGCGCAAAACTGAAGCACATCGATGATTGGAACGCTCTGCGGCGCAAGTGGGCCGCGCGGTACTCCGCCTGCCTTCATGACGCCGCCGCGCTCACGCTTCCTTATGAAGCGCCGGGATATTACCACGTCTACCATCTGTATGTCGTCGAAACCAAAAAGCCGCAGCATCGCGACTCACTGCTGGGCTTTCTGAACGAAAACGGCATCGACGCCAAGTGCCACTACCCTATCGCCATACACCAGCAGGAAGGATATCCGTGGGGCAAACCGGCGCGAATCCCTGAGCCGGTCGCCAACTCCGAGCGCAACGCCGCCTGCTGCATCTCGCTGCCGATGTTTCCCGAACTGACCGCCGAGGAAGTGGATTATGTGATCGGCAAGGTCTTGGAATGGAATCAAAGTGCGGGGGTCCTATGAGAGACCGTTACAGGGTATTGGTGGTGGGGGCCGGCAAGCGCGGCATGCACCACGCCGCCGCCTTCCAGGCCAACGGCAGTTTCGATCTCGTGGCCCTCTGCGACATCGATGAGGCACGGCTCGGGGCGGCAGCGGCGAAGTTGGGCGTGACCGCGAAATCGACCGATGCGCGGCAGCTTGCCCTGGCGGTTCGGCCGGACGTGTTCTGCTTCTGCACGCTGCCTGCCGTGCGCGCCGAGATGGTCCGTGTGGGAATCGAATCCGGGGCCCGGCTCGTGGCCATGGAGAAGCCCGTCGCGCTGACCAGCGCGGAGGGGATGCAGATCCGCGACATGCTCGAGGCCAGCGGCGCCAAAGCCGTTGTGAGCCATCAGCATCGATATGGAGCGCACTATCAGAAGGTGAAGGAGATCGTGGAGAGCGGAGCATTGGGACGCATCCACACCGTATACGGAACTGCTACCGGCTGGATGATGCACATGATGTCGCACCTGATCGATTACATCCGTTGGTTCAACGGCGAAGCCCAAGCGGAATGGGTGATGGCGCAGGCATCGGGGAGGGGAAAACTCGCCGACGCGCACCCTTCGCCCGACTACATCGCCGGCTTCATCCAATTCGCCAACGGCGTGCGCGGTCTGGTCGAGTGCGGAGCCGGGGCGCCGGATGTGCCCGAGGTCGATTACTGGTGGCGCAAGTGCCGTATCGGCGCCCAGGGATCGGAAGGCTTCGCCGAGGTCCTGACCGGTGGGGGGTGGCGGGTAGTCAGCAAACGGATCTCCTGCTCCGGCGGCGGATCGATGAACTACGATCTCGACATGCCGCCGTATATCCAGCAAATCGCGGACTGGCTGGACGACGAACGGCAGGTCCATCCCTGCAACTTCGCGAGCGCGTGGGAAGGGTTCGAAATGATGATGGCCTGCTGCCGCTCCGCCGCGCAGGGCGGCCAGGTGGCGCTGCCGTTAGCCTCCGCGGACAACGAGCTCGAAATGCTGAGGGCGGCCCTGCCGCGGCGCAAAGCGCTGTTTTCCATGCCGGGCAACGCCAAAGAATACGCGGAGTGATAAGAGGTTCATCGTATGTGCGGAGCGAAAGCTAGCGAAGGCTCGTTGCTGCCGGTCTGGCGATGGAGGCTCATCTGCTTGGAGAACCTGTCCCCGCCGATGTTTCGGGTGAAGGCGTCTTCAGCGCCTACACGGACCGTCGGCAAAAAGCGGCGGATGGCGCCGAAAAAGCCATCCGGGAAAGCGCGCAGATCGCGAACAGATTCCCGGTGAGCGACTCTCAATTGAGGGACACGCTCGTGTGAGGGCAATGATGCTGCTCGCAGCATCATTCCGACGACGACCAGGAATCCGAATGCGACGTATTATACGCCCATTCGATTTTCTGATATGCGATCGCGATCTGTTCCGCCCCGTTGTTTCTCTCTGACAAGGGCGCACGGACGAAACTCAACCCGTTGCTCGTGATGACGGCATCGGTCAGGATAATCGTGTAGTACTGCTCCATTTCGCCGCTCCCGGAAGGATCAGGCCGGTAGAACTCGATCCGAACCTGAGGGAGTACGGTATTCTTCAGCAAAGAGAAGAATAGTAACGAAGAGTTCGCCGCGATAATAGTGATGGGCGGGTTGTGGCCGCTCAAACTCGCCTGACGTTCCAATGCAGCGCGCATGTAGCCCGGGGTTGGGGTGTTCACACCGTGGACCATACTGTAAATTCGAGTTCTACTTACCTTCCCCCGTCTGTCTGTGACAACAAGGTCGGTTCGCATACTCATAGACGCCTCCGAAGGCGATTTGCCCTGCCTCGGGCCACCGAGGTCCACGCGTAGAAATCGAACCGCCAAGTGCAGCGCGGTTCCCGGGAACAGCGGTCCCGGCGCCTCCGGGGCTTGTCTGCCTGACACCTCGCCGCAATGACGGTGAACAAGCGCAGGATTCCTCTCTGCTGCATTCCGCGCCTGCACCAGATCAAGACAAGCCTACTCCGAATCACAACCCCGGACAAGGGCACGATAACTGGGCGCGATAACTGGCGTTCCACTCCACAACCCGGCGCAGCGCGGCAAACCGGGCGGGCAGCCGGATCCTCGGATGAAACGCATGTGACCCGCAACCGCGTATACTGAGGATCGTTGTAATTCTCGCGTTGCTGGCCCGGAGGGCTGACAAGGAGCAACCGGAGTCTTGCGGTGCGGTTGCATCGGAATGCGCCGGTCCGTGAAGCTCATGCTAATTTTCTTCGTCTACATGATCGGCCTGCTGGGCACGTTCGCTCTGATCGCCGGAGGGCTGACGTACATCGTAGTCGCTCTGGCCGACCGCCGTCCCTGCCCGCTACGTGTGCCCGCAGGGATACTCTGCGGCTATGTAGCCGGTGCGCGGTTTGTCTGGAGCCTCGCGCCACGCGACTGGAAGTTGCCATTTTGGACCACGCTGGCGGCGTCCGTTGACGCCGCAAAGTACGGGCATCCCGTGGAGCACTACGCCGAGGGAATCGTTATCTGGATCCTGTTCGGCGCGGTCGGGGGCGCGGTTCTCGGCGGTTTCGCCGCCGGCATCGCCGGGAGGTTGCCGACGGGGTGCAGGGTGGCGCAAGCGCGCGCGAGCGAGGTTGTGTGGCGTTGCCTCCGAAGCACCCGAACCCGCCGGGCAGGCTGAGGGCTTGCCGCAGCTTGTAGCGCGGGCTTCAGCCTGCCATGTCACGATCGTGGGGACACCCGGTCCCTGCGTTCGCCGGGGCCGGATGCCGGCAGGAACGTCAGTCGATCAAGCCGTTGCGCACCGCGAACCGCACCAGTTCGTTGATGCTGTGCAGGTTGAGCTTCTCCATGATGCGGCCGCGATGCGCGTCCACGGTGTAGACGCTCAGGTTCAGCACGGCGGCGATTTCCTTATTGGTTTTACCCTCCGCGAGCATCTGGAGCACCTCGCGCTCGCGGCTGGTGAGCAGGTCGATGGGGTTGGTGACGTGGCGGCGGTAATCGTCGAGCACGGCGTTGGAAACGGCAGGGCTGAGGTAGCCCTCGCCGGACGCCACGGCGCGCACGGCGGAGACGAGGTCGGCCGCGCCGGAATCCTTCAGCAGATACCCGCGGGCCCCGGCGCGCAGGATCTCGCGCACGTAGACCGAATCCTTGTGCATGCTGAGCGCCAGCACGCGCGTGTGCGGCGCGGAGGAAGCCAGCCGGCGGGTGGCCTCGATGCCGTTCAACTCGGGCATGGCCACGTCCATGATGGCCACGTCGGGCTTGAGCGTCTCGGCCAGTTCCACCGCCTCGCGGCCGTTGCCCGCCTCGCCCACGATCTCCATGTCGGGCTGCTCGCCCAGGATCATGCGGAAACCCTGGCGCACCACGGCGTGATCGTCAGCCAGGAGGATGCGAATGCGTCTCATGCCGGATAGGGACCCGCACTTCAATTAGAACACCGCCGCCAGGGCGGGACCGGACGGAAAGGTCGCCTCCGGCGCCACGGGCGCGGGCGCGCATGCCGGTCATTCCCAGCCCACTTCCGGGAGCGCCGCCGCGGGCCGGTCGGGCGGCGCCCAATCCCCGCCCGTCATCCTGGATCGAGAGCGTAATCTGCGCGCCTTTGGCCGCCAGGTTAAGCTGGGCGCTCTTGGCCCCGGAGTGGCGGGCAATGTTGGTGAGCGCCTCCTGGGCGATGCGGAACAGGTGCGTCTCGGTCTCATCCGGCAGGCGGCCGGGAAAGTCGGAATCCAGCCGCACATCGATTCCGGTGCGCGCGGCGAAGCCCTCGCACAGCCAGCGCAGGCTCGCTTCCAGCCCGAAATCGTCGAGGATTGTGGGGCGCAGCAACTGGGACATCTGGCGCACGTTGCCGATGGCTTCGTCCACCAGTTGGAGGCTGTCGTCGAGCCGCGCCGGGTTCACCTGCCCGTTCGCTTCCAGCGCGGTCAGGTTGGTTTTGATGGCGGTGAGCTCCTGCCCCAATTCATCGTGGAGCTCGTGCGAAAAGCGTCGCGCCGCGGCCTCCTGGTTTGACAGCATCTGCCATGAGACGCGGCTCAGTTCCTCGCCCTGCGAATGCATCGCGGCAGTGAGCCGGCTCACCAGCCGGACGGTGAACCCGGAAAAGAGCAGCGCCAGGAACCCGGCCCCGCCGGCGAACAGCGCGGATTCCCGCAGCAGGCGGGACGACCGGCGGTCGATCTGGGCCCGCGCCGCGCTCACCTTGCGGTATTCGGCTTCGATGAGCCGCGCGATGACCGAGGTGAAGGCCTCGTGGTAGCGGAACAGGTCGATCGACGAGAAGGTTTCGGGCTCCGCCACGCTGAGCAGGCGGCGGGCCTCGTCGGAGAATGCCGTGGAGTATTGTTCCAAGCGGGCCCACAGGTCGCGCTCGGGCGTTTGCGCGCCTTCCCCGGAAATGCGGCGGATATCGCGGTCCGCCTGTTCGAGCTGGCCCATGAGGCCGCCGTAATCCACGGATTCGGGATCGCGGGCCAGCACCGCGAAGACTGGTGAGGGCCTGCTCCCGCAGCAGGTTGGCGGCGTTCTGCTGGATGGATTGGATGTTGCGGACGCCCACCAGCGCGGCCGCGAGCAGCAGGAGAATGACCAGCCCGAACCCGGCCGTGAGGACGCCGAGTATCTTTCGCCGAGCCATCCGTCCAGGCTGCATGCCGCCCCCACAGTATGGCGCCTCCAAGCCGATGGTTTCGATCCCCGCCATACGCTATATTTGTTGCCGAAAGGACGCTATTGTATGCAAACTCTCCGTAGGCGGACGGCTGCCGCTTGGGCGGCCGGGATGGTATTTGTGGCGCTCCTGCCCGCCGGCGCGCAGGGCCAGGGCGGGCGCGGGGGCCGGGGCCAGACGCCGGCCGTGACGGGACCGTGGTCCGATAAGGCGCTCTCCCCGGACCAGCGCGCGGACCTGCTGGTGCAGGCCATGACGCTCGACGAGAAGATCACGCTGCTGCACGGCGGCGGCTTCGGTTTCGGCGGCCCGGGCGGGGCGGCGCCGGCGCCATCCGGCGCCACCCAATCCAACGGCGGCGCGGGGTTCGTTCAGGCCGTTCCGCGGCTGGGAATCCCGGCCATCCAGATGGCGGATGCGGCTTACGGCGTGACGCGCGGGGCAGGGCGCGGGCGCTATTCGACCCCACTGCCCAATAACGTTTCGGCAGCGTCCACCTGGGATCTCAAACAGGCTTGCGACTACGGCGCCCTAATCGGCCAGGAGCTGAAAGACCAGGGCTACACCATGTCCCTCGGGGGCGGCGTCAACATCACGCGCGACCCGCACAACGGCCGCAATTTCGGGTACCTCGGGGAGGACCCGATCCTGGCCGGCAAGCTGGTGGGGCAGACCATGAAGTGCCTCCAGGCCAAGGGCATCGTCGGCGACATCAAACACTACGCGCTCAACGATCAGGAGACGGGGCGGAACATCGGCAACGTGCTTCTGGACAAGCGCTCGATGCGCGAAACGGACCTGTTGGCCTTCGAGATCGGGATCCGCGACGGCGACATCGCCGGGGTCATGTGCTCCTACAACAAGGTGAACGGCGACTGGGCCTGCGAGAACAGCTACCTGCTCAACGACGTCCTGAAGAAATCCTTTGGGCACAAGGGATTTGTACTCTCCGACTGGGGAGCGACGCATACCACGGTGAAAGCGGCGCTGGCGGGCCTCGATATGGAGCAGCCCGGCAGCCAATACTTCGGGGACGCGCTCAAGAAAGCGGTGGAGAGCGGCGAAGTCCCCATGGCGCGGCTCAACGACATGGCGAAGCGCATCCTGCGCGCCATGTTCGCCGTGGGGCAGTTCGACAACCGGCCGCAGACCCGGGTCCCCGACGTTTTCGCCGGGCTGGAAGTGGCGCAGAAGGTGGCCGAACGCGGCTCGGTGCTGCTCAAGAACAATAACGCGCTGCCGCTCAACGCCGCGGGGGTGAAATCGATCGCCGTCATCGGATCGCACGCCGACCTGGGCGTGATCTCCGGCGGCGGGTCCGCGCAGGTGGAATCGCCGGGCGGGAATGCCGTGGCGCCGCCTCCTCCCGTCGCCTCTGAAGGCCATCCGGGCCAAGGTCCCGAATGCCAGGGTGCAATACAACGAGGGGACCGACCCGGGCGCGGCGGCGGCGCTGGCCAAAGCCTCGGAAATCGCAATTGTTTTTGTCAATCAACCGGCCAGCGAAGGGCGCGACCTGAGCCTCACGCTCCCGGACGGGCAGGACAAGCTGGTGGCGGCGGTGGCAGCGGCCAACCCGCGCACCATCGTGGTGGCGGAAACCGGCGGCCCCATCTTGATGCCGTGGGTCGACCAGGTGAGCGCGGTGCTGGAAGCCTGGTTTCCGGGGATTCGCGGCGGGGAAGCCATCGCGAACCTGCTGTTCGGAGACGTGAACCCCTCCGGCAAGCTGGTGTTCTCCTTCGCCAAAAACGAAGCCGACCTGCCGCACGCGGCCGTCTTTGGCCCTCCGGCCGCCACTTCGCCGGCGCCCCAGGGCGGCGCTCCCGGGTTCGGCCGGGGCAACGCGGCCCCCTTCGACATCCCGTACACGGAGGGCCTGCTGGTGGGGTATAAGTGGTTCGACGCCAGGGACAAGGTCCCGATGTTCGCGTTCGGCCACGGCCTGTCCTACACGGCGTACGCCTATTCCGGGCTCAAGACTGTTGCGGGCAAAGAGCCGAAGGTGAGTTTCACGGTGAGGAACACCGGCAAGCGCGCCGGAATCGAAATCGCCCAGGTCTACGCCACGCTGCCGGCCGGGGCGAACGAGCCCCCGCGTCGGCTGGTGGCGTGGGAGCCGGTGGAACTCAGGGCGGGCGAATCGAAGACCGTGACCCTGGCCATCGATCCGCTGCACCTCTCGATTTTCAACGTGGACCGGGACGCGTGGCAACTGCTGCCCGGCGAGTACAAGTTCTGGGTCGGCGGGTCGTCGAGGAATCTGCCGCTCTCGGAGACGGCGAAGATCGAGTAATTACGCGGGCGTGGGCATTCTGGCCGCCGTGTCGACATGCGGACCGGATATCGCCATGAATGCCGGCACGGCGGGCAAGAATGCCCACGCCACATTTACGCTGCCTGGCGGACGGCGGTTTCGCCTTTCACCGTCACCACTTGCACCTTCTTCACCACCCCCAAGGCCTTCCATACCCGGATCAGCAGCCAACTCGGATCGAACTCATACCAAGCCAGGCCGTGCCGGGCGGAGGTGGGGTGGGCGTGGTGGTTGTTGTGCCAGCCTTCGCCGAAGGTGAGGAGCGCCACCCACCAGTTATTGCGGGAGTCGTCCCGCGTGGTGAACCGCCGGGAACCCCACATGTGCGTGGCGGAGTTCACGAGCCAGGTGGCGTGCAGTCCGGCGACAATCCGCAGGCACCCGGCCCACAGAAACAGCGGCAGCCCGCCAAGCGCGAGCAGGAGGGCCGCCAGGACGACGTTCGGCGCCCAGTGGTAATTATTCAACCAGACGTAGAACGGGTCCTTTGCCAGGTCGGGCGCGTACTTCGCCATTGTCCAGGTGCGGTTGTGGTTGGCTTCCCCGAACAGGATCCAGCCCACATGCGCCCACCAGCCTCCATCCCGGGGGGAATGCGGATCGCCCGGCTGGTCCGACTTCTGGTGGTGGATGCGGTGCGTGGCTACCCAGAAAATCGGTCCGCCTTCGAGCGTCAGCGCCCCCAGGACGGCCAGCAGGTGTTCCAGCCACAGGGGGGCGGCATAGGAGCGGTGCGTGTGCAACCGGTGATAACCCGTGCTGATCCCCAGCCCGGTGATAATCCAATAGAGGGCGACGGCGGCGGCGAAAACGCGCCAGTTGAACACGAACAGGGCGGCGATGGCCCCGGCGTGCAGAAGCAAAAGAACAAGGGTCGTCGGCCAGTTCAGGCGCGACGGGGGGGAGAGAGAAAGGGTCTCGGGAGTCATGGGATCACACAGACAACGACAGCTACTCCCAAGCTAGCAAGGCCCGCGTACAACCGATGTAAGACTTATGTAATACCGGTTGGAGCCAGCGGAGGGAATCGAACCCCCGACCCGCAGTTTACAAAACTGCCGCTCTGCCGACTGAGCTACGCTGGCGCTCGGACAAGAACCGCTCCGGGTGAGGCATGCACCCCCTACAAGCCAAGGCTAAGGTGCAAGGGCCGGGCCTGCCCGGCACGAGTGATCCTATTCATCATATCATCCGTGGTATCCTGAGGTTTACACCATCATTTCTCCCCGAGGTACAAACCCACTTGGCTTTAATCGAAGGTTGCAGGCACTCGCTGGAAATCTCCGTTCCCGTGAACGAGGTGGAGAGCGAGACCAACCGGGTGGCCGAAGACGTGCAAAAGCGCGCCAAGCTCCGCGGCTTCCGCCCGGGCAAGGCCCCCGCTTCCATCATACGCAAGGAGTTCTCCAGCGACATCCGGCAGAAGGTGCTGGAGAATCTCATCCCCAAGTACCTGCAGAAGCAGTTTGAGGCGGAGAACCTGAACCCGGTGGGGACGCCCGATATCAAGGACGTTCATTTCCAGGACGGCGAGCCGCTGCGATTCACGGCCGAGTTCGAGGTGACGCCGGAGATCGAGTTAAAGGACTACCGGGGGGTGGAAGTCCCGTATCACGACCCCGAGGTGTCCGACGAGGACCTCAGCAAACGGCTGGACGAGATTCGCGAGCAGAAAGCGCAGTACGTCAATGTGGACCCGCGCCCCATCGAAAACGGCGATTTCGCCGTGGTGGCGCTGGAGAGCATCGGCGGGGTGGAAGGCGAACCCATCCGGCAGGACGAAATGGTGCTGGAGATCGGCGGGGCGGATACCCTGGAATCGTTCACCGAGAACCTCCGCGGCCTCTCGCCGGGCGATGAGAAGGAGTTTGACGTCGCGTATCCCGAGGAATACGGCTCCGCGCGGGTGGCCGGCAAAACCATCCGGTTCCACGCCACGGTGAAGGGAATCCGCCGCAAGGACCTGCCGGAATTGAACGACGATTTCGCGCAGGAGGTGGGCGACTACCGCACCGTCGAGGAGCTCAGGGAGGCGGTCCGCCGGAGCCTTTTCGGCCAGCGCCAGTACGAGGCCCAGCAGGCAGCCAAAGACAAGATCGTGGACAAGCTGGTGGACGAGCACGACTTCCCCACTCCGGAATACTTCGTGGAGCGCCAGATCAAGAACCGCGTGGAGCAGAGCCTGCACGCGATGGCGGCCCAGGGGGTGGACCCGCGGTCCTTTAAGCTGGACTGGGATAAGGTGAAGGAAACGCAGCGCGATAAGGCCGTGCGGGAGGTGAAGGCCTCGCTGCTGCTATCGCGGATCGCGGAGCGGGAAGCCATCGGGGCTACGCGCGACGAGGTGGACCGCGAGGTTGAGAAAATCGCCCGGCAGCAGAGGGAGCCCGTGGCGGCGGTCCAGATGCGCTTCGAAAAAGACGGCACGCTGGGACGCATCGCCAGCCACATACAGACGGAAAAGACACTCAGTTTTCTGTTCGAGCACGCTCGCAAAACCGCCGAATAAGAAACCGCAGGCGGCCCGCGCTCAGGGTTCAGCAGGCCCGTAGATGGCGTGCTTTCAAGCTGATGGCTGAAAGCTGATCGTTGACAGCGTGTTTATTACCAAAGGTACATTGCTAAGGGAATCCATTCAGGTGATAATAGAGACGAAATCGTTGGATCTTCACCACCCCGCCGGATCGGTGGGCCAGGAACTTTTCAGGCCAACGGCGGAAGAGGAGAAAAGCGCGTGAAGCGAGCCGGCGAAGGCGATGTCTTACGGTGTTCGTTCTGCCATAAAAGCCAGGATGTAGTAGGGAAGCTGATCTCCTCCCCCAGCGACTACCCCCGCGCGTACATCTGCGATGAATGCATCGCGGTCTGCAACTCGATCCTCGAAGACGACAAGGTCGAGACCCCCGCCGGCGCTCCGAACAAGATCCCCAAACCGCTGGAGGTAAAGGAGTTCCTGGATCAGTACGTGATCGGGCAGGATCCCACCAAGAAGAAGCTGGCGGTGGCCGTCTACAACCACTGCAAACGCATCCATATGAATCGGATGCGCAACAGCGAGGTGGAACTCCAGAAGGCCAACATCCTCCTGATCGGGCCGACCGGGACCGGGAAAACGCTGTTGGCGCAGACCTTGGCGAAGATACTGGACGTACCGTTCGCCATTGTGGACGCCACCACCCTCACCGAGGCCGGCTATGTCGGAGAGGACGTCGAAAACATCATCCTGAAGCTTCTCCAGGCGGCGGATGGCGATGTGCAACGTTGCCAGCAGGGGATCATCTATATTGATGAGGTCGATAAGATCTGCCGGAAGGATGAGAACCCCTCGATTACGCGCGACGTGTCGGGGGAAGGAGTGCAGCAGGCCCTGCTGAAAATTCTGGAGGGGACGGTCGCCAATGTGCCGCCCCAGGGCGGGCGGAAACATCCGCACCAGGAGTTCACGCCCGTCGATACCACCAACATCCTGTTCATCTGCGGCGGGGCGTTCGTGGGGCTGGAGAAAGTTATCGCCCGGCGGACCGGCAAGAAATCCATGGGCTTCCTCCAGGAGGATGAAAAGGGCGTGATCCGGCCGAGCGTGGGCGGGCACCGCCGCGATGTCGACCTGCTCTCGCAGGTGCAGCCCGTGGACCTGATCAAGTTCGGTTTCATCCCCGAATTCATCGGGCGCCTACCGGTCAGCGCGGTCCTGGAAGATCTCGACAAGAGCGCGCTGGTACAGATCCTGACCAGGCCGAAGAACGCCATCGTGAAGCAGTACCAGAAGCTCTTCGAGTTCGAGAATGTCCGGCTGCGGTTCAACGACGACGCCCTGGAGGCCATCGCGGACCTGGCCATGGATCGCAAGGTGGGGGCGAGGGGTCTGCGGATGATTCTCGAGGACTTGATGCTGGATCTAATGTACTACCTGCCCTCCTACAAGAAGGTGCGGGAGTTCCAGGTCACCAAAGAGATGGTGCTGACTCAGAAAATCAGTCTTACAATATTAGAAAAGGCCGGTTAAGGGGTCGGCCGGACCGGGCCTGCCCGGATCCCACAAGACTGCGCACAACTGGGGACCAGGGGATGGGTCATCACCCCTGGGGAGGACAATGCTTACTTCAAAGGAAAAATCGGATACAAAACGTCTGCCGATGATGCCTATTCGCGACGTGGTCATCTTTCCGTTCATGATGACGCCGTTCGTGGTAGGGAGGGAATCAAGCGTGCGGGCGTTGGAAGAGGCCATGGCGGGCGACAAGAAGATCTTCCTTGCCACCCAACACGACGCCTCGATTGACGAGCCCAAGCCCAACGAAATCTATTCGATCGGCACAATTGTCAACATCGTCCAAAGCCTCAAGCTGCCGGACGGAAACATCAAAGTGCTGGTAGAGGGCGTGGAGCGCGCCAAAGTCGTATCGGTATCCGACGACGAAGGCTTTTTCCGGGCCACGGTGCGCACCTCCAATTTCAAAATCGAGCCCGGGCCGCAGTTGGAAGCGCTCGTCAGCCGCGTCACCAGCCTGTTCGAGCAGTACGTCAAGCTCAGCCAGAATCTCAACTACGAGAGCATGATCGCCGCCATCCGGGTGGACGATCCGGGCAAGCTGTCGGACACGGTCGGCGCCAACCTGCAGCTCACCATCGAGGAAAAGCAGGAGCTGCTGGAAATCTTCGATCCCATCGACCGCCTGACCCGCGTGGCCGAGATGCTCGACATCGAGATCGAGAAGCTCAACATGGACCGCACCATCCAAGGCCGCGTGAAGCGGCAGATGGAGAAGGCCCAGAAAGAGTACTACCTCAACGAGAAGATCAAGGCCATCCAGAAGGAACTGGGCCGCGGCGAAAAGAGCGAGATCGACGAGCTGAAGAAGAAGATCGAGACGTCCGGCATGACCAAGGACGCGCTCGAGAAAGCCATGACGGAGCTGAAGCGGCTGGAAAACATGCCGCCCATGTCCGCCGAGTCCACCGTGTCGCGCAACTACCTGGACTGGCTGCTGGCGATGCCGTGGAAGAAGAAGTCCAAGGAGATTCGCGACCTCACGTACGCCGAGCAGGTGCTGGAAGCGGACCACTACGGGCTGGAGAAAATCAAGGAGCGCATCCTGGAGTTTCTGGCCGTGCGGCGTCTGGTCAAGAACCCCAAGGGCTCCATTCTGTGCTTCGTGGTGCCTCCGGGCGTGGGCAAGCCCTCGCTGGGGATGTCCATCGCCAAGGCTACCGGCCGCAAGTTCGTACGGCTGCCGGGGCAGATCATCCAGATGATGAAAAAGGCCGGCGCCAGGAACCCGGTCTTCATGCTGGACGAAGTCGACAAGATGTCCATGGATTTTCGCGGCGACCCGTCGGCCGCGCTCCTCGAGGTGCTGGATCCCGAACAGAATTACATGTTCATTGACCACTACCTCGATGTGGAGTATGATTTGAGCCAGGTCTTCTTCATCGCCACGGCCAACGTTCTCCACACCATCCCAGCGGCGCTCCAGGATCGTATGGAAGTGATCCGGCTGGTGGGCTACACGGAACTGGAAAAAATGGAGATCGCCAAGCGGTTCCTGGTGCACAAGCAGATGGAGCAGACCGGCGTCGGCAAAGAGCAGATCGAGTTTGCGGATGACGGGCTGAACGGACTGATCCAGTACTACACGCGGGAAGCCGGCGTGCGCAACCTGGAGCGCGAGATCGGGAATCTCTGCCGCAAGGTGGCGCGCCAGGTGGTCAACGCGGAAAGCAGCAAAGAGAAGAAGCCATTGGCCAAGGCTGTGATTGACGGCGCGAAGCTGCCCGACATGCTGGGGCCCTGGAAATTCCGCGATCTGGTGGCGGAAAAGAAGAACGAAATCGGCGCGGCGGTGGGGCTGGCTTGGACCGAGGTGGGCGGCCAGATCCTGACGACGGAATGCACGCTGATGGAGGGCAAGGGAAAGCTGACCATCACCGGGAAACTCGGCGAGGTCATGCAGGAATCGGCGCAGGCGGCCATGAGCTACATCCGTTCGCGCGCCCATACCCTGGGGCTGCCCCGGGACTTTTACCGGAACCTGGACGTCCACATTCACATCCCCGAAGGCGCCATCCCCAAGGACGGGCCGTCGGCGGGCATTACGCTCGCGACCACCATCTGCAGCGCCCTGACCAGGATCCCCGTGCGCTGCGACGTAGCCATGACCGGCGAAATCACGCTTCGCGGCAAAGTGCTTCCGATCGGGGGGTTGAAAGAGAAGTTGATGGCGGCGCACCGGCACGGCATCCTGGAAGCCATCCTGCCGCGGGATAACGACAAGGACATCCCGGACATCCCGCAAGCCATCCGGAAAACCATGAAACTGCACTTCGTGGAATCCATGGACGAGGTGCTCAAGATTGCGCTGGAACGAGAAATCGTAGCGCTGCCGCTGCCGGCGCCGGAAGTCGGCGTGCAGCCGGCCGAAGAGAGAGCGCATTGAAAAAGCAGTCGCCAGTCGTTAGTCGCTAGTCGTTAGCTGAAACCAAAAGACTAGCGACTAGCGACTAACGACCAACGACTAACGACTTGGTATCGGAATTTGTAGTCAGCTCGGGCAAGCCGGAGGATTTCCCCTCCGACCGGCTGCCGGAGATCGCTTTCCTAGGGAGGAGCAACGTAGGGAAGTCCAGCCTGATCAACGCCCTGACGGGGCGGCGCGGGCTGGCTTTCACCAGCAGTACGCCGGGGCGCACGCAAACGATCAATTTCTACCGGATCAGCGGAGCGTTTTACTTCGTCGATCTCCCCGGGTATGGATATGCCCGGGCTCCGGTGAGCGCCGTGCTGGAATGGAAGAGCCTGATTGAAAGCTATTTGCAAAAGAGGGATACCCTAAAGCTTTCCTGCCTGATACTCGATAGCCGACGTGGATGGATGCAGAAGGATCTGGACCTGAAACGCTGGCTGGAGTATCACGGCAGACCGTACCTGGTAATCGCCACTAAGTTCGACAAACTGAACCGAGCAGAGCAAGAGCGCGGCTTGCGCGCCGTCCGCCAGGAAGGCGTGGAGCCGCTGCCGTTCTCGGCCACAACCGGCCGGGGAGTGAGGGAAATTTGGCAAGCAATAACGAAAACACTTCAACCACGGTAGGAACCGTCCCGCCGCAGCAAAAATCCGAAAAGCCCACCGAGAACCAGGCCGGCGCACCCGCGCCGCCTTCCCGCGAACACGCGCGCGACTCCGCCGGAAACAGTTCCGCGGACGTAGTGGCAGAGAAGACCGAACGGCCGGAGCGGCCGGAGCGGGCCGAACGGCCTGAGAGGCAGCGTCCGGAGCGCGGCGATCGCACTCCCTTGCGGCCGCCGGCGGCCGTAGTGGCGCCTCCGCCTCCTCCGCCCGCGCCGCCCGCGGCGCCTCCGCCCGCGGCGCCTCC
>JAIQFU010000003.1:0-54429 GCA_020073115.1 Terriglobia bacterium
ACTCGATTCTTAGAAACTGCCGGGCCATAAAAGAGCCGCATTGTGGGCATTTTCTCTGAAAGCAGGGGACACCGGGTTCACAGGGGAGTGTAAGGCCGCATTGGGGACGCTCATCCGAGCGCTGCCAGCCCCTGGGGCCGCGGCCGGCGAAGCGCCCGGGGCGTGCATAGGATCCGATTCCGCCGCCGTAGGCGCCCATGCCGCCGGCATAAGAGGCGCGGTTGCCGAAGGTCCCCCACGCTCCCTGACGGCCCCAGTCGCCACGGCCGGTGTACTCGATGGGGCTTTCCGGCGCGAGCCGGGGTGTACGCCGCTCCGGGCCCCACTCCTCGGGATACGGCTCGCGGCGCGCCGGACCGGCCCAACGGCGCTCGCGTTCCCATTCGCCACCCCGTTCACCCCACTCCCGATCCGAGTCTCTATCCTTGTCGTAGTGCTCCGCCATGCCCCCATCCTACGGCTATGACGCCTGCCGGGCAAGGCAGAATCCGGAAGCACTGTGAGGATCAGGGCGCCATGGAAAACGGAAACCGAAACGGATTGACTTGCGTCGCTATACGGCTCAAGCTGTTAGATGGGCGGAGGCGCCGTATGAAACGCTTTTGGATGGTACTTCTTGCAGCGGCAGTTCTCGCGTTGACGGCCATGCCGGCGGCAGCGCAACCGGTGGTCCCATCGAAGTCGGGGATGGTGAGCATCGTTCAGGGAACCGCGTACCTGGACGGCCAGGAAATGAAGGAACCGCTCAATGCCCAGTACCCCTACATGAAGGAGAACGGAAGCCTGCGGACAGCCGAGGGGCGGGCCGAAGTGATGATGAACCCGGGAGTGTACGTGCGCATCGGCGAGAACAGCGAGATCCGCATGATCACCAACCGGTTCATCGATACGAGGGTGGAACTGGTGAAAGGCTCCGCCGTCGTGCAGTACACGGAAGTTCTTAAGGACAACAACTTTACCCTGGTGCTGAAGAAGGCGGAGATCGCGCTCCTGAAGCCCGGGGATTACCGGTTCGATTCGGACCCGGCCCGTATTAAGGTGTTCGCGGGGCATGCCGATGTGAAGGTTGATGGCCAGACGGTGGCGGTCACCGGCGGCAAGATGTTGAACCTCGGAGGGGCGGTCGCCTCGGCCGAGAAGTTCAACATCCAGGACACGGATGCACTGGACCGCTGGAGCGCGCGGCAGGGCGAACTGTACGCACGGGCCAACGCCTCCGCCGCCCGGCAGGTCAACGACCAATACGGGACGAGGGACCCGTGCTACGGGTATTATTCCAATGCCGTCCCCGTGGGGCAGTACCCCTGCGTGGGGACGTGGCGCTGGAACCCGTGGTACAACCTCTGGACGTACATCCCGATGCGCGGCTACTGCGATCCGATCTGGGGCTACTGTTACTACAACCCGAGGGATGTGATGGGCGCCTATTACCGTCCGCCGGTGCAATGGACTCCGAGTTCCGGCGGCTTCGGCGGCGGCTATTCGGGCGTGCCCGCGAGTTCCGGTGGATACTCGGGCGCGGCGGCGGCATCCTCGACGGCCATGTCGGCGCCATCGGCAGGTACGGGTTCGACCGCGGCGGCTGCCTCTTCGTCCGGTTCGGCCGGACACGGTTCGGCGGCGGGCGGCGGGCACGGGAAGTAACCTGAACCTGGCAGTTTAGCTTTCGCCTGCTGACGACCGCTCCCTGCGCTCGACGCGCGACCGCAGGGAGCGGTCAGCAGCGAGGAAGAGTCCCCCGCAGGGAAGAGAACTCCAGAATTTACAGAGGATTAGCGGTAGCGACGGCTGGCGCGCATGCCGATCAATTCGGCGACCTGGGCCAGGAGATGCGGCAGGTCCTGCGTGTGAATCGCCACCTCGGGTTTTTCGGAAGCGGAAAGGCCTTTCAATCCGGGTTCCGCGGAGGTGATCAGCGCCGTGGCCGGGTGGTAGTTTTTGACTCTGGCATAAGCCAGAACGTCCAGCCCGTTCTGCGCTCCGAATTGCGCATTGCTGAGAACCAGTTCGTATTGGCCCTCGTCCAGTTTGGCAAGCGCTTCCGCGGGGGTGCCGGCCACATCCACGTAATAGCCGCCTGCCTGGAGTATTGTCTGAAGAGCTAACCGTGGGGCCAAGTCACCGTGGACCAGAAGCACCCGGGCGAGTTCCAATGGCATTTTGACCCCGCCGGAATCCGCTGCGTTCGGGAAGGTACGCATCTGCTTCAAAAATAACTTTAACCGAAGATGCTCGATTTTCAGCCACTTATTTTGCAAACCAAGTACCCAAGTGCATGTGGCGTAACCGCTTTTGAGGGGGTTGCCACCTCCATTCCAGGGGTAAATACAGTACGTCTGTTACGTTAATCACATTTAACTAGTGTGATGAGAAAAACAGCAGCCAGGGGGGTTGCTCCGAACGGCACGATATCATGGTGAGAACTTTTTGGCCGGCCGTCCGGCCCAGGGGTTTTGAAAGCGGTGGCGCCAGAGTTCTCACGGATATCGATCGGTGTCCCCGGTTTGGACGAAATCCTGCGAGGCGGTCTGATCCCCCGCCGCACTTACCTGGTGCGTGGGGGACCGGGGGTCGGAAAAACGATTCTCGGGCTTCATTTTCTCGATATCAGCGTGCGGCAGGGCGAAGCCGCGCTGTTCCTCACCTTCGGGGAGAGTGAAGGCGAGCTTCGGGTCAATGCGCGCCTGGCGGGCTTCGCGCTGGGGGACCTCGCTTTTTTGGATATCAGCCCGAGTTCGGGCCAGTTCGCCGAAGAGCGTTCATACGACATTTTTCCACCCTCGGAAGTAGAACGCGAGCCGGTGACGCGGCGCATCCGGGAAACGGTTGCCTCGTTGAAACCGGCGCGTATTTTCGTCGACGGCATGACGCAGCTCCGGCGGCTGAGTCCGAACGCGTTTCAGTTCCGGGGGGAGGCGCTGGCGTTTCTGCGGTTCCTGTGCGAATCGGGGGCGACCGTGCTGTTCACGTCGGAATCGGCCGAAGGCGAGGACGACGATCTTCAGTTCATCGCCGACGCGGTGATTCACCTGGAGTTATTGGCGGGGAGGCGGCGGCTGTCGGTGGTGAAATTTCGCGGGTCGGACTTCCGGGCCGGCTACCACACGCTACGCCTCTGTGATCGCGGAATGGAGGTATTCCCGCGGCTGCTGCCGTCGGAGTTCTCGGCGGATTTCGCCCCGGAGCCCATTTCGTTCGGGCTGCCGGAACTGGACCGGCTCACGCACGGCGGCCTGGAACGTGGCGCGATCAGCATCATCACCGGCCCGAGCGGGGT
This sequence comes from Terriglobia bacterium, assembly GCA_020073115.1. Lineage (GTDB taxonomy): Bacteria > Acidobacteriota > Terriglobia > Bryobacterales > Bryobacteraceae > BOG-224. Next base: position 3,278 of record JAIQFU010000003.1, read on the forward strand.
CGGGAAGAGCACTCTGGGGATGCAGTTCGTGAGTGCGGCGGCGGCGCGCGGCGAACGCGCGGCGGTCTACCTGTTCGAAGAGTGGCCCGAAACCCTGATCCGCCGGTGCAGGGGGATCAAGATACCAGTGGAAGCGATGATCGAATCCGGCATGGTGAGGCTGGAGCACATCGAGCCGCTGTACTTCACCGGCGACGAGTTCGCCCGGATGGTACGCCGGGAGGTGGAGGAACGCAACACGCGCGTGGTGATGATCGACAGCGTGTCCGGATATCGCCTCTCGGTGGCCGATCAGGACCTGGTCGGACAATTGCACGCGCTGGGCAAGTATCTGCAGAACATGGGCGTAGCTGTACTGCTGATCAACGAGGTGGAGCGCATCACGGGCGATTTCCGCGTGACCGACGTGGGGGTGAGCTACGTGGCGGACAACATCATCTTTCTCCGCTACCTGGAGCTTCGGGGGGAAATGGCCAAGGCCATCGGGGTATTGAAAAAACGACTCAGCGATTTTGAAAAAACTCTACGGGAGTTCGCTATCACTCCCGAAGGCATCCGGATCGGCGGGCCGTTGAGGGGTCTGCGCGGCATTCTGTCCGGCAATCCGGAGTGGGCCGAAGGCGAGCCGCCCGCGAGGTAGTTTTGAGCCACATCCTCCTCCTGCTGGAAGGCAAGGAAAACAGGCGTCTTCTGGCCGAACTCCTGGGCAAACTCCATGATTTGAGTTTCGACCCTTCCCCGGACGCCTTCGACCTGATCCTGGCGGACCACGAGGCATTGCGCCATCACGGGGAATTTCTGCGGTCCCGCAGGCTGGCGGAAGAGCCGGGGCTTCTGCCGGTGCTGCTAGTGGCCCGCCGCCGGGATGCCCCGCTGTTTGCCGGGCCAATTCCCGGCATGGTAGACGAAAGCGTGCTGACGCCGGTGGAGAAAGTGTAATTATCCGCACGAGTCGAAATGCTGCTGCGCGCGCGGCGGCTTTCTTTGGAACTGCGTTTGCGAAACGAGGATCTGGAAGCGTTCATCAACGCGATGACGCACGACTTGCGGGCTCCTTTACGGACCCTGTCGGGTTTCGCGGAAGCCATGGCGGAAGACCAGTCGTCGCGCTTGGACGCCGCCGGCCAGCATCAACTGGACCGGATCCAGGCGGCCGTCCGGCAGATGTCGGAGCTGATCGATTGCCTGCTGGAGTTCTCCCGGATCGGGCGTAAAGCCTTCCGGCTGAGGAGAATCAGCCTGGACGAGTTGGTGGCCCGGTGGGTCGAAGAACTGCGGCCGGAGATCGAATCCCGCGGCGCCGAGGTCCGGATCGCCGGACCTTTCGGGGAAGCGGAGGCGGATCCGGCCCTCTTGAAGATCGCGGTCTGCAATATGCTTTCGAATGGAATCAAGTATGTCGCCGCCGGTGTGACGCCCCGGGTGGAGATCACGGCGCGGCGGGAGGGGCGCGCTGTCCGGCTCATGTTCCGCGATAACGGCATCGGGATGAGCGAGGAAGAGCAGCAGCGCATTTTCGCGCCGTTCGTACGGCTGCACGGCGTAGAAGATGTCCCCGGCGTGGGGCTGGGCCTCTCGTCAGCGCGCAAAGCCGTCGAGATCATGCGCGGCCAGACGGGGGTGATCTCTTCTCCCGGGGACGGCAGTACGTTTTGGATTGAACTGGTGGCCTGAGTCGAACCATGAGAGTGTTGATTATCGACGATAACCCGGACCATCGGGAGTTGATTATCTCGCGGGTGAAGAAGGCCTATCCGGACGCCTCGTTTCAGGAGATCATCCGGCAATCGATGCTGGACGAGGCGTTGCGGAAGGGCGGCTTCGACGTGACGCTCACGGATTACCGCCTGAACTGGACGAACGGGCTGAAGGTGCTGGAGCAGGTGCGGGCGGCGGGATTCGACGGGCCGGTGATCATGGTGACAGACACGGGCACGGAGGAAGTGGCCACCGCGGGGTTGAAGGGCGGGCTCGCCGACTACGTGCTGAAAGGCCACCTGCAGCGCCTGCCGCTGGCCATCGAGGAATCACTGACCAAGCGGCGCCTGCAACGGGAGCGCGAAGAGGCGCTCGAAAAACTGCGGATCTCCGAAGAGCGGCACCGGATTGTGTCGGAGCTTGCCTCGGACTACGCCTATTCGTACCGGGTGGAGCAAGACGGCGCGGTGGTGCGCGAATGGATTACGCAGGCTTTCACGCGCATCACGGGGTACACGGCGGAGGAACTGGACCAGGGGGTATTGCTGCCGCTGGTGCACCCGGAAGACCGGCCGCTGATCGAGGGCGGCCGGGAGGCCCTCTTCGCCGGCCGGCCGTACTCCACCGAGCTTCGCATCATCACCAAGGACCGGCAGATCCGGTGGCTGCGCGACTCGGCCCGGCCGGAGTGGGACGCGGCGGCGGGACGCGTGGCGCGCATCTACGGCGCCGGCCAGGACATCACCGAGCGCAAGCGCGCCGAAGAGGAGGGCGCGCAGTTGATCCGCGAGCAGGCGGCGCGGGCGGAGGCCGAGGCCGGCGAGCGGCGCTACCGGTCTCTGGCCGAAGCCATCCCGCAGATCGTGTGGACGGCGCGGCCGGACGGGAGCGTGGATTACTTCAACCGGCGGTGGTTCGACTATTCGGGACTCAGCGAGGCCGAGAGCTATTCGCGCGACGGCTGGAAGAAGATACTGCACCCCGAGGACGTGGCGAACTGCCGGGAACGGTGGTCCCACGCGGTACGCACCGGCGAGGTGTACGAGATCGAGTACCGGTTTCAACGGGCCGCCGACGGAGCCTATCGCTGGCACCTGGGACGCGCCGTGCCGCTGCGCGATTCCAAGGGCCGGGTGGTGAAGTGGTTCGGCAGCTGCACGGACATCGACGACCAGAAACGCTCCGGCGAGGCGCTGCTGGAAGCGCAGAAGCTGGAAAGCATCGGGCTGCTGGCCGGAGGCATCGCGCACGACTTCAATAACCTGCTTACCGGGATTCTGGGAAACGCCTCGCTGGCCTTCGACGAGCTGCCGAGGAACAGCGAACTGCGGCCGCTGCTGGACAACGTGATCGTGGCCAGCGAGCGCGCGGCGGACCTGACGCGCCAATTGCTGGCTTATTCCGGGAAGGGCCGTTTCTTCGTGCGCTCCGCCGATGTTTCGGAACTGGCGCGGGAGATTGGAGGGCTGATCCGGACTTCGATCCCTAAGAAAGTCACCCTCCGGCTGGACCTGGCGCCCGGGCTTCCCAAAGTCGAGGTGGATGCCGCGCAGATCCAGCAGCTCCTGATGAACCTGGTGATCAATGGCGCGGAGGCCGTGGGGGAAGACCGCCCGGGCACGGTGACGGTGTCGACCCGGCTGCTGGAGGTGGACACGGAGTACCTCACCGGCAATCATTTTGCGGGGGACCCGGTGGAACCCGGAACGTATATCGCCATGCAGGTGCGCGATAACGGGTGCGGCATGGATGAAGCGGTGCGCCCCCACATCTTCGACCCATTTTTCACCACGAAATTCACCGGGCGGGGCCTGGGCCTGGCCGCGGCCCAGGGGATCGTGCGCAGCCACAACGGGGCGATCCGGATCGAATCGGAGGTGGGAAGGGGGACCACGTTCGAGGTGCTGATCCCGGTGGGGAAAAAGGAAGCGGTCAGTCCTCAGGAAGCTGCCAGATCTCAGCTGTCGGTCTTCAGCTTCGGCGCGGGGGCGCCGAAGGCGGATGGCTGAACAGAGCGGCGACGGAAGGGCAGGCGGATCGCGGCTTTTCAGCCGCATGTCGGCACGAATGCCGACACGGCGGGCAAGAATGCCCACGCCACGTCGTGGCCGCCCTGTGATGAAAGGTGACGGAGTGGCCGCGCACCGGGTGAGAATTCGCTCGCGGGGCGGGTCAGGCTGCGCGCAGGTTCACAGCGCCGGGCGGCGAAGGCTAGCGAGAATAACCCCATCGCCCGGAGGGGTACTCTCGTTTGCGATTCCGCCTGTTGTTGTTCGCTTCGCTAAGCTTGGCCTTGTGGGCGCAGCCCGCCCGAAGAGCGGTGGACCGGGCGGTGACGGTCAACATGGGAACGATCGCCCGGAGCGCGCGGATGGAGGAGTCTCTCCCGCGCGTGGCGCCGCGGCCGCGGTCAACAGCCGCCGGCCGGAACCCGGGGGTCGGCCCCGGCGGTGTTAGCGGCAGCCAAAGCACCGGCGCCGGACCCCGCGCGCCGGCGGTGCTCCCACCCTTTACGGGATTCCAGGGATTACTCGACAACTACACGGTTGTACCGCCGGACACCAACGGGGCGGTGGGGCCGCGCGATGTCGTCACCATGCTGAACTCGCAGGTCCTGATTCAATCGCGCAGCGGACAGATCCGGCCGGGGTTCCCGATTGGCCTCAACGACTTCTGGTCGGGCCTGGGAAGCTTCCAGGACGCCTTCGATCCGCGTGTGCTTTACGACGCGGCGAGCGACCGCTGGATCGCGTCGTCGGGGGTCGGTGGCGCCAGCTCCAGTTCGGCGGTCCTGCTCGGGGTGTCTCAAGGCGGGGACCCGGGCGGAGGGTGGAACCTTTTTCAGATCAATGTGGGCGCTTCGGGCAACTGGGCCGATTATCCCATCCTGGGCTTCAACGGAAACTGGATCGTGGTTTCGGTGAATCTCTTTAGCCTGAGCGGACACGGGGACTACGTGCGCACCGATCTTTACGTATTCGACCGGTCCGCGGTCTACCAGAACGGCAAAGCCGGGTACGCGACGTTCAGCGATACGAACGGCGGGTTGACGCCGGTGTCCGATTTCGACAAACGCCCCGACACGTTTTATTTTGTGCAGGCGATTCCCGGAGCGGCCGCGGGCCACATCCGGCTAAGCGCGCTGACGGGTCCGCCCGGAGCGGAGAAGTTCACGGGCGGCGCGAGCGATATTGCGGTAGAGGATCCCTGGGCCGACACGGCCCCCTACGACGAGGATTTCGCGCCCCAGGCGGGCATGGCCGCGCGGATCGATACGGGCGACAGCCGCATCCAGAACTGCGCCCTGCGCGCCGGCGCGATCTGGTGCGCGCACACGGTGTTCCTTCCCGCGGGGACGTGCAGTGGTTTCAGCTCGACGCCGCGACCGGCCGGGCGGAGCAGCGGGGGCGGATCGAGGACCCCGGCAACAACCGCTTCTATGCGTTTCCCTCGATCGCGGTAAACCGCAACAACGATGTGCTCATCGGATATACGCGCTTCACTCCGCAGGAGTATCCCAGCGCCACCTTTTCCTTTCGGAAGGCTTCCGATCCGCCCGGCGCGCTGGAGGGGGAAACCGTGTTCAAGAGCGGCGAGTCTTCGTATTTAGGACTGGGCGCGGATTGGGGTTCCAACCGCTGGGGCGATTACAGCGTGTCGCTGGTGGACCCGGTGGACGACCTCACTTTCTGGACGGTGCAGGAGTATGCGGCGTCGCCGACGGGCGGGTGGAGCGGACGTTGGGGCACGTGGTGGGCCCGGATCACGGCGCCTTCCGCCGACCTGAGCTGCTCCTACTCGCTTTCAGAGACCAGCCAGGCCTTCGGTCCGGCGGGCGGAACCGGGACCGTCTCGGTAACAGCGCCGCCGGGCTGCCCGTGGATGGCGGCGAGCAATGCGGGCTGGATTTATGTCGGGTCGGGAAATCAGGGGGCGGGGAACGGGACGGTGGGGTTTGTGATTGCTCCGGCGGTGGATGCGGCGAAGGGCCGCAACGCCACCCTGACCATCGCCGGGCAGACCTTCACGGTGACGCAGCAGCCGCCGGGAGGTTCGGCCGGAGGAGGGCCGTTGGGCGGCATCGACCTGGCGGTAATCTCGGTTTCGGCGCCGGCGGAGGCGGTCTCCGGGGGGCAAATCGTCGTCTCGGCGGTGGTCCAGAACCGCAGCCCGATGGACACCGGCCCATTCCGGATCGGCCTGTACATCAACAGCGGCTCGTCGGTGGGGACGGGAGGGGACACGCTGCTGGGAACGTGCGACGTGGCGAGCCTCGCGGCGAACGCGTCGCTGACGTGCAGCCGCAGTCCCTACCTCGCCTGGGGCATGCCGACCGGCAAGTACGTAGCGGGAGCGATTGCCGACGACCAGGACCAGATACCGGATCCCGACCGCGGCAACAATGTGCGGCTATCGGATACGGGAGCTGTGAGCGTCACGCTTTCCGCGCAAGCGCCGGTCATTTCGGGAGCGGGGGTGGTGAACGCGGCCAGCTACCGCGCGGGCGGGATCGCCCCCGGCGAACTGGTGACGATTTTCGGCGCCAACCTGGGCGCGCCGACGCTGCAGTACCCGCGCGTGAGCGCCTCGGGGAAGGTGGACACGCAGGCGGGCGGGACGCGCGTGCTGTTCGACGGCGCTCCGGCGCCGATGATCTACGCGCGCGCGGACCAGGTGACCGCGGTGGCGCCTTTCGGGATCAGTGGAACCACCGAGATGCAGGTGGAGTCGCTGGGTATGCGCTCGAACACGGTCGCCGTGCCGGTGGTGGCGAGCGCGCCCGCGATCTTTACCAGCGACGGCTCGGGGAGCGGACCGGGGGCCATTCAGAACGAGGATTTCTCGTTGAATACGGGATCCAACCCGGCGGTGCGGGGAAGCTGGCTGGAAATCTGGGCGACCGGCGGCGGGGCGATGCAGCCACCGCCCAGCGACGGCAGCCTGGGGGCTCCGCCGTTCGCGCAGGTGAGCCAGCGTGTGTCGGTTCGGATCGGCGGGGCCGAGGCGCCGGTGATGTACGCGGGAGAGGCCTCGGGGATGGTGGCGGGGGTGCTGCAGATCAACGTCATCGTGCCGCCGGACGCGCCTTCGGGAGCCGCCGTGCCGATTGCATTGACCATCGGAGGGGTAACGAGCCAGCAGGGGGTGACGGTGGCGATTCAGTAGTCGTACAGAAGGCCGGCAACCCGCGCCGTAGTTTGGCAACCCGCCCACCCACTCTGCCGCGAACGATTTGTGCGCTGGTTTCAGCCACTACTTCGCGCGGGCGATCAGGAGGGTCAGGTCGTCCGATTGCGCGCCGGCGCTGAACTGCTGGACGGCGGCGAGCACGGCGTCGAGGATTTCGCCTGCCGCCCGGTCCCGGTTGGCGCGCAGGACGTCCAGGAGCCGGGCTTCGCCGAATTCCTCCTCGCCGCGAGCGGCTTCGGTGACGCCATCGCTGAAAACCACCAGAAGATCGCCCGGGGCGAGTTGGACCTCGCGCACCGCCCCGGTCCATTGCTCGAAGGCTCCGATCACGGTGGCGGTGGGTTCCAGCCGCTGCGCCGGGGCGCCGGGACGCAGCCACACCGGCGGGTTGTGGCCGCAGTTGATGTACTGCAGGCGGCGGGAGCCCTCGTCGTAGACCGCGAAGAAAAGCGTCGCGTAGTGTTGGGCCGCGGTGGACTGCCACAATCCGCGGTTCACCGCCTTGAGCAACGCCGCCGGATCCAGCGGCGCGACCCCGCAATGGCTGCGCAGTTGGGCCTGAAGGTGGGCCATGAGCAGCGCCGCATGGACGCCTTTGCCGGAAACGTCCGCCAGAACAAAGCCCGTTTTGCCGCCGCCGAGGTCGACGAAATCGTAGTAGTCGCCGCCCACGGACCGGGCCTGGATACACTGCGCGGCGCAGTCCAGGGTCGGCAGGCTCGGACAGGATTGCGGGAACAGCCGGGCCTGCACTTCGCGGGCGATCTCCATTTCGCGCGCGGTGCGCCGCTCGCCCTCGATGCGCGCCGCGATGTCCTCCGCCAGCCGGATGTTCTCCAGCGCCGTCCCGGCCTGGCCGGCGGCGGAGGCCAGCAGGCGCTTGTCATCGCCGGAGTACGGTTCTTCGGAAAGGCGGAGCCCCAGGATGACCAAGCCCAAGAGCCGGCCGTTCCGGCCCGCGATGGGAACGAGGTATTCGGGCTGGAACGCGGCCAGCGTATCGCGCTCCAGCGCCGGGTCCAGCAGTTCCGGGAGGCGGATGGGAATCGTCTCCGAGCCCCGCGGAGCTTCGCCGGCCGCCAAGGCCAGCGTATTCTCACCCTGCTCCAGGAAGATGGCCAGCGACCTCGGCTGAAGGGCTTCTCGGATATGCTGTTCGAGCAGGCGAGCGAGGGCGGCGCGGTCCGTCGCTGTGCGCGTGTCTTCGGCCAATTCCTCCAGGATCACGCGGGCGTTGTACGCGCTGCGGAAGAACGCGCGGTCGATCCGCCCGCTGACGCGGCGGTGCACCTGCGAGCCTCCCCAGAGCAGTGCGGTTCCGATCACCGCGCCCAACGAAATCCCGGTTGGCTCGGCGGCTTCGCCGGCCGCCTGGAGCCGCCCGGAAAAAGCGAACGCGAACATGAGCATCAGCCCGATGCTGACGAGTGAAAGGAGGAAAGTGAAGCCGCGCTGGACCAGCAGATACCGCGCGCTCCGTTTCAACAGCACGGGAATCTCGAGCACGCGGTGCTTCACCACGGCGTAGGCGAACGCCAGCGGGGACAGGAACAGCAGGGCCGTGGTGGCGGTCTCGATCCAGGCGGAGCTCTTGAAACCGAGGAGGACCTGGAGCGCGCGGTCTATCAGGGCCGGTGTCACCCCGCCATGCACAGGCCGGCCCCCACGGCCGCCCATTTCAGCCACGGCCAGCGCCGGTCCAGGGGCGAACGGGCGGGAAAAACGGCGAAGAAGAAGTAGAAGAGAGGACCGAGCAGGCCGAGGAACAGCGTCTGGTAAGCGGAGGCGAACGGCCGCAGGGATGCGGGGATGCCGTCGGTTCCGTTGGGGAACCCCGGGGAAGCGGCGAAGCCTCCGAACAGCAGCGCCAAAAGCCACACATTGCGGTCTTCCAGGCGCAAGAAAAGCACCGCCAAGCCGACCACTACGAAAGGAACGGGAAACGAGTTGCGGACCCAGGCGGCCGGTCCCCCCAACGCCGTCTGCCGCTTGCGGAATTTCGTCTCGATCCGGAGAGGCGAGGAGACTCCGGGCCGTTCCACAGTCAACCGGACCGTGTCGCCCGGCCGGCGGCGCCTCCAATAGCCGGTCAGGGACGAGGAGTCCACGACGGGGGCGCCATCGAAGGCGATGATCCGGTCGCCGACGCGCAGTCCGGCTTTTTCCGCCGGGCCGTTCCGGTATACGCTGTCCACCGCTTCGGCGTGTTCGGACCCGAGGTAGCGGTTCTGGAATCCGATTTCCACGTCCGGCGCCGAGGGGAGCGCCGACATCGACCAAAGAACGCTGAAAAGGACCGTGGATCCGGCAAAAACCACGGCCAGGAGCGCCGGAACGAGGCGTACCCGGTGCGCCGCTGGGGACGGAGCCATCGGTACAATGCTAACAAGCCGGCGACCGGGACGCGGCGCAGGCCGGGACTACGCAGGCCGGGACATGCCCCACGCGAGGCAGTCCTCCGACCCGCGTGGCCGGTGATGAGCTTACTTCAACGGCAGTTTTACGGCGCGGCCGGTCTTCACCGAATCCCGGGCGGCCTCGATAATTTCCACCACGCCAACGTTGATATCCAGCGCGGTGAGGCCCTCGATGGGGTGGTGATTGCGGAGCGCGTCCACCATATACGCGATGGGCTGAGCGCGCTCCGGCGGCAGGGGCTCGGGCGCGACCTGGGTGGCTTGGCCCCGCGATTTCCGCACTTCCACGCCCCGCTGGGTCATGTAGACGCTGCCCTCGAGACCGAATACCTCCAGATCCTGGTGGCTGCGGGGCAGGTCCCAACTGCCCTCGAACACGCCGTCGGCGTGCTTCCAGTGCAGGGCGAGGGTGGCCGAATCCTCCACCTTGGGGAACGTCCCGGGCCGGAGGTGAAGAACCTCGGCGTAGACGGTCTCCGGCTGTCCGAAGTACCACAGGCCCCAGAGGGCGTTATAGCAGCCGAAATCCACCAGCGCGCCGCCGCCGTTCCTGACGGGGTCGGTGAGCCAGTCGAAGAAGTATTTTCCTATGCCCGTGGAGCCGGGTCCGCCGTGGCCGACGATGCCGCGCAGGCGCCAGACTTTGCCGAGGCTGCCTGAGTCCACCTCTTTTTTCGCGGCGTAATTGGCGGGCCACCAGGCCATCTGGTAGTTGCACAGGACCTGAATGCCGTATTTGTCGGCCAGGTCGCGGATGGCCAGCGCGTCCTTATAAGTGGACGCCAGGGGCTTTTCGAACATGATGTGGATCTTGCGCGGGGCGCAGGCCTGGACGATTTCGAGATGGCGATTATTTTCGACGAAGGACCAGACGATGTCGGGCTTGGCCTCGTCGAGCATTTTCTTGTAGTCGCTGTAGATGGGAATGTCGGGGCCGGCGACGCGCCTGGCTTCGGCGATGAGGTCGGGAACGGTTTCGGCGATACCGACCAGCTTGACGTCGCTGCTCTTGACCAGGGCAGGGAGGTGGCCCCAGACGTGGCCGTGCAGGAGCCCGATGACGGCGATTTTAGATGGCTGGGCGGCCGCGGGGAGGGTGAAAATGGCCAGGAGCGCGGCCGCAAGGGGGATCGGTTTCGGCATGGACTGATGGTACCGCTGGGCTATTCTAAACGCGTATGCTCTGGCTCTCCGAATCGGAGGTGCGCGCGGCGCTCTCGCCGGCCGAACTGATCGGCGCCATGGAATCCGCACTGGCGGCATTTTCGGCCGGGAAGATCGTCCAGCCGATGCGAACGGTGCTCGAAATCGGGCCGCTGGCTTTCTTCGCCGTGATGCCGGCTTTCGATGGAGAGCGTTCCGTGGCCGGGGCGAAACTGGTCAGCGTGGTAGCCGCGAATGCGGAGAAGGGGCTGCCGACCCACCAGGGGCTGATCGCGCTGTTCGACGGGGAGAACGGCGAGCCCATCTCGGTCGTGGACGGCCGGTACATCACGGAAGTGAGGACCGCGGCGGTGTCGGCGGTATCCGTAGGCTATCTGGCGAGGCCGGACGCGAACGCGCTGGGCATCCTGGGTTCCGGTGTGCAGGCGCGCAGCCACCTGGCGGCGCTGTCGACTGTGCGGGAATTTACCGACATTCGGGCGTGGAGCCCCAATTCGGAGCATCTCCGCCGGTTTGCGGAGGAATGCGGGGTGTGCGCCGCCCGGAGCGCGGAGGAGGCGGTGCGCGGGGCCGGGGTGGTAGTGGTAGCGACCCAAGCGATCACGCCCGCCATCGAGGCGGAGTGGGTGGCGCCCGGGGCGCACGTGATCGCGGTAGGGGCGTGCCGGCCGAACCACCGCGAGGTGGATCCGGAATTGATGGCTCGCGCGCGGCTGGTGGTGGATTCGCGCGCGGCGGCACTGCGGGAGTCGGGGGACGTGGTGCAAGGGATCGCCGAGGGAAGGTTTGGGGCGGACCACATCCATGCGGAACTGGGGGAGATCGTGAGCGGGGGCCGGCCGGGACGGCAGTCCAGCGAGGAAGTCACGCTGTTCAAATCACTTGGGCTGGCAATCGAGGACGTGGCGGCGGCGCATCTGGCATACCGGGCGGCGCGGAAAGCGGGGCGCGGCGCGGAGTTCCGCAATCGATAGCGACCGTGGCTTTCGCGGCCACGATGAGACTACAATGGGTTCAGATCCTGCGGCACGGGCCGAGCTTTCTCGCGCCAAGGTGATGGAAGCCACACATTCCCGCTTGCGGGGTGCGGTTACACCGTCGATTTAGATCTTCCGCTTTAGTTGCACTGTGCCGTTCCTTTCAGTTATGATTTAAGAGTTTCGCGAGAATAGCTTTCTGCCCTTGTGCTACCACCCGTCTGCAGGGCGGGTCCGGCCGGGGGTGAGGCCCCGAGGCTCCAGCGGCTTTTCGCCGCGCGGGCATGGGCCTGTCTAAAGCAGGTAATCCTCGCTGTTGCGACCTTTTGTTTTTCTGGGGCTTTGCGGCCCCGGTCGTAGTGGGTTGCGCCACTTTTTGAATTGCATCGCGAAGAGGAAATTCGTGCCGACTTTTAACCAACTCGTGCGTAAAGGGCGGAAACCGCCACGGTGGAAGACATCGAGCCCGGCGCTCAACAGCTGCCCGCAGAAGCGTGGAGTGTGCACGCGCGTTTATACCTCCACCCCCAAGAAGCCCAATTCGGCGCTGCGGAAGGTGGCCCGCGTGCGCCTGACCAACGGAATCGAAGTGACCACGTATATCCCGGGGGTCGGCCACAACCTGCAGGAGCACTCGATCGTGCTGATCCGCGGAGGCCGCGTGAAAGATCTTCCGGGCGTGCGCTATCACGTGATCCGCGGCGCCCTGGATACCGCGGGAGTGGCCAACCGCAGGCAGGGCAGATCGAAATACGGAGCCAAGAGGCCCAAATCGTAGGAACGTATGCCACGCAGAAGAAGAGCCGTTATTCGTGAAGTGACGCCGGATCCGGTCTACAATTCGACCCTCGTGGAGAAGTTCGTCAACTCCATGATGTGGGAAGGCAAGAAGAACACCGCGCAGGGGATCTTCTACGACGCCATGGACAAGCTCCGGGAGCGCACCGCCGACGATCCGCTCAAGGCCTTCAAGAAGGCCGTGGAGAACACGAAGCCGCTGCTGGAAGTGAAGACGCGGCGCGTGGGCGGCGCCAACTACCAGGTGCCGATCGAGGTTCCCCAGAACCGGCGGACCTCGCTGGCCATCCGCTGGATCATCCTGAACGCGCGGTCGCGTCCGGAGAAGGGCATGCCGGAAAAGCTGGCGAACGAGTTGAATGATGCCGCGAACCTGCGCGGCGGAGCGATCAAGAAAAGGGACGATGTACACCGCATGGCGGAAGCGAACAAGGCTTTTGCGCATTACCGGTGGTGAGAAGAAGCTGTCGGCTATCAGCGGTCAGCTTTCGGCCTGAGGGGCTGAAGGTGGCGGGGATGGCTGGACGGCGGGGCGAGAACAAGAACTAAGGAAAGGGATCATCGGCATCGTCGGATGCCGGCGCGGGTTGGCGGATGGCCGACCGCTGACAGCTGAAAGATTTTATGGGAAGACTGGCGCCGCTCGAAAGGATGAGAAATATCGGCATCGCGGCTCATATCGATGCCGGTAAGACCACCACGACAGAGCGGATCCTCTATTACACGGGGCGGACGCACAAGCTCGGCGAGGTCCACGAAGGCACGGCCATCATGGACTGGATGGAGCAGGAGCAGGAGCGCGGCATCACCATCACCTCGGCCGCGACGACCTGCGAATGGCGCGACATCCAGATCAACATCATCGACACGCCCGGACACGTGGATTTCACCGCCGAGGTGGAGCGGAGCCTGCGCGTGCTGGACGGGGCGGTGGCGGTATTCGACGCCGTCGCGGGCGTGCAGCCGCAGTCGGAAACGGTGTGGCGGCAGGCGGACAAGTACAGCGTTCCGCGCATTTGCTTCATCAACAAGATGGACCGCGTGGGTGCGGATTTCAACCACTCCGTCGACACCATCGTGACGCGTCTGAAGTGCCGCCCGGTGGCGATCCAACTGCCCATCGGCGCCGAGGACCAGTTCAAGGGCGTGGTGGACCTGGTGGAGATGCGGGCCGTGGTCTGGCGCGACGAGACGCTGGGCGCGGAATACGACGTGGCGGAAATTCCCGCGGACCTGGTGGAGAAAGCCAAGGAATACCGCGAGAAGATGATCGAGGCCGTCGCGGAACACGACGACCACCTGTTCGGCAAGTTCATCGAGGGCCAGCCGATTTCGAACGACGAGATCCGGGCGGGCATCCGCAAGGCGACCATCGCCCTGCAAATTTTCCCCGTGATCTGCGGCTCGGCGTTCAAGAACAAGGGCGTGCAGACCATGCTGGACGCGGTGGTGGACTATCTCCCGTCGCCGCTGGATGTGCCGCCGGTGGAAGGGACCGACATCGACGACCCGTCGAAAGTCCTGATCCGCAAGGCGTCGGACTCGGAGCCTTTTTCGGCCCTGGTGTTCAAGATCATGACAGACCCTTACGTGGGGCAACTCGCGTTTTTCCGGGTCTATTCGGGCGTGTTGAAATCGGGCGACTCGGTGTTCAACGTGGCAAAGGGGCGCAAGGAGCGGATCGGGCGGCTGCTGCGAATGCACGCCAACAAGCGCGAGGAGATCCAGGAGATCCTGGCGGGCGATATCTGCGCGGCGGTAGGTCTGCGGACGGTGTCCACGGGCGACACGATCTGCGACGACAAACACCCCATCGTGCTGGAATCGATCGAGTTCCCGACGCCGGTGATCCAGTTGGCGGTGGAGCCCAAGACGAAGGCGGACCAGGAAAAGCTGGGGATGGCGATCCAGAAACTGGCCCAGGAAGACCCCACGTTCCGCGTGAACACGGATTTCGAGACGGGGCAGACCATTCTCTCGGGGATGGGGGAACTGCACCTGGAGATCATCGTGGACCGCATGATGCGGGAGTTCGGCGTGGGGGCCAATGTGGGCAAGCCCCAGGTGGCCTACCGGGAGACGATCCGCAAGAAGGCCGATGGCGAAGGGCGGCACGTCCGGCAGACCGGCGGCCGCGGGCAGTACGGGCACGTCAAGATCCACGTGGAGCCGACGGCTTCCGGAACGGGGTTCGAGTTCGTCAACGACATCGTGGGCGGCTCGGTTCCGAGGGAGTTTGTCAACCCCACGGAGGTCGGCATCAAGGAAGCGCTCGAGGGAGGAATCCTGGCGGGCTATCCGATGTCCGATCTGAAGGTCACGTTGTACGACGGCAGCTACCACGAGGTGGACTCGTCGGAAATGGCCTTCAAGATCGCCGGATCCCTGGCGGTGAAAGACGCCGCGAAGAGAGCCAGCCCGGTGCTGCTGGAGCCCATCATGGCGGTGGAAGTGGTGGTGCCGGAAGAGTACATGGGCGCCGTCATCGGGGATTTGAACTCGCGGCGCGGGCGCATCGAGGGCATGGAACTGCGCGGGACGACCCAGATCATCAAGGCCATGACGCCGCTGTCGGAAATGTTCGGCTACGCGACCGAGTTGCGTTCCCGCACGCAGGGGCGCGGCAGCTTCACGATGCATTTCGGGAAGTACGAGGAAGTTCCGGGCGGTCTCGCGGAAGAGATCGTAAGCAAGGTCCAGGGCAAGATTACGAGATAAGGAGATCTAATTTTCTTATGGCAAAGGAAAAATTCGACCGCAGCAAGCCGCACGTCAATATCGGGACGATCGGACATATCGATCACGGCAAGACCACCCTGACGGCGGCCATCACCAAGGTGCTGGGGAAGAACAACCCCAAGGTGAAATTCCGGAGCTTCGATTCGATCGACAACACCCCGGAAGAAAAGGCCCGCGGGATCACGATCGCGGTGGCGCACATCGAGTACGAAACCAAGAACCGCCACTACGCCCACGTGGACTGCCCCGGCCACGCGGACTACATCAAGAACATGATCACCGGCGCGGCGCAGATGGACGGCGCGATCCTGGTGGTCGCGGCCACCGACGGCCCGATGCCCCAGACCCGTGAGCACGTGCTGCTCGCCCGGCAGGTAGGGGTGCCGTACATCGTGGTCTGCATGAACAAAGTGGACATGGTGGACGATCCCGAGCTGCTGGACCTGGTGGAGCTGGAAGTCCGCGAACTGCTGAAGACCTATCAGTTCCCGGGCGACGATCTGCCGGTGGTGCGGGTCTCGGCGCTGGGCGCCCTGAACGGCGAAGAGAAATGGGAGAAGACGGTCCTCGAGCTGATGGACGCGGTGGACAGCTACGTACCGCTTCCCGAGCGCGTATTCGACAAACCTTTCCTGATGCCGATCGAAGACATTTTCTCGATCCAGGGCCGCGGCACGGTGGTGACGGGCCGCATCGAGCGCGGAATCGTGAAGGTGCAGGAAGAAATGGAGATCGTCGGCTTCCGCCCGACGCGCAAGACGGTGATCACCGGCGTGGAGATGTTCAAGAAGCTGCTCGACCAGGGGCAGGCGGGAGACAACGTCGGGTTGCTGCTGCGCGGCGTGGAAAAGAACGAAGTGGAGCGCGGGCAAGTTGTGGCCAAGCCGGGTTCCATCACCCCGCACACGACGTTCCGCGGCCAGGTGTATGTGCTGAGCAAGGAAGAGGGCGGACGTCATACGCCATTCTTCAAGGGCTACCGGCCGCAGTTCTACTTCCGCACCACGGACGTGACGGGCGTGGCGGAACTGCCGGAAGGCACGGAGATGGTGATGCCGGGCGATAACGTGGACCTGAAGGTGGAACTGATCACCCCGGTGGCCATGGACAAAGGGCTGCGCTTCGCCATTCGCGAAGGCGGCCGTACGGTCGGCGCCGGGACGGTGACCGAGGTCATTAAGTAGCATTCAGGGTTCAGCGATCAGCCTTCAGCAACCGCAGGGTGGCCGAAGCTGAACGCTGGGAGCTGAAGGCTGAGAGCTGGAACTATGGCGCTTAGAGAACGCATTCGCATCCGCCTGAAAGCCTACGATCACCGCGTGCTCGATCAATCGACCACGGAGATTGTGGACACGGCGAAAAGGACCGGCGCGACGGTAGCCGGTCCGATTCCACTGCCCACCTCGCGGAGCATCACGACGGTATTGCGCTCCCCGCACGTGGACAAAAAATCGCGGGAGCAGTTTGAAATCCGGACGCACAAGCGGTTGTTGGACATCCTGGAACCGACCCAGCAGACGGTGGACGCGCTGATGAAGCTCGATCTGCCCGCGGGCGTGGATGTGGAGATTAAGGCGTTCGGGAAGTAGCTGTCCGCTGTGAGCTATGAGCCCTCAGCTTTCCGCGGCTTCGCCGCCGGAAGGCCGGGTTCGGATAGCTGAGAGCTGATGGCTGAAAGCTGAGAGCTGAATATGAGCCCAGGAATCCTTGGCAAGAAGATTGGAATGTCGCAGGTGTTCCGGCCGGACGGACAGGCCGTGCCGGTCACGCTGCTGAAGGCCGGCCCGTGCATGGTGGTGCAGCGCAAGACGCCCACCGCGGACGGCTACGATGCGGTGCAACTCGGGCTGGTCGAGTTCATTAAGCCGCAGCGCATCAACAAGCCCACCGCGGGCCACACGAAGAAGGCGGGCGTGGATGGGACGAAGTTCCTGCGCGAGTTTCTCCTGGGACCGGGAAACGACGATCTGAAACCGGGCGACCAGGTACTGGTGGACCAGTTCAAGCCCAAGGACAAGGTGGACGTGATCGGGATCAGCAAGGGCCGCGGTTTCGCGGGCCTGGTGAAGCGCCACCACTTCGGCGGGGGCGCGGGCTCGCACGGTTCCATGTTCCACCGGGCGCCGGGTTCCATCGGCGCGTCCAGCTTCCCGTCGCGCGTGATGCCGGGGATGCGCATGGCCGGCCACATGGGCCATTCGCGGGTGACGGTGCGCAATCTGGAAGTGATCGACGTGGACGCCGCGGACAACGTGCTGGTGGTGAAGGGCGCGGTCCCGGGGCCGAACGGCGGCTACGTGGTGGTGCGGAGGTCGAAGAGGTAGCTCGCCATGCCGACAGTCGACGTATTTGATTTGAGTAATCAGAAGGTCGGGGAACTGCAACTGGCCGACGAGGTGTTCGGCGCCGAAGTGAACGAGGCGCTGCTCTACGAGGCCGTGCGGCAGTACCAGGCCGGCTTGCGGGCGGGGACGCACAAGACCAAAGTCCGCTCCGAAGTGGCCGGTTCCGGCAAGAAACTGTGGAAGCAGAAGGGCACCGGCCGGGCGCGCATGGGCTCTGTCCGCTCGCCGATCTGGCGGCACGGCGGGACCGCGCACGGGCCGCAGCCGCGGGACTACAGCTACAAGCTCCCGCGGAAGATGCTGCTGGGCGCGCTGCGGTCGGCGCTTTCCGCCAAGGTGCGGGACGGCGAGTTGAAGGTAGTGCAGGCTTTCAACCTGGCCGACCATAAGACCAAGGGCGCCATGAACGCTCTGGCCTCGCTCGAAGCCGGGCGGACGGTGCTGGTGGTGGACAACGGCGAAAACCGCAATCTCTTGCTGGGCGTCCGCAATCTGAAGGGCGTGACGCTGATGCCGACCAAGGACGTCAACGCCTACCACCTGCTGGGCCACCAGAGCGTGCTGCTGAGCGAAGCGGCGGCGCGGAAATTTTCGGAGGCGCTCGCAAAATGACCGTATACGAAGTGATTCGCCGCCCCCTGGTGACGGAAAAGGGCGTGGAGAAGAAGGACAACGAGCGCACCCTGTGTTTCGAGGTGGCGCACGCCGCCAATAAGACGCAGGTGAAGTCCGCGGTGGAGAAGCTTTTCAAAGTGAAGGTCGAGGAAGTCCGGACCGCCAATTTCGAAGGCAAGTTGCGGCGGCGCGGCCGATTTTCGGGCTACCGCCCGGACTGGAAGAAGGCTTACGTCAGGCTGAAGGAAGGGGAGAAAGTCCCCGACTTCTCGGGAGTGTAGAAGGAAGCTGTCAGCCGTCAGCTATCAGCTATCAGCCGGATTGGCGGTAGCGGGGAGCTGAGGGCTGAGAGCTGACAGCTGAGAGTTATTTATGCCGATCAAAACATACAGACCGGTGACCCCGACCCGCCGCTTCCAGACGGTTGTGTCGCGCGAGGACATCACCAAGCAGCGTCCGGAGAAATCGCTGGTGGAGCCGAAGAAGCGCACCGGCGGGCGAAACAGTACGGGGCGGGTCACCTCCCGCTTCATCGGGGGCGGCGCGAAGAAGGGCTATCGCGTAGTGGATTTCAAGCGGGACAAGACGGGCGTGCCCGCGGTGGTGGCGGCGATCGAGTACGATCCGAACCGCTCGGCGCGCATCGCGCTGCTGAACTACGTGGATGGCGAGAAGCGCTACATCATCCAGCCGAACGGCCTGAAGGTGGGGCAGAAGGTGATGTCCGGTCCCGAGGCCGACATCCTGGTGGGGAACGCGCTGCCGCTGAAGAACATGCCGGCCGGCACCATCGTCCACAACATCGAGCTGAAGCCCGGGAAGGGCGCGCAGATGGCGCGGTCAGCGGGCTCGCAGGCGCAGCTGATTTCCAAGGAAAACAACCTGGCGCTGCTGAAACTGCCTTCGGGCGAGATACGCCGGGTGCCGCTGGATTGCATGGCCACGGTGGGGCAGGTGGGCAACGTGGACCACGAGAACATTTCGCTGGGCAAGGCGGGGCGCACGCGCTGGCTGGGCAAGCGGCCGCACAACCGCGGCGTCTCGATGAACCCGGTGGACCACCCGCACGGCGGCGGCGAGGGCAAAACTTCCGGCGGGCGCCATCCGGTCACCCCCTGGGGCCAGCCCACGCGCGGCTTCAAAACGCGCAACAACAAGCGTACCGACCGCTGGATCGTGACGCCGAAGAGCAAGAAGAGGTAGCCGAATATGGGTCGTTCAGTCAGCAAGGGACCATTCACCGACACGCACCTGGAAGCCAAGCTCGCCGTGCTCAGCGCGACCAAGGAGAAGAAAGTGGTCCGGACGTGGTCGCGGCGTTCGACGATTCTTCCGGAGTTCGTGGGGCTAACCGTCGCGGTCCACAACGGCAGGAAATTCATTCCGGTGTACATCACCGAGAACATGGTGGGGCACAAGCTGGGCGAGTTTTCGCCCACCCGGACGTTCCGGGGCCACTCGGTGAAGGCGGCGACGGAGAAATCGGCCAAGCCGGCATAGAGGCAAGCATGGAACCTGACACTCAAGTCAAAGCGGAAGCGAGATACATCCGGATATCGCCGCAGAAGGCGCGGCTGGTGGTGGACCTGATCCGCGGCAAGAAGGCGGATGCGGCGCGCACCACGCTGCGCACGACCAACAAACGCATCGCACCGATGGTCCTGAAGGTTTTGGAATCGGCCATCGCCAACGCCGCCAACCGCAATGAGGACCTCGACGTGGACCGGCTGTACGTGTCGGAAGCGTACGTGAACGACGGCCCCCGGATGAAGCGCGTGCGGCCGGCTCCGATGGGACGCGCTTACCGGTACCAGCGCCGCCTGGCGCATATCGTCATCAAGGTGACGGAGAAGACGGAGCAGGGAGCATAGATGGGACAGAAAGTTCATCCGTACGGATTCCGGCTGGGCTTCAACAAGCCGTGGCGGTCGCGCTGGTTCGCCAAGCAGGGGTACGCCAAGCTGCTGCAGGAAGACCTGGAGTTGAAGGAAAACCTGCGCGAGCGGCTGAAATCGGCGGGCGTCAGCTCGATCGAGGTGGACCGGCCGGGCAACAAGCTGCGGGTCACGATCCGCACCTCGCGGCCGGGGATCATCATCGGCCGCAAAGGCGCGGAGATCGAAAAGCTGAAGCAGGACATGGCGCGGAAGACCAAGCGCGAAGTTTTCATCGACATCCAGGAAGTGCACAAGCCGGAGCTGGACGCGCAACTCGTGTCGGAGTCGATCGCACTGCAACTGGAAAAGCGCGTGGCATTCCGGCGTGCGATGCGCAAGGCCGTGGACTCGGCGCTGCGCTTTGGCTGCAAAGGCATCAAGGTGCGCGTATCGGGCCGTCTGAACGGGGCGGAAATCGCGCGCAGCGAGTGGTACCTGCAGGGGCAGCTTCCGCTGCACACGCTGCGGGCGGACATCGATTACGGCTTCGCCGAGGCGCACACGACGTACGGGGTGATCGGGATTAAGGCGTGGCTGTACAAGGGCGAGATTCTGGACATCACGAAGCGCCGTGGCGGGCTGCTGTCGGAGCCGGAGCCGCGCCGCGAACCGCGCGAGCGCCGCGACCGCGGCGGGCGCGGACGCGACCGCGACCGGGGCCCGATGGAGCATCCGCCGGCGCCGCCGGCGCCGCAGCCCGAAGCAGGCGGCCCGGCTACGCAGACTCCGCCTCCGGAGCTGCCGCGTCCGGCGGTCCGGCCGGCGGCCCCGATTCTGCCGCCGCTGATGGCGCCGCAGCAGCCTTCGTGGAAGCAGGAAGCGCGGCAGGAGCCGCCCAAGGAGCAGCCGGCCGAGAAACCGGCTGAAAAACCGGCCGAGAAGCCGGCCGAGAAGCCGGAAGGCGAGAACCAGTAGGGATTTGAGGGCAAACCGCCATGATGATGCCAAAGAAGGTCAAGTTTAGAAAACAGCAGCGCGGGCGCATGGCCGGCAAGGCGTGGCGCGGCTCTTCCATCGCCTTCGGCGACTACGGGCTGAAGGCCATGGAGTGCGCGTGGATCACGGACCGGCAGATCGAAGTCGCGCGCATCGCCATGACGCGTTCGATTAAGCGCGGCGGCAAGGTTTGGATCCGGCTTTTCCCGGACAAGCCGATCACCAAGAAGCCCGCCGAGACCCGCATGGGCAAGGGCAAGGGCGCTCCGGAGCAGTGGGTGGCGGTGATCCGCCCCGGCAAGATGCTGTTCGAGATGGAAGGCGTGGACCGGGAGACCGCCCAGAGCGCCATGCGCCTGGCGGCGCACAAGCTGCCCATCAGAACCAAATTCGTTAGCCGGGAAGAGGCGGAGTAAGGATATGAAGGGGCAGAAGGTTCGCGATCTCGACGAGGCCGAATTGCGGCAGCAGTTGCGTGAAATGGACGAACAGATGTTCCGTCTCCAGTTTCAGATGTCCATCGGGCAGATGGAAGGGTTGAAGAAGGTCCGCGCCATGCGCCGGGACCGCGCCCGCATCTACACGATCTTGCGCGAGAGGGAACTCGCGGCGGAGAAGAAATAAGATGGCCGAACAGGAAGCCAGCAAGGGATTCAGGTCCGAGAAGATCGGCCAGGTGGTTTCGACCAAGATGCAAAAGACCATCGTGGTCGAGGTGAGCCGCCGCGTGCCGCATCCGCTGTACAAGCGCATCGTGGGCAAGCGCAAGAAGTTCTACGCGCACGACGAGACGGGCGACGCCAAGATGGGCGACGTGGTGCGCATCGAGGAGTGCCGGCCGCTGAGCAAGCTGAAACGGTGGCGTCTGGCGGAAGTCATTCGCAGGGCGGCGCAGGTAGGCGCGCAGCCGGCGGATTTGGACGTGAAGGTCTAGCCGAATTCGGGGACAGGCTACGAAATCCCCAAACTGCGGGGATGGCGAAACCAATCCCCGAATTCGGCGGCGGATAGCTGACGACTCGGAGCTTTTATGATTGGAATGCGAACGATTCTCGAGGTGGCCGATAATTCCGGCGCGCGCAAGCTCTCCTGTATTCTGCCGCGCGGCGGCGACCTCGGTTTGCGCGCCGGCCTGGGAGATGTGATCACGGCCAGCGTGAAGGAAGCCGCTCCCGATTCGGCGATCAAGAAGGGGAAGGTGGTGCGCTGCGTGATCGTCCGCATGCGCAAGGAGACCCGGCGCAGGGACGGGACGTACATCCGGTTCGATTCGAACGCCGCGGTGCTGATCAATGAAGTCGGCGAGCCGGTGGGCACGCGCGTTTTCGGCCCTGTCGCCCGGGAACTGCGCGATAAGAAATTTATGAAAATCGTATCCCTGGCTCCGGAGGTGATCTGATGCCGGCAGCGCGAAAGAAGGCGTCCGCGCCGATCCGCGTGGACATTAAGAGAGAAGACACGGTCAAGGTGATCTCGGGCCGCGACAAGGGCAAAACGGGCCGTGTGTTGGGCGTCAACCGGGAGAACGGAAAGCTCCTGGTGGAGCACGTGATGATGGTCAAGCGGCACACGCGCCCGAATCCCGGCAAGCAGATCAAGGGCGGCATCGCCGAGCGCGAAAGCCCCATTCCGGCCTCCAACGTCATGGTGGTGTGCCCGGCATGCGGCAAGGCGACGCGCATCGGCCACCACGTGGACGCGGCCCCCGGCGGCAAGACGCGGCGCACGCGGATCTGCCGCAAGTGCAACGGGACGATCGACAGGAAGTGAGGATTCCATGGCTGCACGTTTGAGAAAGCACTATCAGGAGAAGGTCGTTCCGACGCTGACCAAGGAATTCGGCTACGGCAACGTGATGGCCGTGCCGAAGATGGAAAAGATCTCGATCAACATCGGGCTGGGAGAGGCGACGCAAAACGCCAAGCTGATGGATGGCGCGGTGAACGAGCTGGGCCAGATCGCCGGGCAGAAACCGGTCATCACCAAGGCGAAGAAATCCATCTCGCAGTTCAAGCTCCGGGAGGGGCAGTCGATCGGGTGCATGGTCACGCTGCGGGGCGACCGCATGTACGAATTTTTCGACCGGCTGGTGAACGTGGCGCTGCCGCGCGTGCGCGACTTCCGGGGCGTCTCGACGAAATCGTTCGACGGCCGCGGGAACTACACGCTGGGCGTCCGGGACCAGTTGATTTTCCCGGAGATCGACTACGCCAAGGTGGAAAAGACGAAGGGAATGAACATTTCGATCACGACCACGGCGCGGACCGATGCGGAGGGCCTGGCGCTGCTGCGCCAGATGGGAATGCCGTTTCGGCAGTAAGGAAGAAGCAGCTGTCAGCGATCCGCTGTCAGCGCAAGCGGGTGAGCGGCAGGTCGCAGCGGAATGCCGAGATCTGATCGCCGAGAGCTGATAGGAGAAGTGGAAACAAGAACATGGCCACCACCGCCAAAATCGCGAAAGACCTGAAGCTGGATAAGATCCGGCGGGCCTCCCAATCGGCCAAGGCCGAGAAGAAGCCCGGAATCGCCATGCTGCCGACGCGGCATCGGAACCGCTGCTGGCGCTGCGGGCGTCCGCGGGGGTATCTGCGCAAGTTCGGCATTTGCCGTTTGTGCTTCCGCCAACTCGCGCTGAACGGCGAGATTCCCGGCGTGATCAAGGCGAGCTGGTAAGAAAGATGAGGAGACAGGAGACAGGAGTCAGGAGTCAGAATCCCGGGAGCCCAAGCAACCCCGGCATTCTGACTGCGGAATCCCGGCTCCTGGCTTCACCAGGAGTTTTATGACGAGCGATCCCATTGCCGACATGCTGACTCGCGTGCGCAACGCGATCCGGGCTCGCCACCCCAAGGTGGACGTGCCGGCCTCCAAGCTGAAGACGGAAATCGCGCGCATTTTGAAAGAGGAAGGCTACATCGCCAATTTCAAAGTGGCGGAAGAGGGCGTGAAGAGGACCATCAAGATCTACCTGAAGTATGGTCCCAACAACGCGCCGGTGATTTCCGCCATCGAACGCGTTTCCCGTCCAGGGTGCCGCGTGTATGTCGGGCAGACCGACATTCCGCGCGTGCTGGGCGGGATGGGAATCAACATTCTAACCACGGCGCGCGGGGTGATGACCGGCCGCGAAGCGCACAAGGAACGCGTGGGCGGCGAGATTCTCTGCCGGGTCTGGTAACGAGGGAATTATGTCGAGAATTGGCAAAAAGCCGATCCCGCTGCCGAGCGGCGTCAAGGCGCAGATCGGCGCAGAACTGGAAGTGACCGGACCCAAGGGCACGCTGACCGTGCCGATCCCCGAGGGCATCCGGGTCGAGCAAAACGACGGCCGGCTGGAAGTGAAGCGCGCGTCCGACGAGCAGGCGGCGCTGCACGGGCTGACGCGGGCGCTGGCGGCCAACGCGGTGCAGGGCGTCTCGGCGGGCTTCACCCGGGAGTTGGATATCGTGGGAATCGGCTACCGCGCCGACGTGAAGGGTAAGGTTGCGACTTTCACGCTGGGGTATTCGCATCCCATCGAGGTGTTGCTGCCGGACGGCGTGGACCTGAAGATCGAGAAGCAGACGCACCTGGTCCTGAGCGGCAGCGACCGGCAGATGCTGGGGCAGGTGGCGGCCAATATCCGCGCGCTGCGCAAGCCGGATCCTTATAAGAACAAGGGCATCCGCTACACCGGCGAGGCGCTGCGCAAGAAGGTCGGGAAGACCGGGGCAGGCGCCAAATGATACATAAAGCAGAAAAGCAGGAAGTCCGCAGCCGGGTTCACCGGCGCATTCGGCGGAGGCTGCGCGGCACGGCCGAGCGCCCCCGCCTGGCGGTGTTCCGCAGCGTGGCCCACATCTACGCGCAAGTCATCGACGACGCCGGAGGTAAGACTCTGGTTTCCGCGTCGTCTGTGGACAAGGGCGGCAAGATGAACGGCGGGAACGTGGCCGCCGCCAAGGCGATCGGCAAGCTGGTCGCCGAGCGCGCCAAGGAGAAGGGCATCGTGAAGGTGGTCTTTGACCGCGGCGGTTTTGAGTACCACGGGCGCGTCAAGGCGCTGGCCGACGCGGCGCGGGCAGCGGGACTGGAGTTCTAATGATTACGACAGTGAAACGCATCGATCCGGCGTCGCTCAACCTCAAAGAGCAGGTGGTTTCGATCAACCGCGTCACCAAGGTGGTGAAGGGCGGCAAGAACCTCAGCTTTTCGGCGCTGGTGGTCATCGGCGACCCCTCGGCCAAGGTGGTGGGGTTCGGCGTGGGCAAGGCGAAAGAAGTGCCCTCGGCCATTCGCAAGGGAATCGAAGCGGCCAAGAAAGGGCTGCGCAAGGTGCACGTGCTGGAGACGACCATCCCGCACCAGGTGCTGGGGTGTTTCGCCAGCTCGCAGGTGCTGCTCAAGCCGGCCCCGGAAGGCACGGGCGTGATCGCCGGCGGGGCGGTACGCGCGGTGCTGACGGCCTGCGGGGTTCCCAACGTGCTCACCAAGTCGATCGGCCGGCGCAACCCGCACAACGTGGTGAAGGCGACCATCGTGGCGCTGGAATCGCTGCGCGACAGGAACGCCGTGGCCGAGATGCGGGGCATCACGGTGGAGAAACTCTGATGGAAGGCACGATCAAAATCAAGCTGGTGCGCAGCCCGATCTGCACGCCGGAGAAGCACAAGCGCGTGGTGAAGGGCCTCGGCCTGCGGAAGGTCAACCAAGTGGTGGAACGGCCCGACACGCCGGTGTTTCGCGGGATGGTGAAGAAGGTTCCGCATCTGCTGAGCGTAGTGGAATAGGGATTTGGGCACGGAACAACACGGATGAACACGGATAAAAAAATTCTTCGGTGTTCATCCGTGGCCGTCTAGGAGTTTTAGAACAATGAATCTGAGCGGATTGAAACCTCCGGCGGGGCAGAAGAAGGCCCGCAAGCGCATCGGGCGCGGCATGGGGTCGGGGCACGGCAAGACGTCCACGCGCGGCTCCAAAGGACAGCGCGCCGGCACCGGCTTCAGCCAGAAGCGCGGGTTCGAGGGCGGCCAGATGCCGCTCCACCGCCGCCTGCCCAAGCGCGGGTTCACCAACATATTCAAGAGGGAGTACGCCATTATCAACCTGGGGCGGCTGGAAAAGCTGGAAGGCGACGTATTCAATCTCGACCGCCTCATGGAACTCGGCGTGGTGAAGAAGCCGGGCGAAGGGCTGAAAGTGCTTGGGGCCGGCGAGTTGACCCGGAAAATCACGGTGGAGGCCCACCAGTTTTCGAAGTCGGCCGTGGAGAAGATTCAGAAGGCCGGAGGCGCGGCGCAAGTCGTCGGCGCATAGGCGAGATGTAGGTCCGGGCCTGCCCGGCCCCTACGGGAATCGAAGGTATCATGGGTAAGCTACTGGAAGCGTTCGCGAACATTTTTCGCGTTCCGGATCTCCGCAAGCGGGTCCTGTTTACGCTGGGACTGCTGGCGGTGTATCGCCTGGGCGGTCATATCCCGACGCCGGGTATTAATATCACGAAGTGGGAGACGTTCTTTCAAAGTGCCTCCGGCTCGATCTTCGGGTTTTTCGACATGTTCGCCGGCGGCAACATCCGGCGGCTGACGATCTTCGCCCTGGGGATCATGCCGTACATTACGGCGTCGATCATCCTGCAGTTGATGACGGTGGTCGTCCCCACCCTGGAGAAACTTTCCAAGGAAGGCGAACTCGGCCGGCGCAAAATCACCCAGTGGACCCGCTATCTGACCATCATTCTTTCCGTTCTGCAATCCCTGGGAATCGCGCGCGGCCTGATGTCGATGGGCGAGGGAATCGTCATCAACCCGGGCTGGGGCTTCACGATGTTGACGGTGATCTCGCTGACCACGGGCACGGCCTTCATCATGTGGCTGGGCGAGCAGATCAGCGACCGCGGCATCGGAAACGGCATGTCCCTGATTATCTTCACCGGAATCGTGGTCGGGCTGCCGAACGCCATCGCCAATATTTATAACAACATCTTCGTCACGCACGAATGGAACGCGTTTACGTTGATCGTGCTGCTGGCGGTGATGATCGCGGTAGTGGCCTTCATCGTCCTGGTGGAGCGCGGCGAGCGGCGCATCCCGGTGCAGTACGCCAAACGCGTGGTGGGGCGGAAGGTGATGGG
Organism: Terriglobia bacterium; assembly: GCA_020073115.1. Classification (GTDB taxonomy): domain Bacteria; phylum Acidobacteriota; class Terriglobia; order Bryobacterales; family Bryobacteraceae; genus BOG-224. The sequence continues at coordinate 30,209 of JAIQFU010000003.1, forward strand.
CGGGCAGTCCACGCACATGCCTCTCAAAGTCAACGCCGGCGGCGTGATCCCGGTGATTTTCGCGTCGTCGATCCTGGCGTTTCCGTTGACGCTGCTGCAGGTGGCGTGGGTCAAGAACGTGCCCTGGCTGTACGCCACGCTGCGGTCGATCGCGCATTTCGAGCCGCTGTACTACGTCCTGTTCGTAGCCGGCATCATCTTCTTCTGCTTCTTCTACGTTTCGATTATTTTCAACCCCAACGAAGCGGCCGACAACATGCGGAAGTACGGCGGCTTCGTCCCGGGCATCCGGCCGGGGCGCAACACCGCCGATTACATGAACCAGATCCTGACGAAGATCACGGTGGTGGGCGGTATTTACCTTTCGATCCTCTGCATCATTCCCGATGTCATGATGGGCGGCATCAAACTGAACCATCTGCCGCTGATCGGGGCCTGGATCGATAACACGCTCACCAGCGCGCACATGCGCTTCCTGTTGGATGGCCTGGGGGTGAGTTTTTATTTCGGCGGCACCTCGCTGCTGATCGTGGTGGGCGTGGCGATGGACACGATCAACCAGATCGAAGCCCAGCTCATCATGCGGCATTACGAAGGATTCACTCCGCGGTCGGGCCGGATTCGCGGCCGGCGGAGCACGTTCGGCGGCTGATGTGAACGCGATCATCCTGCTGGGGGCGCCGGGTTCGGGCAAAGGGACTCAGGCCAGGCTGTTGGCGCAGCGCCTGGGGATCCCGCATGTTTCCACGGGCGACATGCTCCGGGAACGGCTTCGGCAGGGCGTCGGCGTGGGGACCGCAGTGGCGGGCGCCATGCTGGCGGGGGCGCTGGCGCCGGACGGCGTCGTGAACCGGCTGGTGGAGGAGCGCCTGAGCGAGCCCGACGCCGGCGGCGGGTTTGTTTTGGACGGCTACCCGCGAACGGGGGCGCAGGCCGAGAGCCTGCGAGAGTGGCTGCGGGTGCGCGGGGTAGGCGAGGTGGTGATTCATCTCGTCATTGATTACAATATAGTTATTGCCCGTCTGACGAGCCGCCGCCAGTGTCCCCGCTGCGGGAGGGTGTACAACCTGATTTCCCAGCCGCCGCGCCGCGATGCGGTGTGCGATTCGGACGGCGAGAACCTGGTCACGCGGGAGGACGACGCGGAGCCGGTGATTCGGGAACGGCTGGAAGCCTACGGCCGGCAGACCAGCCCGGTGCTTGCCTGGTACCGGGATGCGGGGGCGCGAGTCGTGGATGTGGAGGCGGGCGACGGCTCGCCGGAAGAGGTTTTTGCCAGAGTCTGCCAGGCAATGGGAGTCGGATGATCGTTCGAAAGACGGCCGCTGAACTGGAGAAAATGCGCCGGAGCGGTCTGTTGGTCTTCCAGATTCTTCAGAAACTGCGGGAGATGGCGGCCGACGGCGTCAGCACGATGGACCTGGAAGTCGCCGCCGCGGAAATGATCGCCGGCGCCGGCGCGAAGCCGGCTTTTAAGGGATACTACGTCCCGGCGGCGGGCCAGGCGTATAAGTTCGTGTTGTGCACTTCGGTGAATGACGAGATCGTGCACGGGATGCCGAACCCGAAGCGGATCTTGAAGAAGGGCGACATCGTCTCGATCGACACCGGGGTGAAGCTGGATGGGTATTACGGCGATTCTGCCATCACGGTCCCGATTGGGGCCATCGACGAGCAGACGGAAAAGCTTCTGCGGGTAACGAAAGAAGCCCTGGAGTTGGCGATCGACCGGGTGCGGAACGGGAACCGGCTTTTCGACGTGAGCGGTACGGTGGAAGAACACGTCACGTCCAACGGGTTCTCGGTGGTGCGGGAGTACGTGGGCCACGGCATCGGGACACAGTTGCACGAAGAGCCGCAGGTTCCGAACTACGTGGACCGGCGGAACGAAAACCCGCGCCTGAAGCCGGGCATGGTTTTGGCTGTCGAGCCTATGGTCAATGCGGGCCGGCCGGAAGCGGTGGTGCGGCGCGACCGTTGGACGGCGGTGACGAAGGACGGCTCCTGTAGCGCCCATTTCGAGCACTGCGTGGCGGTGACGGAGAACGGGCCGTGGGTGCTGACAAGACCGTAGGTCCGGGGGCCAGGGTTGAGGCCACGGTGGTAGAAGAGAGGCCGCGGTTGGTTTTTGAGGTTGTACTGCCGACGCAGCAAAGAGTTTTGGCCCATTTGGTGGGCGTAGTGAAAAGGAATTTTGTAAGGCTGGTTCCGGGCGACCGGGTCGAGGTGGAATTGAGTCCGCACGACCCGACGCGGGGCAGAATTACGAGGAAGCTGTAGGCAGGGAGTGCGGGAATCCCCGGCCCCTGGCCCGCGGCCCCCGGCCCCCTGATTTGGGACCCCGGCCGCCGCGGAGATAAAGGCATGAAGGTACGAGCGTCCGTCAAGAAGATTTGCGACAAATGCAAGGTGATCCACCGCGAGGGCGTGGTGCGGGTCATCTGCGTCAACCCGAAACACAAACAGAGGCAGGGATAGACTTATGGCACGTATTGCCGGCGTAGATCTGCCGCCCGCGAAGAGGGCCGAGATCGGGCTCACCTATATTTACGGCATTGGCCGAACCCGTTCGCGCTCGCTCCTTTACCGGGCCGGTATCGATTTCGACAAGAAAGTCCGGGATCTCAACGAGGACGAAGTCAACCGCGTCCGCCAGATTTTGGAGGAAGAGGGCGCCGTGGAAGGCGATCTCCGCAAGGAGATCTCGATGAACATCAAGCGTCACATCGAGATGGGGTCCTACCGGGGGCTGCGGCACCGCCGCGGGCTGCCGGTGCGCGGCCAGCGGACGCACACCAACGCCCGTACGCGCAAAGGACCGCGCCGCGGAACGGTTGCGAACAAGAAGAAGTCGGCGGCCAAGACATAAGGCAGTCGTTAGTCGCTAGTCGTTAGTCGCTAGTTTCCCACGGGGAGCCGGCCTTTACTAACGACTATCGACTGGATTTAGGAGATTTATGGCGAAGGCGCCTGCAAAGACCACCAAGAAGAAGAGTTTCAAGAAGAAGGAAAAGCGCATCGTCCATACGGGCGTCGTGCATATCCAGGCCACGTTCAACAACACGATCGTGACCATCGCGGACCCGGAAGGGAACACCATCGCGTGGTCCAGCGCCGGCTCGCTCGGATTCCGCGGGTCGCGCAAGGGCACGCCATTCGCCGCGCAACAGGCGGCGCTGACGGCGGCCAACAAGGCCAACGAAAGCGGCTTGCGCATAGTGGAAGTGCGGGTGAGCGGCCCGGGTTCCGGCCGGGAATCGGCGGTGCGCGCCCTTTCGACGGCGGGCATCGAAGTGCGCGCGATCAAGGATGTGACGCCGATCCCGCACAACGGCTGCCGGCCACCGAAAAAACGGAGAGTTTAAAGAAAGGAATCAGGAGTCGGAACTCAGGAGTCGCGGCGCTTTGCCCTCCTGGCTCCTGGCTCCTGGTTGAAGCGGGACGACAGCCTGCCATCGGCCGTAAACCGCACCTGAGCGAAGAAAGGTAAGGAGAGAGAAACTTGGCAAGATATATCGGCCCGGTCTGCCGGCAATGCCGGCGCGAGGGCATGAAACTCTTTTTGAAGGGCGAGCGCTGCCACAGCGAGAAATGCGCCATCGAACGGCGCAACTTCGTACCCGGGCAGCACGGTAAAGACCGCAAAGCCAAGATCGTCGGCTACGGTCTCCAGCTTCGCGAAAAGCAGAAGGTCCGCCGCATCTACGGCGTCCTGGAGCGGCAGTTCCGCAACACCTACGAGAAGGCCGCGCAGGCCAAAGGCATTACGGGCGAGAACCTGATGGGCGCCCTGGAGCGCCGTCTCGACAGCGTCATCTATCGAATGGGATTCGGCACCAGCCGCGCCCAGTCGCGCCAGATCGTGCGCCACGGCCACATTCAGGTCAACGGCCGCAAGGTGAACATCCCCTCCTTCCAGGTGAAGATCGGCGACGAAATCGCCGTCCGCGAGACGAGCAAGAACAATCCCACGATTCTGGCCGCCCGCGACGCCACGGCGCACGCACCCGCGCCCAACTGGATCGACGTGGACCGCGAGGCCTTGAAAGGACGTGTTCAGGCCCTGCCCAAGCGCGACGAGTTGGTGCAGATTCAGTTAAACGAGCAGCTGATTGTGGAGCTGTACTCGAAGTAAGAGCAGCCATCAGCCGTCAGCTGTCAGCCTTCAGCATCCCGCGGCCTAATTGAAGCTGATAGCTGAAAGCTGATGGCTGAGAGCTTGTTTAGAGAGGTTTCTATGTTCAAGGGCTTTCAAAAACCCAAACGATTGGTCGCCAATACCGAGACGTTGACGGAGCGGTATGGCATGTTTACGGCGCAGCCGTTCCAGCGCGGCTTCGGCACGACGGTCGGCAACAGCCTGCGGCGCGTGCTGCTGAGCTCGATTGAAGGCGCGGCGATTACCGCCGTGCGCATCGAAGGCGTGGAGCACGAGTTCAGCCCTATTCCCGGGGTGGTCGAGGACGCCACCGACATCATCCTGAACCTGAAGCAGATTCCATTCAAGATCATGGGAGAAGGCGTTAAGACTGTCCGTCTCAACGTAGAGACTCCCGGCGATGTGCGCAGCGGCCAGATCGAGACCGATGCGGACGTGGAAGTACTCGACCGCGACGTGCACGTGGCCACGGTCAGCGAGGGCGGCAAGCTCAGCATCGAGATGCGGCTGAAGACCGGGCGCGGCTACGTCAGCGCCGATAAGAACTTCGACGAGGATCTTGCGCTGGGCTACATCCCCATCGACTCGGTGCACTCCCCGGTGCGCAAGGTGAACTTCGCGGTGGAGGCGGCGCGCCTGGGGCAGATGACCGACTATGACAAGCTGACCCTGGAGGTCTGGACCAACGGCGCCGTGTCGCCGCAGGACGCCATCGGCTACGCGGCCAAGCTGCTGAAAGATCACATGTCGATCTTCATCAACTTCGAGGAAGTGCCGGAGCAGGCGGAAGAGATCTCCGAGCGCGGCATCGACAAGATGAACGAGGTGCTGAACCGTTCCGTGGAGGAACTGGAGCTGAGCGTCCGTTCGTACAACTGCCTCAAGAACGCCAATATCCAGACCATCGGCGAACTGGTGCAGAAGACCGAGGCGGAGATGCTTCGGACGAAGAATTTCGGCCGCAAGTCGCTGAACGAAATCAAAGAGATTCTGGCGAACATGGGGCTGTCGTTAGGGATGCGGATCGACGCCCATGGGCGCCTGATCGCGCCGCCGGCGCAGCCGCCGGGTACGGTGGAAGAAATCGAAGAGGAAGGCCCGCAGGACCAGATCGGGGGATAGCTGATGAGACACAAGGTTGCCGGTTTTAAATTGAAACGGCCGGTGGATAGCCGGAACGCGCTCCTGCGAAACCTCACGACGAGCGTGATCCTGCAGGAGCGCGTGATCACCACGACGCCGAAGGCCAAGGCTGTCCGCCCGCTGGTGGAGAAGATGGTCACGCTGGCCAAGAAGGACACGCTGCACACGCGGCGCCAGGCGGCGGCCTTTCTGAAGACGCCCGCCTCGGTGAAGAAGCTGTTCGAGACCATTGGCCCGAAGCTGGGCCAGCGCAACGGCGGCTACACGCGCGTGACGCGCCTGGGACCGCGCAAGGGCGACGGTGCGGAATTGGCGATGATCGAAATTGTCGGTTCCGAGCTGGTGAAGCGCGCCGCGGAGCGGGCGAAGCGGAAGGAAGAGCGCTTGAAGGCGCAGCGCGAAGGCCGCGAACTGGAAGAAGGGGAAGGGAAAGAAGAGAAGTAGCGCAAGTGGCGCACGCTTACAGCGCGCCGTCGTGGCCTTCAGCCCACGATCAGCGCCGGCGCGCTGAAGCGTGCGCCCCATCACTCGTAGAAGTTTCTGTCCCAGGCGTGATGCTTCAGCATTGCCAGCATCTCCGCCGGCAGGGCGCCTCGATCGGACGCCCCCGCGTTCGATTCCGCGTGGCGCACGGTCCGCATTCCCGGAATGACGCTCGATACGGCGGGGTGCGACAGGCAAAACCGCAGCGCCGTCTCCGGAAGGTCCGCTCCCTCCAGGTCTCTCTCCAGCGCCTTCACGTGTTCCACCACTTGTTTCTTCCGATCTCCCCGGAAGTACCACTCCCTGAAATCGCCGGCGGGGAACGCCGTCTGTTCGGTTATCTTTCCCGACAGCCCGCCTTCGTCCAGGGGAACTCGCGCCAGTACCCCGATCTTCTCCCGCATACAGAGCGGGAACAGGTTCGCCTCGGGAGCTTGGTCAAAAACGTTGTAGATCACCTGCACGGCGTCGATGAGGCCCGTCCGGATCACCTCCAGGCCGGAATCCGGGTCGTGTTCGGATAAGGAAACGCCGAACGCGCGGACCTTGCCCGAGTTCCTGAGGTCCTCGAACGCGCGGCGCCACTCCTCCCTTCCGGTCCACTCGTCGTTCCACACGTGCAGTTGGAGGAGGTCGATCCTCTCCAGCCCCAGGTTGCGCAGGCTCTCTTCCGCCGAGCGCATGAGGTAATCGTACGGGAAGACCTGCTCGATCCCCACGCCCGGGCGCGCGGGCCAGAGGCGGTTGCGGGGTGGAACTTTGGTGGCCACGAAGATGGCGCGTCCGGCGGCGCGGACGATCTGACCGACCAGGCGTTCGCTATGGCCGTCCCCGTAGGCCAACGCGGTGTCGATGAGGTTCACGCCCAATTCGATGGCGCGCCGTAGCGCCGCCCCGGACTCGTCATCGTTTCCCCCGAGCCACTGCTTGCCGCCAATGCCCCAGGCGCCGTAGCCGATCTCGCTGACTTCTAAGTTGGTCCTGCCGAGTTCGCGGTAGTTCATAAACTATCAGCTCTCAGCTATCAGCCGCCAGCCAGTTGATAGCCGATAGCCGATAGCTGACCGCTGATCGCTCGTTTAGTTCGTCACCGCTATTGTGACACCGCTCTGGGTGGTGAAGTCGCCGACTTTGATGGCTACGGGTACGGCGGATCCGGGGGTGACGCCGTCCGGGACGAGGGCGTTCACCTGCATGATGCCGGCCACTGCCTGCGGCGCCTGGCCGGCGTAATTCGTGGTTGCCGATTTGCCGCCGATAGTCACCGTCACGGACAACACGGGCAGGGGCAGGGGGATGGCGCCGGGGAGTCCATCCGTGCCCGGAGGATTTGTCTCGCCGTAGCCGGTGACGTACAGGGCGATATACTTGCCGATTTTAATGGGATGGCCGGCGTCGTTAATGGCCAGGCTGCCATCCTGGTTCACGGCCGCCGCCTGGCCCTTGCCGGAACTGTCCAGGGTGAAGATCGCGGGGTTCGCCGGGGCTACCGACAGCATCACGGGCGCGGCGGTCTGGCCGTTGTACGCAACCAGCGCCTGCGCGGTCGGGCCGGAGACCGAGTAGGGGACTACGGCTCCCACCTGGGTGGCCGAGGCATAGAGGATCGGCGCGGCCGTGCCGTTGAAGTATACCGACGCGCCACCCGCGCTTCGCGACAGCGTGCCGGTGGAATCGTACTTGCCCTGCACCAGGGTGTCCGGCCCCAGGTGGGAACCGTAGATCACCACGACCTCGCCCGGGGAAATCGGGCCGGGGAGGTTGCTGGCCGCATTCGTGACGCCCTGCGAATGGTCGAACACGCCCGAGCCGATCTCGGGGCCCTGCCCGAGTTGGGGCTGCAGCATGCGAACGGCGTTATTCCCGGAATCGGCCACGAAAATGGGGCTCGGGCTGCCTCCCGGAAACGCTATCGCCAGCCCTGCCGGCGCGCTGAACTGCGCGTTGGTGGAATCGCCGCCGTCGCCCGAGTAGCCCCGGGTAGACTTGCCGGCGACCGTAGTGATGATCCCGCCGGGGAAGAGCTTGCGGATACGAGTGGCGCCGTCGGAGATGTACACGGCGCCGATCTTGTCCACCGCGATGCCCTGGGGCGTGCCGATCTGAGCGAGCGTGGCGGGCCCCAGGTCGCCGGAGTAGCCGGGAACGCCGCTGCCGGCGACCGTCGAAATCCTGTTGGACGCCGTCACCTCGCGGACCACGTAGTTGTTGGTGTCGGCGATGAAGAGGTTGCCCGAGTCGTCCACGGCGACGGCTTGTGGGGTGTTCAGTTGCGCGTTCGCGGCCGGACCCCCGTCGCCGCCGTACCCCTGGGCGCCGGTCCCGGCGACGGTGGTGATCGCACCCCCGGAGACCTTGCGAATGCGGTGGTTCCCGGAATCGGCGATGTACAGATTGCCGGAGGCGTCCACGGCCAGGCCGGCCGGCGCGTTCAATTGTGCGCTGGCGGCGGGACCGCCGTCTCCCCCGGAACCCGCCGTACCGCTGCCGGCGAACGTGGAAATGGTTCCGTCGGGGGCCACCTTGCGGATGCGCTGGTTCCCGGTATCGGCGATGTATAGGTTATTGGATTTGTCCACCGCCACGCCTCCGGGCGCGTTCAACTGCGCGCTGGCGGCCTTGCCGTTATCGCCGCCGAACCCGGCGGAGCCATTGCCGGCCAAGGTGGTAATCGTCCCGTCCGGGGCCACCCTGCGCACCACGTTATTTCCCGAATCGGCGATGTAGACGTTGGCGAAGCCGTCCGTCGCCACCGCTCCCGGGTCGTTCAACTGGGCCTTAACGCCGGGCCCATTGTCGCCCGAATAGCTGTAGACCCCGTTTCCGGCGACGGTGGAAATATTCCCGCCGGAGATCTTGCGGATCCGGCCGTTCAGGGAGTCGGCGACGTACAGGTTGGGGAACGTGTCCACAGCCACGCCCGTGGGCGTGGAAAGTTGGGCGCTGGTGGAGGGGCCGCCGTCACCCCCGAACCCCCCCGAGCCGTTGCCCGCGATAGTGATGACAATGTTTGTTTTGCCATCGACCTTGCGGATCCGGCTGTCGACCGATTCGGCGATGTAGATGTTGTTGAACACGTCCACGGCCACGCTGTAGGGCTCGATCAAGCCCGCCTGGGTCGCCGGGCCGTTGTCGCCGGAATAGCCGATGCTCGGCGCCACGCCCGCGGTGGCGCTGAGGGCTCCGACGATGGTGGCGATGTTGCCGTCCGTGGTGATTTTGCGGATGCATCCGTTGCCCGTATCGGCCACGTAGATGTTGCCGGAACTGTCGAGGGTCACGTCTTCCGGCCCGCGGAATTCGGCGCTGGTGGCCGGCCCGCCGTCGCCCTGCCAGCCGGCGTACGTATCGCCGGCGATGCGGGTAATCGTGCCGTCGGGCGTCACCTTCCGGATGGAGTTATTGCTGGTATCGGCGATGTAGACATTCCCGGCGCCGTCCACCGCCACTCCCGATGGCAGATGGAGATTCGCCTGAATGGCCGGCCCGTTATCTCCCAGAAAACTGTAAGCGCCGGGCTGGCCGTTTCCGGCGAAGGTATTGATGATTCCCGCGGAGGAGACCACGCGCACGCGGTTGTTCATGGCATCCGCGATGTAGACGTTCCCCGCGGAATCGACCGCCACGCCTTGCGGTCCATTCAACTGGGCGTTCACCGCGGGTCCCCGGTCGCCGGAAAAGCCGGCCCGGGAATTGCCGGCCACGAGCGTGAGGGTCGTTCCTCCGCTCAGCTTGAAAACGGAATTGAGGCTGCTGAAGTAGACGTTCCCGGCGCTGTCCACGAACACCCGCCGGGGTTGCCCGATGGAGACGCTCGCCGCCTGGGAGGTAGCAGCCGGTGGCGCGCCTCCCGCCAGGGTGGAAACGACATACTGCTGCGCGAATCCAGCGGACGCGGCCAGTAGCGCGAGGGCGCTCCGCTTGAGGGTCTTGACCGATTTGAACATGTACACTTCCGGTTACGGCGAATAGAAAACCCGCAGACGCGCTGCCGCTGCCGGCGGTTTCCTAATTCAAGTATGGACAGGGCTTAGGGCCATAATAACACCCTGGGGGCCGGGGATCGGGAGACCGGGAGTTAGCCCCGTGCACGGAAAGGGAAGCGCCGGATCGGACTCCCAAGAGCCGGGACGCCGAATCCACGCCGTCTCGTCGCCGGCCCGGCCCCCGCTCCTTCAGGCCACTGCCTGTTCCATCGCCGCCAGGGCTTCGGCGCAGGCGGCGCGGTCCACGTCGTAATGCGTCACGGCGCGCATGAGGCGCTCGTTGACACCGTTGATGAGCACGCCGCGCTGCTTCAGGCGGCCGCTGATTTCGCCGCTCGGCAGGCCCGTTCCGCCGACATCGAAAATCACGATGTTGGTGGCGACCCTGGCCGGATCTACCTGAATCCCCGGAATCCGGGAGAGGCCCTCGGCCAGAAATTTGGCGTTGCAGTGGTCCTCCGGCAGCCGCCTGGGCGTTTCTTCCAGCGCGATCAGCCCGGCGGCCGCGAGAACGCCTACCTGCCGCATCCCGCCGCCCAGGCGCTTGCGGTACAGCCGTCCTTTGGCGATGAGGTCCGCCGGTCCGGCGAGCATCGAGCCCACCGGCGCCCCCAGGGCTTTGGAGAGGCAAAACATCACGGTATCCACCGGCGCTACCACGTCGCGCACGGAAGCGCTCACGGCCGCCGCCGCGTTGAACACGCGCGCGCCGTCCATGTGGACCTTCAAACCGCGCTGGTGCGCGCCGTCGCAGATTTCGCGGATGGCGCGCAGCGGGTACACCGTCCCGCCCGCCATGTTGTGGGTGTTCTCGATTTCAATCAGGCCGGTGGGCGCCCAGTGCGGTCCGAGCGGCCGGATGCGCTGCCGCACCGCGTCCCACGAGAGGATTCCATCCTCGGTAGGGATGGCGCGCACGACGCAACCGGAGAACCAGGCCACCATGGCCAACTCGTAATCCAACACGTGGGCGCGCGCATCGCAGATCACTTCCTGGCCGGGCTCGGTGTGCAGTTTCACCGCAATGGTGTTCCCCATCGTGCCGGAAGGGACGAACAGCGCCGCCTCCTTGCCGGCGATCTCGGCCGCGCTCTGTTCCAGGCGGTTTACCGTCGGGTCCTCGCCATACACGTCGTCCCCGACTTCGGCCTCCATCATGGCCCGCCGCATCGCGGGCGTCGGCCTGGTTACGGTATCGCTGCGCAGATCAATCATAGGTCGATGAATTCCTGAAAGACTTGATTGGAGAGGGGCACGCCCCGGCTGGTCAACCGCAGGATTCCATCCTCCCTTTCCAGCAGGCCCAGGTCAATCAGATCGCGAATCGGCTGGTCGAAGCGGTTCCACTCTTCGGCGGTCGGGCGGACGCCGGCCATCAGCCGGAGTCCGACGAAGAATCGCTCTTCGTCGGGGCGGGCTTGGACGGGGGGCGGCGCCGGGGCGCGGCCCGCCTGCTGATCGATGTATTCCGCGGGGGTCTCCGCATTCCCTCGCCGCGCCCGCCCGTCGAAGGAGTGGGCGTCCGAGCCGAACCCCACGTAAGGCTCCAGTTTCCAGTACTTCATATTGTGGCGGGATTCGAAGCCGGGGCGGGCGAAGTTCGAAATTTCGTACCGCGGGATGCCGGCGGCAGCGAGCCGTTTCACCGCTGTTTCGTAGAAGTCAGCCACTTCGTCGTCGTCCGGTACTTCCTTGGCGCCGTAAAGCGCGCCCCGCAGCAAAAGCTGCCCGCCGAGGCGGCTGTCGGCGTCCACTTCCAGCATGTAGACGGAGACGTGCGGCGGCTCCAGGCGCTCCACCCAGTCGAGGGACTCCGCCCAACTCTCCGCGGTCTGCCCGGAGAGGCCCGCGATCAGGTCGATATTGAAATTACGGATCCCGGCTTCGCGCAGCAGGCGCACATCCGCGGCCACGGTTTGGGCCGAATGTTTGCGTCCCGCGCGGCGGATCTCTTTATCGACGAAGGATTGCACGCCGAGGCTGACGCGGTGGATGCCGCACTCCGCCCATGCGCGCGCTTTTTTGGGGGTGATGCTACCGGGAGTGGCTTCGATAGTGGCCTCCACCCAGGGGCGCCCCGGAAGCAGCGCGAGGATGGCCCGCAGGCCATTCAGATCCAGGTTCCCGGGCGTACCTCCGCCGAGGTAGACGGTTTCGGGCCGCCATTCCCAAACGTGGGCGCGGATTTCCGACTCCAGCGCGGCAACGTAGCGCGCTTCCATCTCGCGCGGGAAAACACCCGATTCGAAGTTGCAGAACGTGCACTTCTGGGCGCAGAAAGGGTATGCAATGTACACTCCGGGCACTACTTCAATTGTAGCGAGTACTGCCGCTGCCCGCAGTTTGGCGGGTGCGCTCCCCTCATGGGCACATCCGGAGCCGGGCGTCGGCACGACTGCCGACACGGCAGGCAGGCGTGACCACGCCACGCTACTCTATGGCTATGCGAAAGATCGCGCTCGTGGCGCTGGCATTCTCGACGTTGTGTTCCGCGGCGGCGGTGGACTCCCTCGACCGTCTCAAAGCCCTGTTCCCTAAACCGCCCGCGGAATTCAGCACGCTCCCGTTCTTCGTGTGGAACGGCGAGATCACCGAAGCGATGATCGACCGCGAGCTTCGGGATTTCTCCGCGCAGGGAATCCATGGCTTCATCATCCACCCGCGCCCGGGCCTCATCACGCCCTACCTCTCGGACCGCTGGTTCCAGTTGATCCGCTACACCGTGGACGGCGCGAAGAAACTCGGTATGGAAGCGTGGCTCTACGATGAGAACTCCTACCCCAGCGGCTTCGGCGGCGGACACGTGCCGGCGGAAATGCCGGAATCCTTCAACCAGGGGCAGGGGCTGGCGCTCCAGCCAGGCGGGCCCTGCAAGATCCTCCTTCAAAAGGTGGGGGACCGGTTCGAGGATGTCACCGGCAAAGGCGACCCCACCGGGCCCGGGATGTACTGCTTCGGCCTCACCCAATATCCGGTGCGCGCCTGGAACGCGGGGTTCTCGTATGTGGATCTTCTCCTGCCGGGCGTCACGCAGAAATTCATCGACGTGACGATGCGCGGATACGAGAAGACCCTGGGGCCGGACCTGGGACCCGTCGTGCCGGGCATCTTCACCGACGAGCCGAACATCAGCCCTCCGGGGCGCGGCGCGGTGAAATACACCCCCGATCTATTCGAGCAGTTCCACGAGCGGTGGGGCTACGATCTGAAGGCCAACCTGCCCTCTCTGTTCGAGGAGGTCGGCGACTGGCGGCGCGTGCGGCACAACTACAACGCCGTGCTGCTGGACCTGTTCATCGAGCGCTGGTCGAAGCCCTACCACGATTACGCCGCGAGCAAGGGCATCGCCTGGACGGGCCACTATTGGGAGCACGGGTGGCCCAACCCTTCGGAGGGCCCCGACAACATGGCCATGTACGCCTGGCACCAGGTCCCCGGGATCGACATGCTCTTCAACCAGTTCAACGAAAGGGTCAACGCGCAATTCGGGAACGTGCGCAGCGTAAAGGAACTGGCGAGCGCGGCGAACCAGGTGGGGCAACGGCGGACGCTGAGCGAAACGTACGGGGGCGGCGGCTGGGACCTGCGCTTCGAGGACATGAAGCGCCTGGGTGATTGGGAGTACGCGCTGGGCGTGAACATGATGAACCAGCATCTTTCGTTCGGGACCATCGTGGGCGCGCGCAAATACGACTACCCGCAGTCGTTCAGTTACCACGAGCCGTGGTGGAAATATTACGGCGTCCTGGGCGATTATTTCGCGCGCCTCTCGCTGGCGCTCTCCGCGGGGCAGGAGATGAACCGGATGCTGGTGATCGAGCCGACCACGTCGGCATGGATGTACTCCGGCCCGCGGCCGAACGCCCGGATGATGCAGATCGGCAGCGAGTTTCAGGAGTTCATCACCCGGCTTTCGCACCGCCAGGTGGAATACGACCTGGGCAGCGAAAATATCATCAGGGACCACGGCAAAGTCGAGGGACGGCAGTTCGTGGTGGGCAAGCGCTCGTATGAAACGGTTGTGCTGCCGCCGGGAACGGAGAGCCTGGACTCCGCCACCGCGAAGCTGCTGGGGCAATATGCGCAGGCCGGCGGGAAACTACTTTCGTACGTCTCGGGAGATCTGCTGGTGGATGGAGCGCCCGGCGGCGTCTCGTTCGCGAAGTCCACGGAAGAGTTGGCGAACCCGGAGGTCACGGGCGGGGAAGGGATGTTGTTCCACCAGCGCCGGCGGCTCACGGACGGCGAACTGTGGTTCTTCGCGAACTCCAGCCTGGAAGCCTCGGCGCAGGCGGCAGTGAAAACGCGCGGGGGATCCGTGGAGAAGTGGGATGCTCTCACAGGCCGCACGGAGCCGTTCGCGGCGACGGCCGCGGGCGGGTCGCTGGAGTTTCCGGTATCGCTTCCTCCCGCCGGCAGCTTGCTCCTGGTTGTGAAACCGCTCCCTGACGGCCGCGGCTCGCAGCCGGCCGCGGTTGTTGCGAGCCGCGAGCGTCAGGGAGCGGTCGAACCGGCCTCCCCACTGGCCGTAAAGCGCATGGCGCCGAACGCGCTGCGCATCGATTACTGCGATTTCACCCTGAACGGAAAGACCCAAAAAGAGGTCTACTTCTTCAAAGCCGCGGACGAGATCTTCAAGGCCTACGGCTTCCAGGACGGAGACCCCTGGAATACCGCGGTGCAGTTCAAGACCTCCATCCTGGACCGCAACAAATTCCCCGCCGATTCGGGCTTCGATGCGACGTTCTGGTTCGACGTGGCGGAGGGCGTGAACACCGCTTCGCTGCGCGCCGTGGTGGAACGGCCGCCGCTGTGGAAGGTTTCGGTGAATGGGGTTCCGGTGGAGAACGAGCGCGGCGAGTGGTGGCTGGACGTAGATTTCGGCGTTTACCGCATCGGCGGGCACGTGAAGCCGGGGCGCAACAGCATCACGCTGGCGGCGCGCCCCATGTCGGTCCATAGCGAACTGGAGCCCGTGCACATCATCGGGGATTTCAATGCGGCCCCGCAGGAACGGGGTTTTCGGATTGTCCCGGCGCAGGCGTTGCAAGTGGGTTCCTGGAACGAGCAGGGGCTCCCGTTCTATCCGGACACCGTGTCCTACTCGAAGGTCTACACGCTCAAACGCGGGGAGCAGTACAAGGTCGTGCTGGGCAAGTGGGCGGGAACCGTGGCGGAGGTGCGGGTGAACGGGAAGCCGGCGGGCGTGATCGGGTGGCAGCCGTACGAGGTGGCCATCGACTCGCTGGCGCAAAACGGGCGGAACACGGTGGCGGTGCTGGTGACCGGCTCCCTGAAGAACCTGCTGGGACCGCATCACGGGAACATCAGCCGGGGAATGGTTTCACCGGGGAACGTGAGGAACGCGCCCGCGGCGATGCCGCCGGGCACGGGGTACGACTTGTTCCCGTATGGGTTGATGGAGGATTTTCAGGTAGTGCGAGTGCGGTAGATGGTGGAGTGGGCATCTGCCCTGCCATGCCGGCTTCCATGCCGAAAGCCGGCACAGAAGACCAGAGGCCCACTCTATCGTCACTCCTCCCGCAGCGCCAGGATGGGGTCTACCCGCATGGCGCGGCGCGCGGGGATGTAGCTTGCCAGGGAGGCTACGGCCAACAGAATGGCGGCCGTGCCGGCGAAGGTCGTCGGGTCGGTGGCCTTGATGCCGAACAGCAGCTTTTCCAGCAGCCTTGTGAGCGCGAAAGCTCCCGCCGCGCCAATGGCGATGCCGGGCCACAACGACAACCGGTGCGGCGGCAGGTTGTGCGAGGCCGCGCGGAATATTTTCGGGAACAACAGCGGCTTGATCAACTTGTAGTTCTTGAGGTCGGGCACGTCGTCGCTGCAATAGTCGAGCAGATTGATGTGCGACTCGATCAGCTCGTCCATGCGATGCGGTTCGAGCAAATAATGATGATAGAGATGCTCCAGCAACACGGTCTGCCCGGACGCCGTCGGCACGCGCGAACCGCTGCCGCAACGCCCTTGGGATCGCGCGCGGTGCGCACCACCAGCCAGGAAATGGCTCTATTGTCCTGGGCCACCGAAAGGTACATCTCGGGTTTCGGCGCTACGTCCAGGCCGGCCTGTTTGATATCCCCCACAATCCCCACGACCGGGACCCACGGCGTGCCTTCCCGGAACCGGATGCGCTTTCCCAGAGCGCTTTCGCCGGGCCAGAACCTGCGCGCCATGCTCTCGTTGACCAGCATGACCGGCGGGGCATCCGGGGTGTCGTGGCGGCTGAGATAGCGCCCGGAGCGCAGCGGAATCCCGATGGTTTCGACATATTCCGGCGTGACCACGCGAAAGTTCGCGTTGGAGAGCGTATCCGCGGGCCGGCCTTCCACCTGAAACCCGTTCACCCAGCCTTTGAAGGCCAGCGGCGGTCCCAGGGTGAACCCGGCGGAGACGACGCCGGGCAACGCTTTGAGGCGATCCACCACCTGGTCGTAGTACGCCGCTCTTCTGGCCGGTTCGCGGTATTGCCGGGAGCCCATCGGCGTTTTCAACGTCAGGATGTCTTTGGTGCGGAACCCGGGGTCGATGGCTCGCAAACGGGTGAACGCCTGGATCATCAGCGCCGCGCCCACCGTGAGGACGAAAGCCAGCGCCACCTCGGAAATCACCAGCCAGTTTTCCACCGTGTGGGAGGCCCCGCGGGTTCCCTGCCGTCCGCCGCCCTGCTTGAGGGTCTGGTGGAGGTCCACCCGCAGGGTCTGAAACGCCGGCGCCAGTCCGAAAATGACTCCAGTAAGCAGCGAGACGCCCAGCGTGAAAGCCAGGACCCGGAGGTCGATGTTCACCGCCGACATGGCCGAAATGCCTCCGGGCAGGACTTTTTGCAGGAAGCGCACGCCTCCCAGGGCGAGGACGAGGCCGCAAATGCCGCCGGCCACGGACAGCAACAGGTTCTCAGTCAACAATTGTCGGGCGATCTGCCAGCGGCCCGCGCCTACCGCGGTCCGGATGGCGACTTCGCGCCGGCGATGCGAAGCGCGCGAGAGCAGCAGGTTGGCGATGTTCGCGCAGGCGATGAGCAGAACGAAGCCCACGGCCCCCGCCAGCGCGGCGAGCATCGTCCGCTGGTCCGCCACGAAATGGTCGCGCAGCGGCGCCACGAACGCGCCGACCTTGGCGTTCGTGCCCGGGAACTCCCGCTCGGCGCGCGCGGCGATCCCGCGGATATCCTGGTTCGCCTGCGCCATCGTAACGCCCGGCTTGAGCCGCGCCACCACCATCCAGTTATGCCGTCCGCGGTTGACGAACTCTTTGGGGCCATACATCATTCCGGTCGGGAGCCAGACCTCGATCTCGCTGTCGGGGAAGCGGAATCCGGCAGGCATGACGCCCGCCACCACGAAGTGCTCGTCTTCCAGTTCGATGGTTCGCCCCACGACCGCTGGGTCCGCCCCGAAGGCGCGCCGCCAGAGGCCATCGCTCAGGATGGCCGTTTTGGCCGCGCCGGGCAGGTCCTCGCCGGCGGAAAACGGGCGTCCGAGCGCGGGCTTCACTCCCAGGGTCTCCAAGACGCCCGCGGTCACTCCGCTGCACTGGATCTGCTGGGCTTCGCCGGCCCCGGTCAGGCGGACAGAGCCCCGCTCCAAGGCGCCCATGGCTTCGAAAGAGCGGTTCTGCGCGCGCCAATCCGCGTAATTGCCCAATGCCACCGGGCTGTCTTTCAGCCCGAACATGGCGGTCTCTTCCCACACGAGAGCGAGGCGCTCCGGATGCGGGAAGGGCAGCGGCCGCAGCAACGCGGCGTTGATCAGGGTGAAGATGGCGGAATTGGCGCCGATGCCGAGCGCGAGAGTGAGGATCGCCACCGCGGCGAACACGGGGCTCTTGCGCAGCGTGCGGCACGCGTAGCGAAGGTCCTGGAGGAGTCTGGTCATGGCTAGATCTCCCTAATCGGACGAAATCGCCCGAAATTGTCAGTCAGAAGCATTTTACGCCGGTTTGCGCAACTCCATGCTGAACGTCTGAAAGCCGCCGGGCTGCTCTTTCACCGCGCCGATTCGAAACCCGGCCTGTTGCGCCAGCGCTTTATAGTGGCCGGCATCGAGCGGCTTTTCCGGCCAGAACGCGCCGTAGCCCGTTTGAATCTCCTTGCCGTCCGGCAGGTGAAAGCGGAATCGAAAGGCCGGGCCTTTGGTGTCCTTTTCCATCACGGTGGGCATCACGGCATCCCAGATGAGCCAGCGCCCGCCGGGTTTCATGACGCGGAAAGCTTCGGCGAACGTCTTGCGCTGCACCTCCGGGTTCATGTACATGAGGGAAAAAAACGCGGTGACGGTGTCGAACGTCGCGTCCAGGAATTTCAGATCGGTCGCGTCCATGACGATCTTCAGAGGTCCGGGCGGGGCGTCCTCCAATTCGCGTTTGTAGAGGTCGATGGCGACCACCTGGCTGGACTTCATGAGCCCGATGATTCCTTCTCCCCCGCCTCCGATATCCAGGATGAAGCCGGCGGCCTGAAAATCGTCAACAGCGAAATCCTGGCGCTCGAACATGTGCATCTTCGGCCGTTCCTGGGCCGCGAGGCTCCCCGCGCCGGCCAGGGCCAGCAGGAATTGCGTCCGCGTTACGTTCATGTATTCGGTTACGAAACTCCGGAATTACTTGTTCCCGGGGTCTGCCTGTTATCGTGGTGAGTGTTCCCTCACGGCGATTTTCCGGGGATGAAGCGCGGTCCCGGCCCGGCCCTCTGGCTGTATGGCTTGAGCGCCGCGATCGCCGCGGCGCTGTTGGTCTCCGCCCAGACCACCGCATTCACCTGGGACGAGGGATTTCACCTGCTCGCGGCGCAGCTCATCACCACCGGCAGGGAGCCGTACCTCGATTTCTGCTTCCCGCAAACGCCGCTCACGGTCTACTGGAACGCGGCGTGGATGCTCCTGTTCGGGGATACGTGGCGCACGGCGCACGCGCTTTCGGCGTTGCTCACGGCAACCGCCGTGCTGCTGGCGGCGGACTACGTCCTGCGCCGCATTCCGGCGCCGCGCTGGGCCTTGGCAGGCGCCGCCGCGGCCGCGCTATTTTTCGGGTTGAACGACGCCGTGTTCGAGTTCGGGACGCTGGGGCAGGCGTATGGGATGTGCCTCATCGGGACGGTGGCGGCGTTCCGTTGCGCTGTTGCGGCCGTCGATCGCAAACCATGGGCGGCGGCGGCCGGGGCGGGATTCTTCACGGGAGTGGCCATGGCGTCGTCCCTACTGACCGCGGCGGCGCCGCCCGTGCTGCTGCTGTGGATGGTCCTCCGCAACCGCGCCGGCAGCCGCTGGGCTAAGGCCGCGGCTTTTGCCGCCGGCGCCGCCATTCCGTTCGCGCCCGTCTTCCGGCTGCTTTTGAAGGGTCCGCGCCAGACGCTGTTCAACGTCATTCAGTACCAGCTCCATCACCGCGTGGCGAACTGGCCGGACGCGACGCAGCACGACTGGGAGATTTTCACCTCCTGGGTCAATTCAGGGCCGGCGCTGCTGCTGGGCATCCTGGCCCTGGCCGGCCTGTACTGGGCCCGCACGGGGAAGGAGTGGAATGACGGGCGCCGCTCCGAGCTATACCTCTGCGGCTGGCTGGCCGCGGCCCTCGGTTTCGAGGCGGCGACCGCGCACCCCACCTTCGCACGCTACTTCCTGCTGACCGTGCCGTTCCTGGCGATCCTGGCGGGCGTGGGGTTCTGCGGCCTGGCGACGCGCCTGGCGCCGGCCGTGCGCCCACTGTGGCCGGGGCTCGCCCTCGGCGCCCTGCTGTGCCTGGGGTGGGGCCGGGGAATCTACGACCGGCGCGACGTGTACACCTGGGCGGACTTGGTAAAAGTGGCGCAGAAGGTGCGGGAGGCGACGCCGCCGGGGGCGGCGTTGTGGGCCGAGGAGCCCATCTATTTCCTCCTGCGCCGCACCCCTCCCCCGGGCATGGAGTTCGCCTATTCTCATACCGTGGAGGGGCTGACTCCGCAACAGGAACGGGAACTGCACATCATCACGAGGGCGGAAATCAAGCGGCAGGTGGAAGCCGGGGCTTACCACACCGTGGAAACCTGCGATCCGGATACGGAGTTCATGGCATCGCTGGGGCTGGAGAAGTTGTACCGGCATAAAGTGGAACTCGTGGGCTGCGCGGTCTATTGGTGAGTACCGCCGGGGGCCGGTTTGCCGCCGGGGCTTTTGGGCGGATTCAAAAGACCGGCCGCCGGCGGCGCCTTTCCACTTCGCTCATCAGCCGCAGCGTGTTCTCGCCGTAGATTTTGCGGATCTCGGCGGGGGTGTAGCCGTCCTCCAGAAGCGCGCGGGTGAGGTTGGGCCACCGATCCACGCTGTCCAGCCCCTCGGGGGCGCAGGAAATGCCGTCGAAGTCGCTGCCGAGGCCCACCGCGTCCACGCCGGCTACCTGGACGACGTGGTCGATGTGCTTCACCACATCGGCCAGGGTGGCGCGCGGTCCGTTGGCGCCGAAGGCGGCGGTCCAGCTTTCGTGCATGGCGCGCGCCAGGCCCAGGGGGTCGGCCGCGTACTTCGCGATGAGCTCGTTTTCCATCTTGCTCATTTGCGGCGCGCGCTCCTTTTCCGCCCTGGCCACCTCCGGGTTAAGGAACCCGCACTCGAAATTGATCTGGACCACGCCGCCGTTTTTGGCCAGCGCCGCAATCATCTCGTCGGTCAGGTTGCGCGCGGCGGGAGAAATGGCCCGGCAGGAGGAGAAGGAAGCGAAGACCGGGGCGGAACTCGTGGCCAGCACGTCCCAAAACGTTTTGTCGGAGACATGCGAGACGTCCACGATCATGCCCAGCCGGTTCATCTCGCGCACCACTTCCTTACCGAAAGGGGAGAGGCCGTTGTTGGGCTTCTCCGTGTCGCCCGACGAGTCCGCCCAGTGGTTGCTGTTGACGTGCGTCAGGGTCATGTAGCGCACGCCTTCGTCGTAGAAACGGCGCAGCAGGCGGAGACTGTCTTCGATGGCGTGGCCGCCTTCGATCCCGATGAGCGCCGCCATTTTGCCCTGCTTGTGCGCGCGGCGGATATCGGCGGCGGTGGTGGCCAAGACGAAATCGTTGGGGTAACGTTCCACCACGTCGTGCCTGACGCTGTCGATCATCTCGAAGGCGCGCTTTGCGGCGCCGTTGGTTTCCACGTAGCGCGCGGCCACGTAGGCGGCGAAGAACTGCGCGCCCATGCCCCCCTTCCTCATGCGCGGGATATCGGTGTGGGTGACGGAGTTGGCCCGGCCCAGGTCGAGCCCCGCGACGGTATCGCTGGGAACATCGTTGTGAGTGTCGATCAGGATTGCGGATTTGTGGACGCGGAGGACCTCGGCGTCACTGACGACGCGCTTCTGGCGGCCGGGAGCCTGGGGGAATACGAGAGCCGGCGCCAGGGCGCCGATCAGGAGCAAGCGGTTCATTGCCGAGCGAGTATAGCATGGGGGGCGTGGGCATTCCTGGGGCCGGATGTCGACACGAATGTCGACACGGCGGGCAGAAATGCCCACGCCCCATCTAGTGTCCGAGCGTACAAACTTCGGAGAGCGGGGCGATTCCCGGAGCGGCGGGCGCGTATCCAAAACAACATGAGCGGAATTCGGGCGGGGCTGGGGCTGGCCTGCGCGCTGGCGTTGGCCGGCTGCGGGTCGAGCGGCGGGGATGCGGCCGGCGGCGCCAACCGCGAAGCCGAGGCGCCCACCACGCCTTCCGGCCCGCCCGTTACCCCCGACCGGGTCAACGGCGCCACGATCACCGGGCGTGTTGCGTTCACCGGAACGGCTCCCGCCAGGAAGATCATCGATATGTCGGCCAATCCCCCCTGCCAGCGCGCCAACGCCGGCGCGCCCGCCAAAACCGAGGAGGTCGTGGTCAACCCCAACGGCACGCTGAAAAACGCATTCGTGTGGGTGAAATCGGGGCTGCCGCGCGAGAACTGGGCCGTACCGGGGGCGCCCGCGAGCCTTGATCAACGCGGCTGCGTGTACGCGCCACACGTGCTCGGGGTCATGGCGGGACAGACGGTCGAGGTCCTGAACAGCGATCCGACGAACCACGACGTTCACGCGCAGGCCGAGATGAACCAGGATTGGAACCGCTCGCAGCCTGTCGGCAGCGGCGCCTTGACCATGAGCTTTCCCCGGCAGGAGATCATGGTTCCGTTCAAATGCAACGTTCACCCCTGGATGCGCGCGTACGTCGGTGTCGTCTCACACCCTTTCTACGCGGTTACAGGGGACGACGGGACGTTCACGATCACGGGGTTGCCGCCCGGCACGTATACCATTGAATCGTGGCACGAGGCATACGGGGTCCACGATCAGCAGGTTACAGTCGCCCCGCGGGAAAGCAAGACCGTTGATTTCACGTACAAAGGATAGGTCGCTGGGAACGCGGGTGAAAAATTACATCGAGCTTACGAAGCCGCGGATCACCTGGCTGATCCTGATGAGCACTGCGATCGGCTACTTCTTCGGGCTCCGCGGCGCCGGCGGCTGGTGGGGCCTCGCGAAGTCCATCGACTTCCCGGCGATGCTCCACACGATCGCCGGCACGGGCCTGATCGCGTCGGGAACCGCGGCGCTGAACCAGTGGTACGAGCGGGAAGCGGACGCGAAAATGCGCCGCACGGCGCACCGCCCGCTGCCTTCCGGGCGCATATCCGCCGGCGGCGCCCTGCTTTTCGCCGTGGCGCTCTCGGTAGCGGGATTCCTCGAACTGTGGCTCGGGGTGAATCTCCTGGCGGGGCTGATCGGGGCGTTCACCCTCGCCAGCTACCTGTTCCTGTACACGCCTCTCAAGCAGCGGACGTGGTGGTCCACTACCATCGGGGCCATCCCGGGGGCCATGCCGCCGCTGATCGGCTATGCGGCGGCGGCCGGGACCATCACGCGCGAAGCCTGGGTTCTGGGCGCCATCCTGTTCCTCTGGCAGTTTCCGCATTTCTACGCCATCGCCTGGATGTATAGGGAGGACTACGCCCGCGCCGGGATTCGCATGCTGCCCGTCGTAGAGCCCGACTGCCGGTCCACCGCCCGGCAGATCGTGCTATACGGGCTGGCCCTGGTACCCGTCAGCCTGGCTCCGGGTATCCTGGGGATGGCGGGGCGCATCTATATCGTAGGAGCATTGCTGCTCGGCGTTTGGTTTCTCTATTCCGGCGTGCGGGTGGCGCTGGAGCGCACTTCGGTCCGCGCGCGAAAAGTCCTGGTAACCTCCGTGCTGTACCTGCCGCTGATCTACGGGCTCATGCTCCTGGATAGGCCTGGGTTGTGATCCAAGTTGAAAACCTGACTCACCGCTACGGTGACCGCATCGCCCTTTCGGGCGTCAGCTTCGAGGTGCGCAAGGGAGAGATCTTCGGCCTGCTGGGGCCGAATGGCGGTGGAAAATCGACGTTGTTCCGCGTACTCTCCACCATGATGGTCCCCAGTGGGGGACGCGCGGTCATCGCCGGGCGCGACGTGGTGCGCGACGCGGCGGACGTCCGCCGGCATGTGGGGGTCGTCTTCCAGACCCAGAGCCTGGACAAGGCGCTTACGGTGCAAGAGAACCTGCGCGCCCAGGGCCACCTTCACGGGCTCAGCGGGGCGGACCTTCGCGGCCGCATGGAAGCCGCCATGCAGCAACTGGGGCTGGTGGACCGCCGCAAGGACCTGGTGGAGAGCCTCTCCGGCGGCCTGCGGCGGCGCGTAGAGATTGCCAAGGCGCTGTTGCACCGCCCGCAGGTTCTGCTCATGGACGAGGCGTCCACCGGGCTCGACCCGGCCGCGCGGCGCGACCTCTCGCGCCACGTGGAAAACCTGCGCGATAAAGAAGGCGTCACCATACTGCTCACCACCCACATCCTGGAAGAGGCCGGCCGCTGCGACCGGCTGGCCCTCCTGCACCAGGGCAAGATCGTGGCGGAGGGCAGCCCGGGCGAACTGCGCTCGCGGATCGGGGGGGACGTGGTGGTGCTGGAGACGGCGGACACGGAATCGCTGGCCGGCCGGATCCGGGAGCGGTTCGGGGTCTGCCCGTCGCCGATGGACGGCCGGGTGCGCGTGGAGATCGCCGACGGGCACCGCTTCATCGCCGAGGTGGTGGAAGCGTTTCCCGGTTCGATCGAATCCGTGGGCCTGCACAAGCCTACGCTGGAAGACGTTTTCGTGCGCGAGACGGGGGCATCCATTGAGTAGCTTCTTTTTACCCGCCGCAACCCTCTGGCAGCGCGAACTGGTGCGTTTCTGGCGCCAGAAAAGCCGCGTGCTGGGGGTGGTGGCGTCGCCCCTGGTGTTCTGGCTATTGATCGGCTACGGCTCCAACGACCTGGCGCGCTTCTATTCCGGCGCGCTGGTCCTGACCGTGATGTTCTCGGCCATCTTCTCCACCATCTCGATTATCGAGGACCGCCGCGAGGGTTTCCTCTTGTCGATGCTGGTTTCGCCCGCGCCGCGCACCAGCATGGTGCTGGGCAAGATTCTGGGCGCGG
>JAIQFU010000003.1:54454-58048 GCA_020073115.1 Terriglobia bacterium
ATCCAGGGATTGATCTTTCTCGCGTTCGCGCCGCTGGCGGGCGTGCGCATCGGCGCGCTGGAGCTGCTGCCGGTGGCGGCCGCGATTTTTCTGATTTCGTTCACGCTGACCGGCTTGGGGTTCGTCATCGCCTGGCGGATGGAATCCACCTCCGGGTTTCACGCCATCATGAACCTGCTGCTGGTGCCTATGTGGATGGTGTCGGGCTCGCTATTCCCGATGGCCACGGCGCACGGCTGGGTGAAGGCGATCATGTGGGTGAATCCGCTGACGTACTCCATCGCCTTGTTGAACCACGTCCTGCGGCTGCCGAACGCCGCTCCGGGCGCGGCGGCCAGCCTGGCGGTGACGGCGGCGTTCGGGCTGGTGTTGCTACTGGCCTCGGGGCTGATGGCAGCGCAGAAGCCGGTACGGAGCGCGGCATGAAACCGGGGGCCGGGGGCCGGGGGTCAGGGGCCGGGGTTGCGGTGTTGGCGTTCCTGTTGGCCTCGTGTGCCAGAGTTCAGCCCCTTCCCGTTCTCGGGTCCGTCCCGGGATTCCAGCTCACGACGCAATCCGGCGGCGCCTTTGACAGCCAGTCGCTTGCCGGGCACGTGTGGGTGGCCGACTTCATTTACACCACCTGCACCGGGCCGTGCCCCATGATGAGCTGGCAGATGCGGCGGGTACAGACCGCTACCCAGGCGCTGCCGGACGTGAGGCTGGTTTCCTTTACGGTGGACCCCGCGCACGACACGCCGCCCGTGCTGGCGGCCTATTCCCGTAATTTCAAGGCCGATCCGCAGCGCTGGTTGTTCCTCACGGGCGATCCGGCGCGGCTCAATGACCTCGGGCTGCACAGCTTCCGTCTGAACAGCGTGGATGGCAGCCTGGTGCACAGCACGCGTTTCGTGCTGGTAGACCGGCGGGAGCGAATTCGCGGCTACTACTCCACCGACGAAGACGGCTTCATGAAGAATCTGCTGCGCGACATCCGCCGCCTGGAGCGGGAGTCCTCGTGACGCCGTTGCTGCCGGCGGTGAATGCGTTCCTGAACGCCGCCGCCGCGGTCCTGCTGGTTTGGGGCTACACCCTGATCCGGCGCAAGCGCATCCGGACCCACCGGAGAGTGATGACCGCGGCGTTTTTCGTTTCCTGCCTCTTCCTGGCGGGATACCTGACCTATCACTACCAGGTGGGGACGGTGCGTTTCCGGAAAACCGGCGCCATTCGCGCCGTGTACCTGAGCATCCTGGCGAGCCACACGGTGCTGGCGGCGGCAGTGCCCGTGCTGGCCATCGTGACGCTGCGCCGCGGGCTGGCGGCGCGCTACGACAAGCACCGGCGCATCGCGCACTGGACCCTGCCCATCTGGCTCTACGTCAGCGTTACGGGGGTGGTGGTCTACGTGATGCTCTATCACTTTTGAAGGCCTTCCGGTGGGCGAACCGCACGGGCTTCAGGGCTTCGTGCGCCAGGGCGCGCACATACCGGCCGCCCAGCACGCCGATCATGAGCAGCGAGCCGAACAGGAGCACGGCATCCACGCTCGCCCGCCCCTGGCTCTCCCAGTAGACGTCCCGCAGGTTGAGCCAGAGCGCGAACTCGTCGAGCGTCAAGGCGGCGCCGATGCCGTAGAACAGCGACATGACCCTGCCGGGCCAGCGGGACCGCGCATGAGCGCCGGAGCCGATCTCCAGCAGCCAGCCGTACCCCACCGTTAGCAGCAGCAGAATCCCGAATACCAGGTGGTGGATGTGACGCCCGCCCATTTCAAGATTGTGGAATGGGCCCACGCCCGCCCGGATGGCATGCGTCAGAAACCGGACCGCGGCGAAAGCAAAGTAGAAACCGAGGGCCGCGATGAACTGCCTCTCCCGGCGGCTCTCGGAAAAGTGCTTCCGGTAGAGCGCCACGCCGCGGTGGCGTCCGCGGACGGCCAGGACGAGGGCGAGGTAAGCGAGGGCCAGCCCGGCGAAGACCGCCAGCGCGATCCGGCCGAGATGCAGAACCGACAGGGCCAATCTTCAGAATGCCACGAAACGGTCCTAATTCCCTGCACTCTGGGGAGCGCCGACACGTCAATTCGTCAGGAGATATGCGGAAATTCCTTCTGCTGGCAGCGGCTGCGGGCGTTCTTCAGGCGGCCAACATCCGCGGCAACGTGGTGGAGAACCAGACCGGCCGGCCGCTATCGCGCGTGGTGGTGGCCATCCAGCCGCTCTCGGGCACGCCAGGCGCGGCGCGCACGGCCCGGACCGACTCCCACGGGGTGTTCGACTTTCCGCCCGTCGCCGGTGGCGCGTACCTGGTGAGCGCGGCCCGCCGCGGCTTCGCCCCGCTGCAGTACGGCCAAAAGCATTGGAAGGCGTCCGGGATGCCGGTCTTCGTGGAGGAATCCGGCGCCCTGTTTCTGACGCTGCGGCTGCCGCGCTTCGGCGCGATCTCGGGGACGGTGCTCGACGAGAACGACGTCGGGCTTCCGGAGCACGACGTGGCGGTCTACCGCAACACCCGTCCGCCGCAACTGGTTGCCAAGGCGACCACGGACGATCGCGGCGTCTATCGCGCCACGGGGCTGGAGCCCGGGATGTACCTGGTGCGCACGTTTTCCAAGCAATACCCGGATGGAGGCTACGTACCGACCTTCTGGCGGCAGGCGACGCGGCTGGACCAGGCATACCCGGTGGAAGCGGACCTGGACCGGGAGACCGAGAATGTGGCCATCAGGGCCGAACCCGGGCGGCTATTCGCCATCAGCGGCGTGGTGGGGCGGGGCCCGTGGGGCGCCGCCGTGACCGTGACCCTGGCGTCCGACACGGGCCGGGAAAGCATGACGACCTCCGACCCGTTTGGCTTCAACCCTGCCGCGCCCGGCGAATACGAGCTGTATGCCTCGGCGGAAACCCGGACGGGCGTGATGTCCGCGTATATGCCGCTGGTTCTCGACCGCGACCGCCCGGATCTGCGGCTTTCCCTCAACAGCACGCCGGCCACCGGCATCCAGTACGAAGACGAGAGGGGGCTGGCGGTGGATGCCCGCGCTTTCCGGTTGCTCGCGCGGCGCAAGGATATGGCCGGGGTGGCGGAAACGCAGACTCTGCCGCCGGGCGCACGCGCGCCGCTCACCCTGGGGCGGTGGGAGGTAATGCTCGAGCCCACCCCGGGATACTACGTGGCGCGGTTTTCGGGGCCGAGGTTTGAACCTGTGGGACGCGGCCGGCCCGATGGCTGGAACGAGATCCAGCCGGATGGCATGACGCCCATCCGGTTCGTTCTGTCGGACAGCCCGGGGGGCGTGCACGGGACGGTTGCGGGAGAGGAGAAAGCCGTGGGCGCGCCGGTGTTCCTGGAACCCCACGATCCGGATGGGCGCCGCCGCCTGATGGAGCCGCGCTCGGTCCGCACCGACACGCGCGGACAATACCAGTTTTCGGGACTGGCGCCGGGCGCTTACCGGATTGTCAGCACGTTCGAGTACCGCATGCCGGACGCCGCCGACATGGAGCGCGCCGGCGCGAAGGTGATTCAGGTGGAGAAGGGAAAGGACATGGCGCTGGATCTGGAACTGTACGTGAGCAGATAACCCTTGTGGCGTAAGTCCCCAACCTGCCC
>JAIQFU010000288.1 GCA_020073115.1 Terriglobia bacterium
CGCTCGACGCGGTCGGCACCTGCGCTCCGGAGCTTGGTCTTGCGCGAAGTCTCTCCGGACTTGCCGCTCTTCTTCGAAGACAATCCAAGCGGGATTCCGACCAGCGCGAGTACCAGGCAAGCGGTCGGGAGCGCAAACCGGCGGTGAAACTCGATCAGGTACCAGCGGGCCGAGACGGGATCGATGCGCAGTCCCTGCTGGATCTGACTTCGCTCAGCAGGCAGGCGGGGGCGGAGTGGGAAGCGCCCGCCGGCGATTGGCGGCTCTTCGTCTACCGCGTGCGCCAGGGCAGGAACCCCAACTACCTCAACCCGGAGATGACCCGGGAGTTCATCCGCAACACTTACGAACAATACGCCGCGCGCTACTCGCAATACTTCGGCAAGACCATTCCCGGCGTCTTTTCCGACGAGCCCACCATGGGCCAGTTCTCCTGGGACCCGGTGTTGGACGAGCGTTTCCAGAAGGTCAAAGGATATTCGCTCCGCAAGGTCCTCCCGCTGCTTGCCCACGAAGGCGGGAAGGAAACCATCAAGGTCCGCTGCGATTATTTCGATATGTTCGCGCGCGTGTATTCGGAGGCGTGGCTGGGACAACTGGCGGAGTGGTGCGGCCGCCACAACCTCAAGCTGACGGGCCACACCGACGAGACGCTGGATGCCATTCGCAGCCAGGGCGATTACTTCCGCACCATTCGCAACGCCCAGATCCCCGGGACGGACAACGAGGACTTCCGCTACAATTTCCCGCGCACGATCGAATCGTGGAAGCCCAAGCAGCTCAGTTCCGTCACGCACCTCTACGGCGACCCGCGGGCGGCCGTGGAGGCGCTCGGCGGCGCCGGTTGGACCATCACCCTGGCCGAGACCCGCCACGCCGTCAACATGCTCTCGGCGTACGGGCTGAACCAGTTCATCTTCCACCTGTTCCACTACGAGATGGACCGCACGGTGAACTCACAGGATTACCCGAACTCGTGGTTCTACCAGAACCCTTACTGGAAATACTTCAAGAAGTTCGGAGACTACGTCAGCCGGCTTTCGTACATGGGAAGCCAGGGGCGGCACGTAGCGGATGTCGCGGTGCTGTATCCGGTCGAAGAGGTGTGGAGCCATGGCTTCGAAAGGCTGCCGAACGAACCCGTAGTGGGAATCGTGGACCGGCTCATGCGCGAGCAGATCGACTGCGACCTGGTGGACACCGACAGCCTGCTCAAAGCGGCGGCGGATGGAGAACGGGCCAAGATCGGAACCGAATCGTACCGCGTCCTGATCCTCCCGGGCGCGCGCACGGTTTCGGCCGCGGCGTACCGGCGCGTCGCGGAGTTGGCCGATAGAGGGCTGCACGTCGTCGCGTTCGGCGAGGCGCCGCGCAACTCGGCGGAGAGGGGAGCGGAGGACCCCGAGGTAATTGCGATTTCCAACCGCCTCTTCCCCATGATCGTCAAGGAAGAAACCGCGCTCGTCAATGCGCTTCGCTTCGCGCTCGATGCGCGCCCGGACGTGCTGGTTCTCGGCGGATCTCCAAAGCCTTCTCTGCGCTATCTGCACCGGCAAGTGGACCGGCGCGACGTATACATGCTGGTCAACTCGGAAGAACGTCCGGCGCAGTGGGACGTGCAGTTTGCGGCGGCCGGCGCGGTGGAGCGGTGGGACCCGGCGAACGGCGACGTCGAACCACTTCCCGTAGCGAAACAGAATGCGACCTACACGACACTCGCGTTGCGCTTCGAGCCGTGGGAGGCGTACTACGTGGTTTTCGACCCCGCCCAAAAGCCCGCGGTTGCGAAGAACGAGCCCCGCGCGGCACTGCCCCCCATCGACGTGCAAGGGCCGTGGACCATACAGTTCGCGCCGTCGGAACTTGAATCCGTCTGGAAGCCGGATCCGGGCGAGACCGTGGTCAAACCCCCGGTGATGGACGTACGGATCGAACGGGCGGACGGCTCTGGGGAGTTCTGGCGGCGGGTGAAACTGCAGGACCCCTGGAACCCAGTCAAGGGGGCGGCGCGCTACCTCTCGGCCTGGGATGCGGCCTGGATCACGCGGTTCGGCTACGAAGAGCGCTACGGCAACGTCGGCGGCGAGGACCTGACGTTCACCACGCAGATCGAGGTCCCCTTCCAGCCGGCGGGGGCATGGCTGGCGATTACTGCCGACGCGCGCTTCGAGATGCGGGTCAACGGCGAGCAGGCGGCGGCCGGCGACGACGTCTCGAAGCCGGTGACCCTGGAAAAGCTGCCCCTCAAGCAGGGCCGCAACACCATCGAGGTCAGGGTGCGAGGCGCCGCGGCGGGCATGTCCGCCTCGGCCAACGGAGGAGCGGGAGCGACCAACCTTGCCGCCGAGGTGCGCGGCAGCGGCTACCTGCTGGCGCAGGGCGAAATTCGCGGGCCGGGCGGGGCCCGGATCCCGCCCGCAACCGTCTGGTACGGCGCCACAGTGCCTGCGGGCGCTCGCGCCGTCGATGCGCCGATGGTCGCCGGGCAATACGAAGCATTTCTGAACGACAGACCTTTGGCCGCGTCGGGTGGATCTTTTGTCCTGCCGGCGCCACTTCCCGAAGGGGCGAAGTTCCGTCTCAAGGTGCAAGTGACCCGCGCGGATGGGGGCCTGCAGCAGCCGATCGCGTTCCACACCAGGCCGGGGCCGTCCCGGCTCCGCGACTGGCAGGAGATGGGGATGGACTGGTATTCCGGCCGCGCCGTCTACCACGCCGCCTTCGACCTCCCGCCGCAGTACGCCGGGAGGCCGCTCCAGTTAGATCTCGGGGACCTGCGGTTCACGGGCGAAGTCTGGGTGAACGGAAAACTGGCCGACACGGTGCTCTGGCCGCCCTACCGGGCGAAGATCGCGCCGTTCGTCCGGCCGGGAAAGAACGAGCTGGTGGTGATCGTCGCCAATCTGCATGCGAACCAGGCGCGCTGGGACATCTTCGACGAGGCCGTTTCCGCTACCTTCAGCCGCTGGTGGAGCGACGGCAATCTCCTGCGCGAGCCGGACCACCTGCGTTCCGGATTACTCGGGCCGGTGCGGATCGTGGCCGGGGAGTAAGGAAATCTCCGGAGCGTATCCGCTCAATTGCTCGGCGCCTCCCCCGCTCCATCCAGGTTGGCCCTGAACCTCCGCGCCCTTTCGCAGCGACTTTGCGCCTGCAAGGCCCCCTTGTGACAATTGCCCTGGGCGTAAACTGATCGACTTACTCGTTTTTGTTAACACCTTTTTGAGAATAGCGGCGCCCACCCTTTAAGAGTAACCTCCTTGCTTAGCGAATTTGCTTAGCGAACTCGCTTAACGGATCTGCTTAGCGGAGATGCGCCAGCCCTGATACCGGGCGCTCCTCCGGGCAAAAGAGCAGACGTGTGGTCAAGGAGCTCGGGTCGAAGTCACGGGACTAATTGGCCCGGCTGGAGAGAGGAGAGAAGAGATGAATGACGGAAATCGAGCCCTCAGAGCAGCGCTGATTGTGCTGTTGTTCTTCAGCATCAACATCGTGGCTACGGCGGCGAACCCGCCTCAAATAACGAAGGCGTTTTCCGCTCCAACGGTCGCGCTGAACGGGACCGTTACCATGACCGTTACCATTACTAATCCGAGCAGTAATAGCGGCCCGCTGACAAACATCGATTTTCAGGATATTCTGCCTTCAGGTTTGGGAATCGTTGCAGGAACCCCCGCCACCAACTGCTCACTGGGGACCCTCACGGTCCAAAGCCCGCCAGAGATTGACGTGACGGGCTTCAGGCTGCCCAGTTCGGGCTCGTGCACCGTGACGGCGACCATCCGGGGCAACTCGGCGGGACTTAAAACCAACACTGCATCCGTTCACTGGGACGGCGCGACCCCCACATCCAGCGCCGACCTGACCGTCCTTGCTCCGTCCCTTGCCCCGCCCACGATCCAGAAGTCGTTCGGCGCCGCAACTGTCCCAGTGAACGGGACCACGCTGATGAGCATTACCGTAACAAACCCGAACAGCGCCGCGCTGACCGGCGTCGGGTTCACCGATGATATGCCTGCCGGTTTGATCATCGTCGGAGGAGTATTAATCACCAACACCTGTGGCGCGACCGCAACCACCACCCAGATTCTCTTGTCGGGCGGGACGCTGGCTGCATCGGCTGCGTGCTCCATAACGGCCACGGTGCGCGGCATCACGGCGGGAGCATGGACCAACACCACGACAGCGGTCACGTCGACTAACGGCGGGACGGGCCTTACCGCATCCGCCAGCCTGACGGTAGTGGCTCCCCCGACCATCACTAAGTCGTTCACGCCGGCCTCAACTCAACTCAACGGCTCTTCGACTCTCGCGCTGCAGGTTACGAACCCCAACGCGGGCGTTGCGCTGACCGGCGTGGGGTTCACCGATGACATGCCTGCCGGTTTGACCATCGTCGGCGGAGGATTAATCACCAACACCTGTGGCGCGACCGCGACCACCACCCAGATTCTCTTGTCGGGCGGAACGCTGGCTGCATCGGCTACGTGCTCCATAACGGCCACCGTGCGGGGTATCACGGCGGGAGCATGGACCAACACCACGACAGCGGTCACGTCGACTAACGGCGGGACGGGCCTTACCGCATCCGCCGCCCTGACGGTGATGTCTTCCCCGACCATCACTAAGTCGTTCACGCCGGCCTCAATTCAACTCAATGGCTCTTCCACTCTCGCGCTGCAGGTTACCAACCCCAACGCGAGCCTTGCGCTGACCGGCGTCGGCTTCTCCGATGCGCTGCCCGCCGGGACCGCCTTTTTGGGGGGATCCCAGTCGTATTCGGCCTGTGGGGGCACGATTACGGTCACGGCGGTTACGCTGACCGCCGCCAACTTGAGCTTGAGCGGAGGCGGCTCTTGCTCCATCACCGCGCCAGTCACCGCTACCACGCCGGGAACGAAGGTCAATAACACTTCATCGGTCACTTCGAACGAAGCCGATCCGGGAGACTCCGCATCGGCCACCCTGACCGTCTTTGCTCCCCCTACGATCACCAAGTCTTTCAGCGCAGCCGCGATCCCGATCGGTGGGACAACCACCCTGACGTTCACGTTGTCGAACCCGTCCCTTAACGCCGGCTCGCTGACCGGTATCAACTTCACCGATACGTTGCCTGCGGGATTGCAGGTAGCCAACCCAAAGGGCCTGACCGGCTCGTGCGTGCCGATCGCAAGCATCACCGCCACCTCAGGCTCGAACATACTGTCCTTGACCAACCTAACACTCGCTTCGGGCGCGTCGTGCAGTTTCAGCGTGAACGTGGTGACGGTGGCGGAAGGGAGACAAACCAATACCACTGGGCCGGTGGGATCGGTAGAAGGCGGCGCCGGGCCGGCAGCCACCGCCAGCCTCTTCGTGGGTCCAGCGTTCCAGATCACGTATGCCGCCAACCTCCCGATCGGCGAATCGTACATCAATATCAGCAACAACGGCGCGAACGGCGCTCCCCTCCTGGGTCCCGGTTTCGGCGCCGCGGTCGGCAACATCTGTGTGAACGTGTACGCGTTCTCGCCGGACGAGCAAATGATCTCCTGCTGCTCCTGCCTGGTGACGCCCAACGGCCTCGCCAATATCGGGGTAGTCAGGGACCTCACCTCTAAGACTCTGACAGGTGTGATCCCCACCTCCGTCGTGGTCAAACTGGTCACGACGCTGGCTGGAGAGCGTGGGACGGGTACGAACTGTACCAACAGCGCCGCTATGGTTTCGCCGGCGATCCTGGCGGCCGGTTTGGTCGGGTGGCGCACTACCCTCCATGAGACTCCGATACCTCCGGGCGGGTACACCACAGCCGAAACGCCGTTCTCCCCAGCCATGTTGAGCAGCCAGGAACTCGCCAGCCTGAGGGGCCGGTGCGCGAATATCCTCGGGAATGGCAGCGGGTTTGGGATCTGCCGTTCCTGTGAAGGGGGCGCTCTCGGCGCCGACAGGATGTAGCTACCGATCCCGCTTACGTGCCGGATTGTGGCCCGCTGCCATTTCTTCCCACAGCGGGCCACAATACGGATCTGGGAATGGGGTGTGGTGGCGGCGCGCGGACTCGAACCGCGGACCTAGGGATTATGAGACCCTCGCTCTGCCGACTGAGCTACACCGCCAACAAGAACTAATGTACCAAAACACCGAAACCGTCGCAGCGACGCGCCGCCGGTAGCGCCGGTGGCCGGTTTGCGCGATCCGTGCTCCGGTGCGAGCCAAATCACCGGAGGCAGAAACCGACCACCGGCGGTACCTCAGTGCATCCGGCGCCGGTATTTCCCTCACATCATGTGGAAATCCCGCTGGAGACGGCGCGGTTTGACCTGGCGGCCAAAGCGCTCCACATACCTCTCCCGAATTTCGGTCGGAAATATCTCTGAATGAAAGACTTATGCCATATTGCTGCTGCTTGGTTCATTTCGAGGTAAGTGGCTGTTCCGCCCGTAATTTAACTCTTCTGTAACACGAATTTCCCACAGGGTTTTCCACAGGCGCTGTGGATTCTGGTCTAGGAGTGCTCCAGGCGGCGCTTCAGCGATTCGGGGACCTCGGCATCGACCTCGCACTGTTCCCCGGAGTACCGCGTCTCCAGCACCCTGCCGAATTGGTGCAGGAGAGCGAGGGTCGCGCCATCGGCGGCGGGAAACCGAAAAAGGGTGCGCACCACCGGATCGAGGGGCGCCGCGTTGTCAATCTCGCGCAGAAGACCGTCGATGCCGGCGCCGGTGAGAGCGGAGACGGCCGCGACCCGCGCGCTGCCCCGCTCGCCGCCCAGCAGCCGGGATCTCAACACGGCGGGGTCGGCTTCTCCCGCGGGAAGGCGGTCGATCTTGTTCAGCACGAGAATCTGCGGAACTCCGGCGGCCCCGATTTCGGCCAGCACCTTGGTCACGTGAGCCACATATTCCGGCGCGGAGGGCGCGGAGACGTCCACCACGTGCAGCAGCAAGGCGGCTTCCGTTACCTCCTCCAGGGTGGCGCGGAAGGCTTTGACGAGCGTCGTGGGCAGATTGCGGATAAAGCCGACCGTGTCGCTCAACAGGACCTTCCGGCGGGAGGGCAGGATGAGAGGCCGGACGGTGGGGTCGAGCGTGGCGAACATGCGCGCGTCCGCCATCACGCCGGCTTGGGTGAGACGGTTGAACAGGGTGGATTTGCCCGCGTTGGTATAACCGGCCAGCGCCAGGGTGGAGAGCGGAACGGCGCTCCGGCGGCGGCGGTGCAGCGCGCGTCCGGCGCGCACCGCTTCCAGTTCGTCTTCGATTTTCTTGATGCGTTGTGCGATGCGGCGGCGGTCGGTCTCGAGTTTCGTTTCGCCCGGGCCGCGCGTGCCGATGCCGCCTCCCAGCCGCGACATCTCCGTTCCGCGGCCGGCCAGTCGCGGCCGCAGGTAGTTCAACTGCGCCAACTCGACCTGCAGGCGGCCTTCGCGCGTGCGGGCGCGGCCCGCGAAGATGTCCAGAATGAGCTGGGTGCGGTCGATGGTGCGGACGCCGAGGGCCTTTTCGAGGTTGCGCTGCTGGGTGGGCGTGAGGTCGTGGTCGAAGATCACCACATCGGCGCGCGACGCCGCGGCGGACGCCGCCAGTTCCTCCACTTTGCCTCGTCCGATCAGGGTCGCGGCTTCGGGCGACGGGCGCGACTGGAGCGCGCGTTCGACGACGGCCGCCCCCGCGGTCGCGGCGAGCTCCGCCACTTCGTCCAGGGAGTCCTCGGCGGACAGCGCCGTCTTCCGAAAAGCCGGCCCGCGGGCCGTCCACTCCACTCCTACCAGGATCGCCCGCTCGCGAAAGCGGTTGCCGGAAATCGTGTCCTAAACCTCCGAGGATTCCTGGTGCGCCGGCGTCCCCGGCGCAGACCCTCCAGAGACGCCCTGCGCGGCGGCCTGCGAATTGGCGGCGTAGGAGTGGGACGACTTCTGGGTGACGACGGTCGAAATTGCGTGCTTGAAGATCAACTGCTCCTGGTTGTTGGTTTCCAGCACCAGGGAGTACTTGTCGAAACTCTTGATCCTGCCCGAGAGTTTGACGCCGCTCATCAGGTAAATGGTCAGGACAATCTTGTCCTTTCGTGCGTTGTTTAAAAAGCTATCTTGGATATTTTGCGCCGGTTTTTCCATTCAGGCCCCCAAGCCCTTTCGGGCAAGCAAAACAGTGTGCAAGAACGGCCTTTGTATTGTACACCGTTTCGAGGCGCCGCTGGCGGCCGTCCGGCGCTCTGTCGCGGCCGTCCGGCGCACCGCAACGGATAGCGGTGGAATCGGGGGAGGGTGCGGATGCGGACTGGCGATCCCGAAAAGAGAAAGAGCCCCGCATAGGCGGCGGGGCTCTTTCCTGACAACTGACGACTGATGACTTATTGGGGCTGCTCGGCGACGATGCCGCCGCCCGTCTTGGAGGCCTTCTCGGCTTTCCGCTTCTTGGTGTCCATGGCCCGCTGGACCCAATCATCGGCCTTCTTGACCTCGGCTTCGTACTCCTGCTTGCTGTCCACCAGGTCGGCGCTCTCGCGGACCAGGAGGTTCTCGTAGGCCATGGCGTCATCATAGTCCGGATCGATCTTCAGCGCCTGGTCCAGGTTTTTGATCCCGTTGGCGATGATCGGACCGTACTTGGCCTTCAGCTCGTCCTTGACCTTCTTGTCCTTGATGGGGCCCGGATCTTCCTGCTTCATCCCGAGTTCGGCGCGAGCTTTCTGATACTCGGGATACCACTCGGACCACGCCAGGAAGCCGAGGCTATAGTACGCGGTGGCGTTGCTCGGGCTGACCGCGGTCAGCTTCTCGTACCATTTCCGCGCCTCGGACCAGTTCTTCTGATTGAGGTAGAGGGAAGCGATGGAGGCGATGGCGACGTCGTTCCTGGGGTCATGATCGAGGACCTTCTGGAAGTTGTCGAAGGCGGCCTGGGCCATCTGCTTGTTCTCGGGGGACTCGGCGCCCGGGATGTACTGTTGCATATAGGCCGTGGCGAGATAGAGGCGGGCGGTATCGAAGGTCGGGTCCAGCTCGACCGCGCGTTTGAACTTCTCGACGGCGTCGGGGTACTGGGCGTTCTTGAACGCCTGCACGCCCTTGTTGAGCTGATCGCGCGACTGCAGCTTGTTGCAGCCCGCGGCCAGCAGCGCGACGGAGGCGACGGCGGCAATGCCAATGATCTTACGCATTATTGTCCAGCCTCCACTTTGGCGGTCATGAGGCCGACC
>JAIQFU010000289.1 GCA_020073115.1 Terriglobia bacterium
CGATTTTCCGGTGCGCGCCTTGGGTCCGCGGCGCAGCCATTCCAACTCGCGGCGCACCCTGTTGGACAGGGATTCCTGCCGGTTGGCCTGGGCCGCCAGGAACTCCTCCTTCTTTTCCAGGAATTGGCTGTAGCCGCCCTCGACGCGGAAGACGCCGTCGGGGTAGGTGCGCCCCAACTCGGCCATGTCGTTCACCACGTTGTCCAGGAAGTAGCGGTCGTGGCTCACCACCACGCTGGCGAAGGACGCGGTGGCGAGCAGCCTTTCCAGCCACAGAATGCCTTCGAGGTCGAGATGATTGGTGGGCTCGTCCAGGAACAGGAGATCGGGCTGGGCGGCCAGTTCGCGCGCCACGGCCAGGCGCCGCTTCCATCCGCCGGAAAGAGAATCGGCGCGCGCGGAGCCGTCGGTAAAGCCGGCGCGGCCCAGGGTGACGTTGATGCGCGCGGCGCGCTCCAGGGGGTCGAGGCGCTCCTCGGCGATGGCGGCGGCCACAACTTCGGCGGCGGTGACGGCCTCGGCGAAAACGGTGTCCTGCGGGACGTAGCCTACCCGCGTATTGCGGCGCAGGGAGATGGAGCCGGAATCGGGTTCCAACTGGCCGGAGAGGATCCTCAGCAGCGTGGATTTCCCCGAGCCGTTGCGGCCGATGAGGCCCAGGCGCTCGCCCTCGGAGATGCCCAGGGAGATGTTTTCGAACAGGAGCCGGGAGCCGAAAGATTTGGAGAGCGCGGAGCAGCTTAGGAGAAGGGGCATATCAGTACCGCCGGTGGTCGCCTTTTGCCACCGGTTGTTTTCGGTTCGCCGTTCAAAGAACACCGCCGGCGGCGCTCACTCATAGCGGAGCGCCTCGACGGGGTCGAGGCGGGCGGCTTTCACGGCGGGCCAGACGCCGAAGAACACGCCGACGGCCACCGATACGCTGAAGCCGGTGATCAACGCCCAGGCGGGCACCTGGGACGGCAGAGACGGGACCAGCGCGCCCACCAGCATGGTGATGAGCACGGCGATGGCGATACCCAGCAGGCCGCCGGCGCCGGTGAGGGCCATGGCTTCGATCAGGAACTGGCCGATGATATCGCGCCGGCGCGCCCCGAGGGCCTTGCGGACACCGATTTCGCGGGTGCGCTCGGTGACGCTGACCAGCATGATGTTCATGACGCCGATGCCGCCCACCAGCAGCCCCAGGCCGGAGATGGCGATGGCCACGAGACCGATGAGACCGGTGATGCGGTCGAACTGCTGGATAATCTGGTCGGGGGTGGAGATGGAGAAATCGTCGGCGTCCTTCGTGGCGAGGCCGCGCAGGCGGCGCATGGCCCACTCCACTTCGTAGTAGGCCTCCTGGCGCCGGCCCGGCTTGGCCTGGGCCACAATCATGAAGTTGTCGATCTGGGGGTAGCGGTTCCGGAGCGTGCGGAGGGGGAGAACGATGGCGTTATCCATCCCGTTCTCGCCGAAGAAGCCGCCCTTGGCTTTGGCGTACACGCCGATGATGATGTACTCGGCGCCATCCATCATGATGGCTCTGCCCAGGGCGTGGCCGGTAGGAAACAGCGAGTCCGCGAGGTTGGAACCGATCATGGCTACGTGGGCGCCGCGGAGGTCCTCTTCCGGCGTGAAGTAGCGGCCGGCGGCGAAATCGCGCGGCGAGATGGATTCCATGTTGGGCGAGGAGCCGGAGACGTTGATGGTGTCCGATTCATAGCCCGGGACGCGCGCCGTGACGGGGTTCCCGTTCACTACAGCCGGAAGATAGAGCACCAGCCCGACGTCGGCCAGGTTGGAGCACCACCTCTTGACGAGGTCCACGTATTCGGGCTTGAGAGCGCGGCGCTTGCGCTCCTTAAGAGAGACCGGCCCGCTGGGGTCGCCCGAGGTCTTGAAGACGAAGATGTTATCCGGGCCGAGTTCCTGAAAGAAGATGACGACCCCCTGGCGCAGGCCGGTGAGGAGCGAGGCCACCGTGACCACGGTGGTGATGCCGATGACGATCCCCAGGATGGTGAGGAGCGAGCGGAAGCGGTGCACCCACACGGCGTTGACGGCCATCTGCATGTTTTCGGAGGGGGTGACGTTCATCGCCGTTCTCTATTCCGCGCGGAGGGCCACCACCGGGTCGAGTCGGGCGGCGCGGGAGGCGGGATACCAGCCGGAAACGACGCCTACGATCCCGGACACCGCCAGGGAGAGCATGACGTAGCCGGCCGTGATGTGCAGGGAAAGATCGAAGATGCGGCCCAGCGCCACGGTGGCAAGCGCGCCCAGGGCGACCCCCAGGGCCCCGCCCATGCCCGCCAGCACCACGGCTTCGATCAGCACTTGAAGCATGACATCGCCGTGGCGCGCGCCCAGCGATTTGCGGATGCCGATTTCGCGCGTGCGCTCCGTCACGCTGACCAGCATGATGTTCATGATGACGATGCCGCCCACCACCAGCGAAATACAGGTGACCGGCACCACGACGGCGGCGATCATTCCGAGCACCTGGTCGATAAAGCCGCGGATGGCGTCGGGCGTGAGCGTGTCGAAGTTGTCGGGCTGGCCGGGCCTTTCGTGAAACCGCGTGCGTAGCGCGACGCGGGTTTCATCCAGCGCCTCGTTCAGCGACATGCCGCTGGCGGGCTTGGGACGTCCAAAGAGGGCGAACCCTGTGCCCGACCCGTAAAGACGGTCGAAGGCGGTGATGGGAATGTAGACCGAGTTGTCCTGGTCGCGCCCGAAAGCGGAGCCGAGCCGCTCCTGCACCCCGATGACCTTGAACTCGATGCCTTCGATCCGAACCACGCCGTCGATGGGCGATTCGTCGCCGGGGAAGAGCGTCTTCCGGACGGTGTCGCCGATCACCGCGACGTAGGTTCGCGAGCGCTCTTCCTGCCCGGTGAAGAAGCGGCCGTCCACGACTCCGATATCGCGGATTCCGGCCATGTCCGCGGCCACCCCGAGGATCGAGGAGTCCTCGCAGATCTGGTTTTCGCGCTTCACATCGGAGGTGTGCTGGCGGTACGGGCTGTAGAGGATGCGATCGCCGTTGACCGATTCGAGGAAGCGCGCATCCTGGGTGCGGATGGGTTTGTTGCGCTTGATTTTATCGAAGAGCTCGCGGCGGCTCAGGCGGCCGGTGGAAGCGATCTGGGCCACCAGAAAAGATTCCGACCCGAACGCCTTGGCCGTGCTCTCCTCGGCGTAGACGCCCAGCCCGGAGATGGCGGCGCCGACCAGGATGACGCTGGCCACTCCGATGATCACGCCCAGCAGGGTCAGGAAACTCCGCAGCTTATGCGAGCGGATAGAGTCCATCGCCAGCCGGAACGTACTCTGAAATTGCCTCCAGGAGCGGAAGCGCTCCGGGGTAGTTGGGGACATCTATATCCAGGATAGCTTAAGATGAAAGCGATCCCCGAATGCCGATCCTTCGCCTTGCGTACGTTGCGCTATTTCTGATCGCGCTGATTGCGGTTTTCACCCTATGGAGCGAGGTGGCCGGTCAGGGCCACCTCGACCTGCTGCCGTGGGAGGTCAAGCTGATCTTGGGAGTGGGGGCGGCGTTCGCGGCGGTGAAGGCCACGGCGGCGTCGGTTTCCGGCAAGCAGGCGTGGAACGCCGGCGCGCTGCGCTGGCTGGCGGCGCTGGCGGTTCTGCTGGCGCTGTGCGGCTTGGCGGCCGACTACGCGCATCTCTATCTGGAAGACGACGACGAGCAGGACCAGCAGGATGAGGCGGTATCGCCGGCGGTGGCGCGGGCGGGCGCCTCGAATGAACTTCGCCAGGATCGCCTCACTCCGTGTCCGCGGCAACGGGAGGTCGCCGGCCGCGGTGGACCAGACCTCCTCGCGCTCGACGCCGAAATACCTGCCACCGCCGCTTCGCTCCCGAATCCGCCGGATCGCAGGCAGCATGTCCTGGAGCCGGTCGGCATCCTCCCTCACAACGCGATGGCCTCCGCAAAGATAATCTCCGGTTTTCCCGGTTTTTTCTCTTGACCTATTCGATATTTCCGTTATTATGGAAATATCGAATATGGCCAAACCCGATCTCGAGAACGTGGCGAAATATGCGGACATGTTCGCGGCCATGGGGGCCGAGCCCAGGCTGCGGATTGTCCGGCTGCTGCTCTCGGCGCACCCCGAAGGGCTGGTCGTGGGCGAGATCCAGGCGGAATTGGGCGTCGGCGGTTCCACGCTCTCGCACCACCTGGACAAGCTGAAGAACGAAGACCTGGTGAGGGTCACGCGCGAGGGGACCTATTTACGCTACGCCGCCAACCTGGAGGCGTTGCGGGAGCTACTCGGTTTTCTCTACTCCGAATGCTGCACGCGCAACAAGGCCATCAAGCCGGAGAGCGTTGTGCGGCTCGGCAAATGAAAGGCAACGAACATGGCTGAAATCAAGGAAGTGGTGAAGGAAAAATACGGGCAGGCCGCTCTGCGGGTGAAGGAAGGCGGCGCGACGTGCTGCTGCGGCTCGAAGAAGAAGCCCATTGGGGCGGTGGATCCGATCACGGCCAACCTGTACGACGAAAAACAGACCAGTGGACTGCCGCTGGAAGCCGTGCTGGCTTCGCTGGGCTGCGGGAGCCCCACCGCGCTGGCGCAACTCGACCCGGGCGAGGTTGTGCTCGACCTCGGCTCGGGGGGCGGCATCGACGTGTTCCTGTCGGCCAGGCGCGTGGGCCCCGCGGGCAAGGCGTACGGGCTCGACATGACCGACGAAATGCTGGCGCTGGCGCGCGAGAACCAGAGCAAGGCCGGCATCGAGAACGTGGAGTTCCTCCAGGGCGAGATGGAGAAAATCCCGCTGCCGGACAACGCCGTGGACGTGATCATCTCGAACTGCGTCATCAACCTCTCGGCGGATAAAAGCCGCGTCCTGCGCGAGGCTTTTCGCGTGTTGAAGCCCGGCGGGCGATTCGCGGTCTCGGACGTGGTGGTGCGGGGCGCGATTCCACCGGAGATCCGGCGCAACGTCGAGTTGTGGGTGGGGTGCATGGCCGGCGCGCTGGAGGAGAACGAGTATAAGCGGAAACTGGCGGACGCGGGCTTCGAAGAGATTTCCATCGAGCCGACGCGCGTCTACAAAGTGGAGCAGGCGCGCGAGTTCCTGTCGGGGCACGGCATCGACGTGGACGCCATCGCGCCGCTGGTGGACGAGCGGTTCTACAGCGGGTTCGTGCGGGCGAAGAAGCCGGCGTAGGATCGGCCTCCGGGCGGCCGCGACAGCTGGAGCCTGTCGCCGGCCGCACGGAGGGCCGGCCTACACTTCGTAGCTGCCGCCGGGAGTCACGCTGATGCCGCGCTGCCGGTCCCAGCCCGGATTGAACGTGACGTAGTATTCGAACCCGAGCAGCAGCAGAAATTGACGGACATCCCGCAGGTTGGCAATGCCGTAGGGTTCCTGGTGTCGCGGAACGAAGGCGATCACGGGGAATTCGATTGAGGACACCCCCGGCCTCCCGGCTTCATCGCTGTGGTGGACGCAATCGCCCCCGCGATACCCTGCTTCGGACCGGATCCGCACGTTCAGGAGGTCCTTGATCCTGCGGATCCGCGGAGTGATATTGCCCAGATCCGCGTCCTCGTGAGCCGCAAAGGCCCCCTTCGGAACGCGGAAGCGGTCCGAGCCGGGAACCGATCTCCGGTCCGCGCCGGCAGGCGCATAGCGCCGCGGAAAGACCGCGAACAGATCGTAGTCGCCGGTCGTGGCTGCGCGATACGTGCGGCGCACCAAGGCCGGACAGTCCGGATCCACCATAGCCATCACGGGAAACAGTTCGTTGCCCTGGGGCCTGACCGGGGCGGTCAGACTGCTGGGCAGCCGGACCTCGCGAGGGCCGTAGAGAACCGCCCAAAGCTGCTTGCCTTCGGCGCCGGGGGCGTCGAAGGCGCGGCGCAGGATGAACAGGGATTCCTCTCCCGAGGGCGAAGCCGCCGTGTACTGCATTTCGTTAATATTGCCGCCGCTCCGGCGTATGCAGCGCATGGTCTCCAGCGCCGTCCGGCGTTCGTCGGTGATGAACAGCGGGGTCTCGCCGGCCCCGGAATCGAAGGCTTTGGAAAGGTCCGTCCGCTGCGTTTCCCGGGCTTCCCGGGAGCCACCCCGCTTGGTGAACCGCGGGTCGCTGAGGACAAAGCCGGCCATCGGTCCCCAATTGCAGGTCTTGGCCTTGTTGTGGAATCCCTTGGTGGCATAGTTTTCCAGCAGCAGGCCGGTGACATAGGGCCCGACGGAGCGGGAAGAAATCACGCATCCGGTTTCGTCCGCGACGCGCTGGAAGCATGCCGCATGCGAAGCCGGCATGCCGCTCAAATTGCGCGCGAGGAGTCCTTTGCAGGGGTAGATTACAGGCGGGGGCGCGGCGGCCATATCGAACACCTCCTGAGCGGACTATATATCGTGTCCCCGCGGAGTACAAGGTACTAAAAGGCTATCTCGGCAATTCTTCCAGTCTAAGGTTGGCGAGGGTGCCGGTCATGCGGAGTTCGCGGGCGCCGTTGCTCAGAAGGATGACCAGGCGGCCATCGTCCTGGGTGGCGCCGCGCCCGGTGTAAGTGTCTTCGTCGCCCTGGAAACTCAGGCCGGTG
The DNA here is from genome assembly GCA_020073115.1 of Terriglobia bacterium. Lineage (GTDB taxonomy): Bacteria > Acidobacteriota > Terriglobia > Bryobacterales > Bryobacteraceae > BOG-224. The sequence continues at coordinate 6,582 of JAIQFU010000289.1, forward strand.
AAGCGCAGGCGGGGAGCTCCCTGCCACCACTCCAGGCTGTAGTTGCCGGTCATCGTTCTCCATGGAGGAGCGGCGCCGAAATCCATTCCGGAGCCGGTGAACGCGCCTTCGGAGGTGAGATTCGCCAGCAGTTGGGCGCCGGTCCCGGCGGTCTCGAGCTTCCCGTCCGCATCGACTTTCCCGGCGTACCAGCTCAACCCCTTCATCTTGCCCGCCAGGCTGTAGGAGGGGCGGGCGCCGCGCAGGTTCACCGCGACTTTGCCGGCCAGGGCGGCCCCGTCGACCTTCGCCTGGAGAGCATCGAGTTCCAGGCGCGTGGCATCCCACAGGAGGTGCGCGCGGCCGTTCTCGAGCCGGTGGCCGCATCAGGCCGGCGCGGCGCAGCGTGGGCATGAACTCGGCTTCCAGGTCGGCGGCGGCCACCTCCGTGGCGCGCAGACGGACCCGGTGTGGCCGCGCGGCCCCCGGCTCGTAGCGGTATTCGCCGGTGAAGGCCAATTTGCCCGCGCTCCCTTCCATGCGGTCCACAGTCAACCGCGCGCCGTCGATCTGGGCGCGCGCCGAGGTCAGTTCCAGCGGGTCGGCGAACCCGGGAACCGCGATGGAGGCATCGCGCAGTTCCAGGCGGCCCGTCCAGCCCGCCGCTCCGAATGCCGAGACTGGATTCGAAATTCCCGCGGTTTGGGGATTTCGTAGCCTGTCCCCGAATTCGACGTGGTATTGGAGCGACCCGGACCACGTCCCCGAATGCAACTGCTCCAGCCAGGGTACGGCGGCTAACGCCACCTGGGCGCGCAGGGAAGCCACGCGCATGGAGCGGGAGGAGATCGCGAGATCGAGGCGCTGCGCGTTCATGTCATAGTCGGCTTCGAGTTGGGCCTGTTCCTGATCGGCGGTGCGCACCAGGGCCGGAGCGAGGCGCGCGTGGCCCGGCGAGAAGACGATGTTCGCCTGCTCGAAGCCGACGGGCGGCGAATCGGGAATGGTCAGCGCGGCGTCGCGGAAGGCCACTTCGCCCTGTAATCCCTGGTCGGAATAGCTCACCGCGCCGTCCATGGTCCCGTTCAGCTTGAGCCGGGGAGGGACCTGCGCGCCCATGTGGCGGGCCAGTTCCATGATGGGCTCCACCGGAAACTGGTTCCAGTTCACGGCCACCGCCCAGCGGGGCCGGGAGAGGTAATCGGCGGCGCGGAAGCGGATCCAGACGGGAAGAGGCGCGCCGCGGCCGGAATTCGATTGCAGTTCGACCTGCTGGGAGATGAGGTCCAGCTTACCGCCGATGTCCAGAGGCCAGCCCTGGCCCTGCGGCGGCAGCAGGTCCCAACGGTGAACATCCTCGATGCTCAGCCGCCCGGTGACCCCGATGTTGTTGATGGGGCCGGCGAGGTGCACGCGCGACGAGAGCACCCCATGCACGCCGCCCGCCTGGCCCCGCAGGAGCGCGGTGATTTCATCCAGGCCCGTACGGTCCAGTTGGAGATCGAGGTCTGGTGAGATGCGGCCGCGTTGGAAGCGGACGAGCACCATCCCGACGTGCCGATCTACCTGGCCCGAAATTCCACTGGCCCCACTCCGAGGCGGGCCCGGACTTCGCCAGGTTGATGTGGGCGTCCTCCAGCCGGATGGAGGAGATGACGAAGCGCCCGCCCAGCAGGGACCAGAGGCTGGGCGCGACATCGAGCGAAGAGACGTAGGCGATGGGCTCCGACCCGATGGCGGGGTCTTCGTGAATCACAACGTTGTCCACGGCGAAGCCGGGGCCTTTGAACAGGCTGAAGTGCACCGCGCCGAGTTCGACGCGGCGGTTGCCGCCCAGGGCGCGTTCCAGGGAACCGCGGAGCCGTGCGCCGTAACGGTCGGCGCTCAGGTACGGCGCCACGAGGCCCGCTACCAGCAGCAGCGCCAGCGCGCCTCCCGCGAGTTTGACGAGCCGAAGCTTCACCGCAAGGCTCCCACGAGGGCCCGGTAGCCCTCCGGGTCGTCGATATCGGCCAGGATGCCGGGGTCATCCAGATCCAGGAAGCTGGTCTCGGCGGCGTGGCGGCGTACGACGTCGCGGGCGGGAGCGTCAGGCGGAAGGGCAAGAAACTCCGGGATGAGGCTCTTCGAAAAAAAGATCGGATGACCGCGCCGCCCGTGGTAGCGCGGAACGTGGAGTGGGCCTCCACCATGCAACAGCGCGTCCACCGTCGCCGATAACACCGCCGGGTGGTCAACCAGCGTGAGAAGAACGCCCTCCGCTTCCGGCGGCGCGGCCCGCAGGCCGCACTGCAGCGAACTGGTCTGGCCGCGTGCGTAATCGGGGTTGACGACGAAGGTGGCTTCGGAGGACGTCCGCGCGCGGATTTCGTCCGCGGCGGCCCCCAGCGCCACGATCACCGGCGAGCACCGCGGAGCGAACAGGGCGATGAGCGTCTCCAGAAAAGTGGCGCCTCGATATTCCAGCAACGCTTTGGGGCGGCCCATGCGGCGCGATTCTCCCGCCGCGAGGATGAGTCCGGCGACGCTCACTTGGCCAGCACGGCCCGCAGCGATTCATCGGCGAAGACCGACATCGAGAGCGAGCGCCAGTTGGATTCGGCGCCACGGCGCACCGCGATCATCTCCGCGGCCACCGCGATAGCGATCTCCTCCGGAGATTCGGCGCCGATGTCCAG
>JAIQFU010000290.1 GCA_020073115.1 Terriglobia bacterium
GTAGAGCGTGGTGGATTTACCGCTGCCGGTGGGCCCGGTGACGAGAAAGATGCCGTGCGGCCGGCTGGTGAAATGCTCCATGCGCGACAGCATGCGCGGGTCGAAGCCCAGCCGCCTGAGGTCGTAGAAATCGCCGGCCGAGCGGTCCAGAAGGCGCATCACCACGCTCTCGCCGTAGAGCGTGGGCAGGGTGGAGACGCGCAGGTCCACATCGCGTCCCAGGACTTTGATTTTGATGCGGCCGTCCTGCGGCAGCCGGCGCTCGGCGATGTTCAGCTTGGCCATCAGCTTCAGCCGGGAGACGATGGCCGCCTTCAGTTCGCGCGGCGGCGTCTCCTGGTTGAAGAGCACGCCGTCCACGCGGAAGCGCACGCGGAATTCCTTTTCGAACGGCTCGATGTGGATGTCGCTGGCGCGCTTCTCGACGGCTTCTCCGATCATGGCGTTCACCAGGCGGATGACCGGCGCCTCGCTGGCCATGTCCCGCAGGTGTTCCAGGTCGGCCGTGGCCTCCTCGTCGAGGCCCTCGCCCAGGACCGCCGCCCGCTCCGACGCCTCGTAGTGCTTGTCGATGGCGTCCAGGACCTCCTGCTCGGAGGCCAGCGCGGTCTGCACGTTCAGGCTGGAGAAGGCCCGCACCGCGGCGATGGCGTCGAAATCCAGCGGGTCGGCCATCGCCAGCGTGAGGGTCGAATCCACCAGCGAGATCGGGAATGCGCGGCATTGCCGCAGGAAGCGGTGCGACAGGCCTTCCAGTTCCGGCGCGGCCGGCGGCGGCTGATCCACCGGAACCACGGGAACCCCCAGTTGCTCGGAGAGCGCCGCCAGCATGTCGCGCTGGGCGATCGACCCCATGTCCACCAGGATCTTGCCGATCTTGTCGCCGCGCTCGCGCTGCAGATCCAGCGCGCGCTCCACGTCCCCGGCCTCGATCTTGCCGCGCTCGATCAGCATCTCGCCCAGCCGAGGGGCGCGGATCGCCGTCAGGGCGGGCGGCGCCTGCGGCGCATTGTCCGTGGATTCCGTGGGGCTCACTATTGTTCGTCCACCTGGATGGCCGAGGCCATCGCCGCCGCGCGGGTAGCCGACATCACCACTTGGGCCGGCAGCCCGGCCGTATCCTCGTAGGGCAGGTACTCCAGCCGGACGGCGAGCACGATCTTCTCATTGGCCGGCATCGCCGCCAGCGCGCTGCCCACCGCGGTGATCATGTCCTTCATGGCGAGCCGCAACACCGGCAGGCGATCCAGCTTCCGCTTGCGGACTTTCGCAATCTCGTCCTTGCTGAAGCTCTGCCGCATGGGACTGTATCCGGGGGTGCGGATCAGGCTCAGTTCCGTGGTGAAGACCACCCCGTAGCCGGCCAGATAGATTCCGCGCGTGTTGCCCAGCAGGTCGAACGGGTCCGCGCCCCCCATGGCATTGAGCTTCTCATCGAAACCCTTTTCCAGGTCGAGCAGCGTCTGGCGCGGGATCGGGGTTTTCTGCTGCGGCTCCACGGTGGCCACGGGTTTCATGGCCGTTTGGGCCGGCGCGGCGAGGGCCACGGCAAGCATCAGGAGAGCCGGTTTCATTGCGCGCCGCCTTTCTCCACCGAAGCCATCCGGTAGATGGCCCCCCGCTGCACATTCGTGCGCTTGCGCTCCATCAGGAGTTCGGCCTCGTACACGTTCACGATCTTCTGCCGCTCGGCGAAGTTGGCGCGCTCCAGCTCCGAGACCATCTTCACCGTGTCGGCGCGGCTCTGCGTCACGGCGGCGGATACCGCCGCGTCGATGCGCCGCTGCACCTCTTCGGGCGACAGCGTCGCCGCGGGAGGCGCCGACGCCAGTTTGACCGCCGGCGGGCTTGCGGGAGCCGGCGCCGGGCGCGTCATAGCGGAAAACAGAATTGCGGCGGAAAGCAGGGCCGCCGATGCGAAACCCAGACGAGGCCCCGAGCCCCAGAACGCGGCCCACCAGCGCCGCGGCCCCGAAGGCTCCAAAACCGGGTCGGAAACGAATGCGATGCGCTGCGGAATCTCTTCCTCCCGCAACGCGAACAGAGCGGCTTCGGTGAGCCGCAGCCGGTCCAGTTCCTCCCGGCAGGAGGGGCAGCCGCGAACGTGCACTTCCACCTGGAGCGCTTGCGGGCGGGCTAACTCCTTGAGGAAGTAGTCCTTCAATTCGAATGGCGAGCAACTCATTTATGCGCCTCGTAATCCCACGGGAGCCAGGTCGGCTTTGAGGAGTTCCAGCGCGGTGTAGAGGCGGGACTTGACGGTGGAAACCGGGCAGGCGAGGATCTCCGCCATTTCCTCGAATTTGAAGCCCTGGTAGATCTTGAGCACGACGGCCTCACGCTGGTCGGCCGAAAGCCGCCCCAGCGCCGTGGCCACGGCCAGGCTCAATTCGATGGGAAAAACGGTGCTGCCGCCTACCGTAATGCCGGTTCCCGTGCCTTCAGGCTCCAACTCGTCCACATCGGTTTCGGGCCTGCGCTTGCGAAACATGGAGTAGGCCTCGTTGTGCGCGATGCGGTACAGCCAGGGCGCGAACCGCCCCGGATCGTCGAGCTTGCGGAGATTCTGATAGGCTTTCAAGAATACTTCCTGCGTCAAGTCCAAAGCGTCTTCCCGGTTGCCGGCGATGCGCAGCAGGTAATTGTAGACACGCTTCTCCCAGCGGGAAATGAGAAGGTTATAGGCCTCCACCTTGCCCCGCGCGGCCTGCCCGATCAGATCGGCGTCTTCCACCGCCCGAAAGATCAAAACTCTGGCTCCTTGTGACTAGACGCAGTTCGCCCGCGAAAAGACGAACGCGGGTAAGCATCTAGTGTAGCTGGATTTGGGAACGGTGAAAAAACTGAGAATTCCCGGCTTGTAGCGTCACTATATCCAATACCGTCATGAAACCTTCGCCGCTGCTCCTGGTCCTGGCCGTCTGCGGAGCGGCTTCGGCCGCGGCCCCCTCCTACACCTCCGCCGGCATCGTCAACGCCTCCAACTACGCTCCCGGCCCGTTCGCGCCCAATTCGGCCCTTTCGATCTTCGGCGCCGGCCTGGCCTGGTCCACCCAGAGCCTGACGCCTGCCGACATTCAAGGCGGACTCCTGCCCACCAGCCTCAACGGCGTGCAGGTGTTCGTCTCCGGCTGGCCCGCCCCCCTGTTCTACGTCTCCGAGCTGCAAATCAACTTCCTCATGCCCACCAACCAGATTGCCGGAAACGCCACGGTGCGGGTGGTGCGGCAGGGGGTCTCCGGACCGGAGGTCCCGGTAAGCATCGTGGACGCCGCCCCGGGACTGTTCGACTCGCCCGCCGCGCCGGGTTATGCCGTTGCCCAGCTCTGGCCGGATTATTCGCTGGTATCGCCCGATGCGCCTGCCGCCGGGGGTGACGTGATCATGCTCTATGCCACAGGCTTGGGGAGGACGACACCCTACCCGTCCCGCCCGGACGAGATTCCGGCCTTCGCCGGGGCCATGGAGAGGATCGAAGAGCTGCGCGTTTACCTGGACGGCGTCCCCCTGGAGCGGCCGAATGTGTTGTGGGCGGGCATCTCGCCGGGATCGGCGGGACTGTACCAGGTCAATTTGAAGCTTCCGGAAGGCATCGGCCCCGACCCCGAAATCCGCGTGAGCGTGGGCGAGCAGATAACCCCGCCGGGGCTGAAGCTGGCACTGACGTACGCCGTCCGCGTTGAGCGTGGGCTGAAGCCTACGACGGCACGCTGAACCCGGCGCCGCGCGAGCGCAACCTTTCCCCGCCGGGACACGTTCCATATACAGGCTACAATCGTTGTTCAAGGAGTCCTTGCATGCCCCTACGGCCGTTGGTTGCGACTGTTTTCCTCGCCGCCGGAGCGCTCGCGGCGCAGGAAACGGCCAAACCCGCCGATTACAGGGTGAGCTCCGGGACAAAGGTGCCGCTCAGCCTCATCAATAGCATCAGCACCAGGCATTCGGCCGTGGGCGACCACGTCTACCTGGAAACCGCCTTCCCCGTCCTCGTGGGCGGGCGCATTGTCATTCCCGTGGGCAGCTATGTCTCCGGAGCCATCACCCAGATCAAAAAGCCGGGGCGCGTGAAAGGCCGGGGCGAGCTCTACGTCCGGTTCGACTCGCTGACGCTGCCCAACGGGGTCACGCGCGATTTCCGCGGGCGTATCGGCGGCATGGACGGGACCACCGCGGGCGAACTCGACCGCAACGAGGGCGCCGTGAGGAGCGAGGGCAACAAAGCGGGCGACCTCCGCACCGTGGGAGAGGCGGCGGGAGCCGGGGCTACCGTCGGCTCCATCGCCGGCAGCGCCGCCGGCAGCGCGGGTCTCGGCGTGGGCATCGGCGCCGGGGCCGGGGCCGCCGCGGGACTCATCGGCGTCTTCGCCAGCCGCGGCCCGGACGCCGTTCTTGCCAAGGGCAGTACCGTCGAGATGATCCTCGACCGCGATCTCACCTTCCAGCCCGCCGAACTCGATTTCGGGAACTACAAGCCCCCCCGCACCGGGCCCGCTCCCGCGCCCGACGCAACCAGGAAAGACGGCGGGATCCCGTTCCCGAAGCGGCGGTACTGATGTAGTCATGTGGAGTGGTCCTCCGGCGGGGCCGGCTGGAGGCCCACTCCGCCACGCTGCTTCCGCCGCGGCGCTACTTCCCGGCCGGCATGAACCGCTTCACGAAATTCGTGTCGAACTTCCCCGCCTGAAAATCCGGGTCCGCCAGAATCCGCTGGTGCAGGGGAATCGACGTGTAGATCCCCTCCACGATGAACATGCTGAGCGCGCGCTGCATGCGGCGGATCGCTTCCCCACGGTCGTTCCCGTACGTGATCAGCTTCGCCAGCAGCGAATCGTAGTACGGCGGGACCACGCAATCCGTGTAGGCCCACGTGTCCACCCGCACCCCAATGCCGCCGGGCGCATGGAACCCGGTGATGCGCCCCGGCGAAGGGACGAACGTGTCGGGGTTCTCGGCGTTGATGCGGCATTCGATCGCATGGCCGCGCAGCGTCACCGGCCCGGGCAGGATCTCCTCCAGCCTCTCGCCCTGCGCGATGCGGATCTGGCTTTTGACGATGTCGATCCCCGTGACGAACTCGGTCACCGGGTGCTCCACCTGCACGCGGGCATTCACCTCGATGAAGTACAGCTTCCCGTCCTCGTCCATGAGGAACTCCACCGTGCCCGCGTTCGAATACCCGGCCGCCGCCAGCGCCCTCCGCAGGGCCGCCCCGATTTCCGCGCGCTGCGCGTCGGAAACCGCCAGCGAAGGCGACTCCTCCAATAGCTTCTGGTGCCGCCGCTGGATGGAGCATTCGCGCTCCCCGAGAATCTCCACCCCCTGGTGCTCGTCGCCCAGCACCTGGAACTCGATGTGGCGCGGCGCGGCGATGTACTTTTCCAGGTAAAGGTCGGGCGAACTGAAGGCCGACCCGGCTTCGGACTGCGCCTGCGCGAAAAGTCCGGCCAGTTCGTCGGGCCGGTTCACCACGCGCATGCCCCGCCCGCCCCCGCCCGCCGACGCCTTCAGAATCACGGGGTAGCCGATGCATTCCGCCGTCTCCAGCGCTTCCTCCGGCGAGCCGAGCACGCCGGTGGAGCCGGGCAGCACGGGCACGCCCATCTGCCGCATGAACGCCCGCGCCTGCTCCTTCACCCCCATCAGCCGGATGACCGCCGGCTTCGGGCCGATGAACTTGATTTCGGAGGTTTCGCACACCTCCGCGAACCCCGGGTTCTCGCTGAGGAACCCATAGCCGGGGTGGATGGCGTCCACGTTGGTGATTTCGGCGGCGCTGATGATAGAGGGCTGGTCCAGGTAGCTGCGCGCGCTCTTGGCCGGCCCGATGCAGATCGCCTGGTCGGCGAAGCGCACGTGCGAGCTGTACCGGTCCGCCTCGGAGTAGACAGCCACGGTCTGGATCCCCAGTTCCTTACAGGCGCTGATGATCCGGACGGCGATCTCACCCCGGTTGGCGATGAGGATCTTCTTAAACGGCGCGGATGGCAAACAGCGCCTCCCCGTACTCCACCGGCTGCGCGTTCATCACCAGCTTGCTTTCGACCACGCCGGCCACCTCGGCTTCGATCTCGTTCATGAGCTTCATCGACTCGATGATACAGAGCACCTTGCCGGGCTGGACCCGCTCGCCGATCCGCACGAAGGACGGCGCGCCGGGCGAGGGGCTCTCATAAAAAGTGCCCACGATGGGCGATTTCACCAGGACCAGGTTGGGATCGGCGGCTTTGGCCGTTTCCTTTTCGGCGGCTGAAAGCGCCGGGGCAGCCGGAGACGCCGCGGTTGCGGGGTGGGCCGGCGAAGGCGCGGCGGGGTTCACGGCCGCCGCATAACCTGGGTGAGGCGCCACTACGATCTCCTGCGTCGCCGCGAACGCCGCGCGCCGGATGCGCACGCGATTATCGCCCCTCTGAACCTCCAACTCCGCAATTCCGGTTTCGGAGGCGAGATGGATGAGCTCCCGGATTTCATCAATTGTCATCAATGGAATAGATTAGCAGATGCCTGCAGGGCTGCTGGCAACACCCATTTCACCGCCGGGAAGCCGCAGGGGCGCAGAGATGCAGAGGAAAAAAAGGAACAACAAATGCGCGGCGTGCGACACCCGGCTCTGGCGGATACCCCGGGTTCGGCCGCGGAGCGGGCAGAGGAACGCGCCGGCGCACCAACAACGCACTGGTGAGAGATTCGTTCCTCGCTCCCTCGGCGCGCGAACCCCTGGATTTGGCCCGCACCGGCAGCCCGCGGAGAACCATTTCTCCTTAATTCTCCGCGGCTCTGCGCCGCGGAATTTCCTCGCCGTCCGCATCCGCTGCTTTCGCTGCAACACAATCACGACAACGCCCGGCCTGACGCCAGGCGAAATCCTGCCGCGCGACGCCGTGACGCTGCCGGCGGACGAGGTGCCGGCTGTCAAAAGCCAGGCGCGATCGTTGGCCGGTTGCACGCGGAATACCAGCCGGTTCTCGCCCGGGCGGAGTTCCACGGGCTGCTGGTATTGCCCCACGCGGAACCTCGTGAGGCCCTCTTCTTCCATGATCCTGGCGCCGTTGAGCTCCACCGTGGCCTTGCCCGCCAGCCCCAGCCAGAGGAAGCCCTTGCGCGCGCCGTCCGCCCGGACGGTGGCCGCCGCGGCGTATCCCGCGGCCCCGCCGCCCGCCGCCGCCGACAGATCCAGCCGGTCGCCGGAAGTGGTATGCGCCGTCCACCGGACCCCCTCCGACGCCGGGTCCCGCGTGACGCGCCACTGGCGGTTGCACCGCGCGTACCACGTCCGGGCCTTGGCCCATTTGCGCGCGAAACGGTCCGGCTCGTCGCCCGTCACCTCGATGCGGTTCCAATCGTAGGTCCCCAGCCCGCGCGCGGCGCCCATCCGCAGGTAGTCGATGTCCGCGCCGTTGAATCCCAGCAGTTTCGCCGCCACCGCGTCGGCGGCCACCGTGTCCTCGCTCGCCAGCACCAGGTTCGACCGCACCATCTGGTCGGGCTGCCGGTTGTTGTGCTCCGAGTATTGCAGCCCCCGGATAACGTCCACCACGTTGTAGTCCGGCGGATGAAACGCCGCCAGGTCCGCGATGAAGGGGTCGATGCGGTTGTCCACGGAATAGTCGTCGTGCAGCCCGCTGTTGGTGAAGCTGCGCTCGCGGGTGTAGGTGATGCGCGGGCCGGTCCCCACGTAGTTCTTGAAACAGGCTGTGATCCCGCACTGTTCGTGCACTTTCGCTACCGGCATATCGATCAGGAAATCGCAGTTGCGAATCGTGTTGGTGATGAAGTATTCCTTCCGGGCGCCGAACGCGCCCACGCCGTTGCGCGTGGGGACCGGGATGCGCGCCGGCTGGCCGGAGGAGTCGCGCACCGGGTCGTAGCTCAGGTCCACATAGTCGAAGGCCTTGCCGGGGAATTGCCCGGCGAATTCCTTCAAAATGGAGCCGAACGAGCCGCCCACGCCGGGAAACTCGTCGGGACCCCAGTCGAAATCCCTGGCGTCCACCCGCGCGCCGTTCTGCGTCACCACGTTATCGGTGAGCGGGTCCGTCACGCTGCGATAGCTGCCGCCTTCCGCGATGGTGATGCGCTTCGCCCTGGAGTTCCGGGCCACGTATTCGATCACCGCCCGCAGCACACGGTGGTCGGTCACGTCGCCCGGCCGGTACGGCGCCTGCGCTCTCAGGAAGCACATGTTCGGCTTGACCACCACCCAGGACCCGGGTTTGATCTTGGCCTCCAGGCTCCCGGCGGCGGGCCTGCCGTATTCGATAGCTTTCCAGACCATTTCGCGGACTGCCTGGTAGTCCAGCGGGTGGTCGCCCGAAAGGGGTTTGGAAAGGCGCGGGTGGGTGGAATGGACCAGCCCCACGCGTGATTTCCCCGGGGGCAGGGCTCTGAGCGAAAGAGCGGCGGCCGAAGCCGCCACGAAACCGCGGCGCGTCAGGATCATCTTTCGTCCCTCGATATGAGTTAAATATACCTTGTAGCCCCGGAATCGAGGGAAGTATGTGGAGACGCCATTTCCTGGCTTTGGGCGCGGCGGGCCTGGCGCCGGCCCAGAAGAAACCGGACGATACGATCATCGCCAGCCCCACCCAGGACGCCACCCCGCGGGTGGGGATCGTGCTGTCCAGCTTCAAGCAGGGGGAGGACCACGATGGCACGAAGATCCCCGGCCTGCGCGACCCCCGGCCGCCCGGCGCCCCCCTGACGTCCGCTCAACTCGACGCCATGGTGCGCAAGGCCATCGACCTCGCCGCGCTGCGCTCCAAGGAGTTCGCCGGGGTGGGGGACCCCGAGGACTGGGTGGTGATCAAGCCGCATATCCCCTCGCGCGAGACCGCGGCGGCGGTGACCGACCCGCGCATCGTGCGCACCGTCATCTCCTACCTGGCGGAACGCAAACGCGGGCTGCGCTTCACCGTGGCGGAGGCGTTCGACGGCTGGACCGCGGATTGGGGCGGCGCTTTCGACGGGCTGAGCTACCGGGCGGTGGTTGACGAACTGGCGCGCCGCTTCCCCGGCAGGCGCTTCGAGATTGCCGACCTGAACGCCGCCGACACGCTCGAGCTGCCCGTCCCCGGCAAGGCCCTGGCGCGCAACAATCCTTCGGGCTCGTACCGCATCCCCAAGATCATCCAGCAGTGCGACCGGCTGATCAGCCTCGCCCCGCTCGCGACCGATGCCGCCGCCGGCGTGTCGCTCTCCATCAAAAACTATTTCGGGATCGCGCCGAAGAACGATCTGGCGAAGCTGGGCAGCCCGGACGAAGTGATGATCGACCTGTTCGGCTATCGTCCCGCCGACCTCGCCATCGTGGGCGGCTCGATGGGGATCGAGGGCGGCGGCGCCGCCGTGCATCACAACCTGCTGGTGGCCGGCATGAAGGCCGTGGCCGTCGATTCCGTGGCCGCGGCGACGATGGGCTTCAATCCCGCGGACCTGCGGTTCCTCGCCCTGGGGGAGAAGAAAGGCTTCGGCGCCTGGGACCTCGACGAGATCTGGACGCGCGGCAACGACGTGGACGAGGCGAAAAGGAATTTCCGGAAAAGCGTATAAGGAGAACCAATGTCGAGGATTGTTCGGTACGAGTTCATGGGGAACTGGCTCTATTTCTGGGTCTGTTGCCTGACGATCATCCTGATCCCGCTGGCGCTGCTGATGCTGATCAACGGCACGGTGCGGGTGGAAGACGAAATGGAAGATCCCGAGGCCTTCCTCATGGCCTACCGCGCCGGCAAAGTAGGCCCGGGGTAACCGTGGCGGGGGCATTCTTGCCCGCCGTGTCGGCATTCCTGCCGACCTCCGGACCCTGGAATGCCCGCGCCACGCCTAATCCGACTTCAGCGCCGCAATAGGGTCTACCTGGATCACCCGCGAAGTCGCGAACCACAGGGCCGCCAAGGCCGCACCCGCCAGCGCCAACCCGCCCAGAATGCAGGTGGCCGCCCCGAGCGGCTCGGCGGACCACATCAGGCTCTTCAGAAGCCGTCCGGAAGCGATCGCGCCTGCTATCCCGGCCGCCATCCCACAGACTACCGGCGCCATGCCCTGGCGCACCAGGGCCGCCCGCAACCGCCCCGGCCTGGCGCCGATGGCGATGCGCACGCCAATCTCGTGCGTTCGCTGGGTGACGGAGTATGCCGCCGCGCCATAGATCCCGATTACCGCCAGCAGCAGCGCGAATCCCCCCAGAAACAGCACCGCGGTGGTGTAGAAACGCGGCCGCAGCAGGTTGCCGCTCAGCCTCTCGTCCAGGCTTTGTGCGTCGAAGACAGGGATATTGGGATCGGCCCGCTGGAGAGCCGCCTGGCACGCCCGCAAATACGCGCCGGCACGCCCGCGGACGCGTGCTACGAAAGTCATATACCCGGGAGCGGACTCATCTCCCAGGGGTTCGTAGATCTGCATGATCGGCTCCGATGCGGGGCCGCCCAGCCGGGTGGTGCGCACCACGCCCACGATCTTGAACGGCGTCTTC
>JAIQFU010000291.1 GCA_020073115.1 Terriglobia bacterium
GGTCCTCCTCCGTGATGCGCGCCCGGTCGAAGGCCCAGACGTGTTTCAGGAATTCGGGGATCTCCGCGGGGCGGCCGGGAAGGGGGAGCGCCAGGATTTCAGGCGCGCCGGAGACGGCTTCGGCGCACTCCTTGGAGCTGTCGTCCACCAGGATGAAGGCGTCGAGCCCCAGTTCCAATTCGGCGGCCAGGCGGGCGAGGTTGGCGCCCTTGCTCTCCCAATCGATGCAGCGCGCGGCGAAGTCCCGGATGCCGAGGGGCATTTCGGGGTGGGCGCGGAAAGTGTCGAGGACGTCCTGCTCGTTATTCTTACTGCAGAGGGCGAGAAGCATGCCGGCGCGCAGGCGCTCCGCCATGAATTCCTGCAAGACGCGGCGGGGCGGGTCGAGGGCGACGCCCTGGGGTCCGTCTTCGCCGCAGATGCCGGCCCAGAGGGTTTCATCGCAATCGAGCGCGACCACCTTAAAAGGCGGGGTCACGATGGCGTGAATGCGGCGCGCGATGGCGGTCGCCAGGGCTGCGAAGAACGCCGGGGTGTAAGGCAGGTGGCCCAACTCGTTGGCGTGCGGGTCGTGGATCTCGGGAACCGGGTAAAGGGCTTCGACATCGGCGGGCAGCAGGAGGTGCGCGCCGGGCAGGTCCGCCAAGGCCTCGCGGAGAGTGCGCTCGGCAGATTGGAAACGGCCATTGCGGGCGGGGGTAGGGGGGCAGACGGCCAGAATGAGGGGCGCGGGATAGGAAGCCGCGGTACGGAGGGCGGCGATGAGCTGCCCGACCTGCTCTTCGACCCCGGCGGCGAGCCAATCCTCGAAGCGCACCAAAGCTACGTTGACCCCTCCGCGGTTGGCCGCGAACAACCCGGCGGGATCCAGAAGCTGTTGAAACAGCGTGTTGTAAGGGGCAAACCGGATCCGATAGTCGAGATTCACTTCGCCCGCCCAGAAAGCGAGGGCGGGCTGGATGGCTTCCGCGGTAAAGGTGGCGCTGACGGCGATCGCGCGATCGTCAAAGGACATGAAATTCCATTATGAAATGGGGGGGGAGGGGTTCACAACTTCGGGGGCCGAAACAACGGGGACCGGGGCGGGGGAAACTTGCGGCAGGTGAAGGAACGAAGCCAATTTCGGGTGGGGCGGGCGGCGCCGCGGGCTGGAGGCATTCTCGGACCTGTCCCCTCCGCCGCCTGAGGATTACTTTCAGGGGGCGGTTGGTTTTCCGACGCATGCACACCGAGCCAGCGGCGCCGTCTTAACTCAACAGGTCAAGGCAACACAATTCCGCTCCTCCTGTCATAACCTACGCTGTGGTTGGTCACGACATCAAGGATCTCGATTCTGTCGAAAATAAAGGTGACTTTCTCAGCCGGCGGCGCACCTGTCGGTTCACTCTCCGCGATACCGGTGACGATGGCATTGGTCAACGTGAACCGCAAGACCTCCGTGGCGCCGGTGAATGCCGAAATAGTGACCGTCGGCAAGCGCGTAACCATAAACAACGCACGGAAGAGCGCGATGGAACAATCATCGGAAACCCTGGTCAGGGAAAAATCGGTTATCGTGATCCGGCCGGTAACCGACCCGCCGGCTCCGGCGTTGACGCCCACGGCGGCGTCAGTTGCGAGCGACAACACGGGAGCGTTGGTGCAGGCCGTCTGGCTCGAGACGGTCAATTTGATGTTGTACCCAGGTTGTGCGGCGGCCGTGCCCAGAAACAGGGCCAGACCGACGGAGAGAATACAGAGATTTCGCATGGTTCACCCCCTCGGAGGTGGTGCGAGTATATGGACAAACGGGGTCCGTGTCAACAACTTTACGATTCGCACGTGCCGGTGCATACGGTGGCCCCGGCAGCAGCGGACCCAGGGGTCGGGCTCGGACGAGGACGTCCGCCTCCGGAGAGCGGGAAGGATCCTGCCGGACACCCTGCCGGAAGTGCCGTGTCGCATCCCGGTTCGTAGTGTATACTCGCCACTCAGAGAGATCCGCCATGCCCAAGTCGCCGAAAGAAATGGGCGAAGCCATCGCCCGGAATCTACCTTTGAAAACCGGGCGCACGTTCGAGGAATGGGTACAGATTGCCCACGCCGCGGACCTGGCCACGCGCCAGGAGCGCATCGAGTGGCTGAAGACCACGCATCGACTCGGCACGGTAACCGCCATGTTTATCGCCGCTGAAGCCGAGGGACGCGGCCTGGGCCGAGAGTACGCGGATGAAAAAGCCCTGCTGGAAGCCATGTATTCCGGCGAGAAGGCCGCCCTGTATCCGGTTTATGAGGAACTGGCCAGAACCGCGCGCCGCCTCGGCAAGGATGTGGACCTGACAGTCTGCAAAACCTACGTCGGGATCCGCCGCGACCGGCAGTTCGCGATGATCAAGCCCTCCACACGGAGCCGGCTGGATCTTGGCCTGGCGCTACCCGGCCGCACGCCCGCCGGACGCCTGGCCAAAGCCGGCGCCATCGGCAACGACCGCATGACCCACCGCATCGGGGTCTCTTCCAAGGCCGACATCGATGCCGAAGTAAAGGACTGGCTGCGGCAAGCTTACGAAGCGGCGGTCTGATCGCGCCGGCCGGGCGGGCCACTCTTACGCCTACCTGACGGGCGTGGCGGTGACTTCGAGCTGAATCTGCCGCTTGGAAGAGATGTCATCGGACGCGAAGACCACCGTAGGTTTCTTGACCGGCAGGAAGACCGTCCCGACCCAACGGTTCTGGCGCGTGCCGGGAACCGTTCCCAGATTGTCCTGCCCGATCGTGCTGATATCGGCACTGATGTAGAGCGAGAGATCGCCCTGCACTTCCCTCAGCTCCCGCGCGTCGATATTCACGCCAACATCGAGAAAAGAGTTGCCGCTGCCGGCGCTTACCGGAACCCTGCCTCCCGCCCGAATGGTCGCTGACGAGGCGTCCCGGCCAGGCATCTGAGCGGCCAGCATGGTGACGAAGGATCGCGCATTGACCGTTTTCCCTCCTTCCACTTCCTTGACCACGAACTCCAGTTTATAGAACCTGGCCGGCTCGACAGTCTGCGCGAGGGCCGTCCCGGCGAGGGCGAGTCCCAACAGGGGGAGTAGCCGCTGCTTGCTCTTCAACATATCCGCTCCTGGCGAAACAGAATTTCACATCCGATTCTCTATACGGGCTGCGAGGGTTGCGGGTTACTTCAGGCTACGGGGCATGGGGCGGCGGTGGCCCGACGGCGTAGTAGGATAGTCGCATGAAAACCGCGCCTTTCTCGGCATGCGGCGGCTCGTTCGAAATCCATGAGTGGCGCGGCAGCGGCCCCGCAACGCTGCACGTCCACCAATCCGACGATGAAGCGTGGCACGTGCTGGAGGGCCAACTGACTTTCCGGTATGCGGACCGGACCGAAACCGCCGGCCCGGGAACAACGGTATTTGTCCGGGCCGGCGTTGCCCACACCTACACGGCCGGAGCCGATGCGCGTTATCTGATCATCCTCACCCCGCGGCTCAGCGCTCTGATCGCCGCGCTCCAGGCGGATCGCGACCCGGCTCACCGGCAAGAGATCTACCGGCATTTCGATTCGGAAGCGCTGGAGTAGAAAGCGCGCAGCCAGAGGGGTTCCCATGCGCACCGCGATCGTATCCGACATTCACGGCAACCGGACCGCGTTCGAGGCAGTCCTGGCGGACCTGCGGCAAACTTCTCCCGACCTGATCCTCCACGGCGGCGACCTGGCCGACGGAGGAGCGGGCCCGGCGGAGATTGTCGATCGCATTCGCGATCTCGGCTGGCAAGGCGTGGCCGGCAACGGGGAAGAAGCGCTTTCAATGCCCGAGACGCTGGAAGAGTTTGCGAGCCAATCAGCGGCGCCACCGTCGCTATGGAGCGCGGTCCGCGAGATGATGGCGGCGACCCGCGCCCTGCTCGGAGCAGAGAGGATCGGGTGGCTGCACGGACTGCCGCGCGTTCACCTCGAAGGCGGTATCGCGCTGGTCCACGCCAGTCCCGAGAGCCCCTGGCGCTCGCCGGGACCGGCAGCGAGCGATGCCGAATTGAGGTCGGTCTACGGGCCGCTGGGCCGGCGGATCGCTGTCTACGGGCATATCCACCGCTCCTGGGTGCGGAGCATTCCCTCTTCGCAGGGCGCGGGACTTCTCGTCGCGAACGCCGGGAGCGTGAGCCTCTCTTACGACGGCGACCGTCGCGCCGCGTACCTCTTGCTGGACGATTCCAGACCAACCATCCGGCGCGTGGAATACGACATGGAGAAGGAGATCCAGGCGCTTTCGAATGGCGGTCTCCCGCACTCCGATTGGGTGGCGAGGACCCTGCGGGGCGGCTCTCCGCAGATGCCGTAGGGTGACATTTTCAGCGGTAGAGCTACTTGCCCCAAGCAACGCGGCCCCCCCCGGGTTGGGCACGCTGGGGGAGACTGGGGAGAGGAGGCGGGGAGATGTTTCCGGCTTTTCTTTTCGACCTGGATGGGACACTGGTGGACAGCGTGTACCAGCACGTGCTGGCGTGGCGCGATGCGCTGGAAGCGGCGGGATTTCCGCTGGCCGTGTGGCGCATCCACCGGCGCATCGGGATGAGCGGCGGGCTGTTCGTGAATGCGCTGGCGCGGGAGACGGGGCGGAGCCTGAGCGCGGAGGAGACGGCGCGCATGCAGCAACTGCACAGGGAGGCGTTCCGGCGGTATTCGGACCAGGTGCGACCGCTGCCGGGAGCGCGCGAACTGCTGGGATACCTGGCGCAGGCGCGCGTGCCGCATGCTATTGCCACCAGCGGGTTTCGCGAGAGCGCGGAGCGGTCGCTGAAACACCTGGGATTGGGGGCGGACGTGCCGGTGGTGACACGCGACCAGGTGGCGCACGCCAAGCCGGACCCGGACCTGTTTCTGGCGGCGGCGGAGCGGCTGGGCGTGGAGATCGGGGATTCCGTGGTGGTGGGAGACAGCATCTGGGACCTGCTGGCGGCGCGGCGCGCGCGGGCGCTGGGGGTGGGACTGCTTTCCGGCGGGTACGGCGAGGAGGAACTGGAGCGCGCGGGAGCATACCGGGTTTATCAGGACCCGGCGGATTTGCTGGCGCATTTGGACGAAGTGGGGGTGAGGGGGGAGTAGGCCACAGACTTAGTGCGGCGGCTCGCGAG
The DNA here is from genome assembly GCA_020073115.1 of Terriglobia bacterium. Taxonomy (GTDB): domain Bacteria; phylum Acidobacteriota; class Terriglobia; order Bryobacterales; family Bryobacteraceae; genus BOG-224. The sequence goes on from JAIQFU010000291.1 coordinate 5,119, forward strand.
TAGGCGGGGGCCGGGTGTCCCCATGAGTGGGGACACGGCAGGCAGGAGTGCCCACGCCACGGCGATTTTGCCGAGTGTCCGGCGGATCGGCTGGGGGGGTGCGACGGCTCGAAAGGCGGGGCCGGATGTCGGCAAGACTGCCGACACTGCGGGCATGAATGCCCACGCCACGGCGGCTTTGCCGAGTGTCCGGCGGATCGGCTGAGAATGGAACGATGGACCGGGTGAGAATGGACAAGTGGCTCTGGGCGGCGCGGTTCTTCAAGACGCGCTCGATGGCGGCGCGGGCTTGCGAACTCGGCAGGATCGAATGCAACGGGCAGGCGGCCAAGCCCGCGCGTGAGGTCCACCCGGGCGACCGGCTGCGCGTGAAGAGAGAAGGCGGCGAGTTCCAGGTAGACGTTCTGGTCCTGAGCGATATGCGCGGCCCGGCGGCGGTGGCGCAGACGCTCTATCGCGAGACGGAGGAGAGCCGGGAGGCGCGGCTCAGGCTGGCGCAGGAGCGGAAGGCGACGGGGCAGTTCGAAGCGCCACGCGAAGGACGGCCGTCGAAGCGCGACCGGCGCAAGATCGACCGGCTGCGGGGGCGGTAACGGAGGCTGACGGGTGGGCCGGGCGGTATACTACGGCTGTCCTGGGGAGGATTATGAGATATTTGGGGGTTCTTATCTGCGTGGCGGCGGCGTGTGCGCAGACGCCGGGCGAGCAAAAAACAGCGGTAGTGGAAGGGACGGTGGTCAACTCCGTCACGGGAGCGGCGCTGCGCAGGGTGGATGTGACGCTCTCGAACAGCGTGGTCCCGGCCGAACTGGCGGCCATGATGCAGCAGGTGAAGGGCATTGCAGGGATGCCGGACATGCCCAAAGCGGCGACCAAGACCTTTACGGCCACAACGGACGCGGCCGGGAAGTTCCGCTTCGAGAAAGTGGAGCCGGGCGTGTACTACCTGAAGGCCAAGCGCGCGGGGTTCGTGGACGGAAGCTATCAGCCGAAGGGCGGCGGAGGGGAGGGGGAACTGCGGCTGTCGGGGGGCCAGGAGATGGCGAAGCTGGAGTTCCGCCTGGTCCCGCAGGGCGCCGTATCGGGGCGCGTGCTGGACGAAGAGGGCGAGCCGGTAGCGGAAGCCACGGTGACGGCGATGAAGTACAGCTTCGCCGCCGGGCGGCGGCGGCTCGCGCCGGCGGACATGGAACGCACGGACGACCGCGGCCAGTTCCGCCTGGGCAAGCTGCCTCCGGGGAAGTACTTTCTCTGCGCCGAGCTGATGCGCATCGACCCGATGGGCCAGGCTCCGCCGGCGCCGGCGGACGGGTCGCCGGAGACAGCGTACGTTGCGACCTACTATCCGGGCACGCTGGACATCTCGCAGGCGGCGCGGGTGGAGGCGCAGCCCGGCGGGGATGTTGCGGGCTTCAACATCCGGCTGCAGAAATCGCGCGTGGTGCGGGTGAAAGGTAAACTGGCCGCGACGGACGGGGCGCCGGGGCAGGTCACGCAGATCATGCTCATCCCGGGCGGCGGGCGCATCGGCGGCATGAACATGACAATGGTCAGCGATCCGGAAGGGAAATTCGAGCTGACGAATTTGCAGCCGGGGAGCTATACCATCATGACCATGCGGATGAGCGGGTCCAGCCCGACGGTCAACATCCAGCCGCTCATGGTTCCCAGCCAGGGGCTGGAGGATGGGAAGCTGGGGAGCCAGCCGGAAGGGACGGTTCAGGGGAGCATCACGGTAGAAGGCGACGCCAAGGTTGCGCTGAAGGGGCTTTCGATCATGCTGGCGCCGGGGG
>JAIQFU010000292.1 GCA_020073115.1 Terriglobia bacterium
GGGGAGTCGCCGATTACCTGGCGATCTTCGCCCGCGCGATCGCGCTCAACACCGTTTTCCAGCAGCCGCCCGCGCTGGACGACCTCTCGGAGGAGTTCCTGCGGAACTACCACCGCTACGCCGACGCGCTGTTCCGCTGCTACATGGAATCGCACACCTGCCCGCCGGCGACGCCGGGCAGGTTCCGCTTCGAGCTATTCGCCTCCGGCGAGTACTCGCGGCTCCTCGAATCGGAGTGGGAACCGTAGGGCCGGTGGGAAGCCGGTCCTACGGCGGGTTACGCCCCGTTCAGAATCCGGTCCACGCGGCGGCTCACCTCTTTGAGGTAGTCCGCGTCCCCGCCGTTCAGTTCCACGGTGGCGTCCCCGCGAAAACCGATTTCCGCCAGGGCGGCGTGTACGGCCTTCCAGTCGATATCCCCGTCCAGCAGACCCACATACTCCGGAACGCGCCGCTTGGTGGCGGGGTCGGCCCGGTTCGCCCAGTCTTTGAAGTGAAGCTTCACGATGCGCTTGCCCAGGGTGCGGATCCAGTCCTGCGGATATCCGTAGCTCATGATGTTTCCCACGTCGAAGTAAGCGCGGACCCACGGGCTCTGGAAATCGTCCAGGTAGCGCGCGAACTCCGTGGGGCTGAGCAGGAATTTGTTCCCCACGTCCTCGATCCCGATGACCACTTTCAGTTCCTGCGCCAGCGGGATCAATTGCCGGACCTGCTTTTGGCTTCGTTCCCACGCCTGGGCATACCCGGTCTCCGGGTTTACCACGGCCGGCACCAGCAGCACCGTGTCGGCGCCCCACATTTTGGCGTTGCGCAGGCTGATGCGCATGCCTTCCATGCTCTTTTCCACGACCGCCGGATCGGCCGAGGAGAGCGGGCTCCGCCAATGCTCCTGGTTCATGACGGAGTGAATCGGCAGGCCGGCTTTTTTCGAGGCGGCCAGCATTTCCTCGGCCTGCGCGGCTTCGGGCGTGGTGGGACATTCGATGGCTTCGAACCCCACATCTTTCGCAAGTTGAAACCGCTCGGAGATCCCGAGGGTACGCGGAAGCATACTGAATTCCACAGCCTTGCGAATGGGAAGCCGGCTCTCGGCGGCGGCGGCGAAAGGCGCGGCTGTCATGGTAGCCAGAAAGCCGCGCCGGCTGAAGTGTTTCACGAGTCGATTCTACATCACCGCGCGATTCCCGGGGGCTGCCGATCCATAACGACGCCGCCGCTTGCGCCTTCGGGCGCGCCGCGTTATCAGTGTCCGTATGCGCAATTTGTCGCTTCGAACCATCGCGTTCGCCCTGGTCCTTTCGGTCCCGGCTTCGGCTCAGCTTTCGCAGAACATGCAGGAGTGGATGCGACGGCTGAACTCCACGGAGTTCTCCGGCGCAGGCCGGGGCGGGAGGGGCGGAGGCCGGGGCGGGGCCGGCGGCCGGTGGGTGGAAGGCGGAAAAGCTTACACCAGCGTCGAACGCGGCGAAATCGTCCGCTACGACGCCGCTACGGCCCGCCGCGACGTTCTCATGACGGCCGCGCAATTGACCCCGCCCGAGACCGGCAGGCCGCTCGCTTTCGGCGAGTACGCCGCCTCCGCCGACGGCAGGTTCATGTTGTTCGCCGCCAACCCGCGCACCGTCATGATCCGCAAGACCGCCTACGACTACTGGGCGCTCGACAAATCCGCGAACTCGTGGCGCAAACTCGGCGGCTCCTCCGCTTCCGGCCTGCTCTACGCCAAACTGTCGCCCGACGGGACGCGCGCCGCCTACGTGCGCGAGAACAACATCTGGGTCGAAGACATCCGCACCGGCGCGGTGAAACCGCTCACCTCGGACGGTTCTCCCACGATCATCAACGGCACGTCCGACTGGGTCTATGAAGAGGAGTTCTACCTGCGCGACGGCTTCTCCTGGAGTCCCGACGGCCGGAAGATCGCTTACTTCCAGTTCGACCAGAGCGGCGTGCCGGAGTTCGCGCTCATCAACTATACGGATTCCCTGTATCCCGTGATCACGAAGTATCCCTACCCCAAGCCCGGCCAGACCAATTCCGCCGTGCGGGTGGGGGTGGCGAGCGCGGAGGGCGGCCCCACCCGCTGGATCAAGGCCCCCGGCAATCCACGCGACATCTACATGGCGCGTATGGACTGGGCCGGCAACTCGCGGGAACTCATCCTCCAACATCTGAACCGGCTTCAGAACGTCAACACCGTGCTGCTGGCCGATGCCGATACGGGCGAAGCGCGGCCGATGTTCCGCGACCAGGATGAGGCGTGGGTGGACATCAACAACAGCTTCACCTGGCTGGAGAAGGGGAAGCGGCTGCTCTTCGTCAGCGAATCCGACGGCTGGCGCCACGCCTACGCCGTATCGCGCGAAGGGGGCGCGCAATTGATCACCACAGGCCGGTTCGACCTGCTCTCCGTCTCCGGGATCGACGAGCCGGGCGGTTGGCTTTACTACATCGCCTCTCCGGAAAACGCCACCCAGCGTTATCTTTATCGCTCCCGGTTGGACGGAAGCAGGAACGAACGGGTAACTCCCGCCGCCGCTCCCGGGACCCACACTTACAGCCTCTCGCCCGACTGCCGCTGGGCGTTTCACACCGATTCCCGGTTCGATTCGCCCGGAGTGTCCGAACTGATCACTCTCCCGGACCACAAGACCGTCCGCGTGTTTCAGGACAACGCGGAGCTGAAGGCCAAGGTGGCGCCGATCCTCGCGGGCCGCACGGAAATGTTCCAGGTCGAGGTGGGCGGCGGGGTGAAAATGGACGGCTGGCTGATCCGGCCCTCGCGTTTCGACGCCGCGAAGAAATACCCCATCATCGTCAACGTGTATGGCGAGCCCGCGTCGACCACCGTGAACGACAGCTGGGGCGGCAACAACCGGCTGCTCATGGCCGCGCTGGCCGACGACGGCTATCTGGTCGCCAGCTTCGACAATCGCGGCACTCCCGCGCCCAAGGGCCGCGCGTGGCGCAAGGTGGTCTACGGCTCGGTCGGCGTTCTCGCCTCCGAAGAACAGGCCGCCGCGCTCCGCGCGCTGGCCGAAAAACATCCGTACGTCGATCTTACCCGCGTGGGCGTCTTCGGATGGAGCGGGGGCGGGTCTATGACCCTGAACCTGATGTTCCGCCACCCGGAACTGTACAAGGTCGGGGTGGCCGGCGCGCCCGTCCCCGATCAGACGCTCTACGACTCCATTTACCAGGACCGCTACATGGGGCTGCCGGGAGATAACGCCAAGGGCTACCACGACGGCTCGCCCATCAACTTCGCGGGGGGCCTCGAAGGCAAGCTCCTGATCATTCACGGGACCGGCGACGACAACGTCCATTTCCAGGGTACGCAGCGGCTGCTCAACCGCCTGATCGAGTTGAACAAGCAATTCCATTTCATGGAATACCCGAACCGCCGGCACGGCATCAGCGGCGCGCACCTGGATACGCTGCGGTACGGCTTCCTGGAGGAGCAGTTGCCGGCCGGCGGACGATAGAGGGGGACCGCCTGGGGCCGGTTCGCGCCACCGGTGCTTTTGGACGACCCAAATCGACCGGTGGCAAAAAGCGACCACCGGCGGTACTACTTGGCGCAGCCGGGCAGGCGGAATGCCCCGATGCGCGTCGAATAGTTCGTGGCGCCTTTCTTGAAATAGTCGCCCACGTACCAGAAGGTGCAGTCGTCGCTCGGGTCCATGGCCGTGGTGGCGTAGTCCTCCCACCGGTTGCCGTACGCCTGGGAAGCTTCGCCTTCCGCCAGCAGGGTTTCCCCGAACGTCAACTGCCCGCGCGGATCGCCGGCGAGACGGGCGGCGAAACGCTGGCCGGGATAGTTGGGGCTTCCGCCGAACGAGTAGCCCACGCCGATATTGCCCCGCCGGTCCATCCCGATGCTGCCCATCCAGCGGAAGAACCGGTCGGGGGCGTAGGTCCCCTGCTGGTAGAGGTGCGGCTCGCGCTTCCGGTTGAGCCGGAATTCGTACCAGCGCAGGCCGCCGCCGCCCGCCGCCGTATTCACGGAATGCAGCGCCACGATCGATTCCCGTCCCCCGATTTTCCGGTAAACGAGCCGCTGCATCAGCTTGTCGCCCTGCGCATCCAGCCGCCGCGTGGTATCGGGCTGGGGCACGCAATTCGTGAGTTGGCCGTCACAGAGGTAGTGGTATGGCGCCACCGCGGTTTTCAGCGGCCCGCTGAGTTTCGTCTTCGACGGGTCGTCCCAATCCACGTGGAAATTCCAGGAGTAGATCCCGTCATCCTCGAAGATCTTGTGGAGTTGCGTCCCGCCCGCGGCCATGAGTATGTTCGGCGCGCCGGGAGGCGGCAGCCCGCGCCCGTCGATATCGGCCGGATTCAGGAAATTCACCCCGTTGACGATCACGCACTGTTCCGTGGCCGGCAGACCCTTCAGCATCCTGGCCCGGTCCGCCACGCAGGCGTGTTTCTGGATGACTTCGTCGCCCGTGCTCGTGGCCAGGTAGTAGCCGTCGGGCCAGACGGCAGGACGCGGATAATCGGGGAACAGCTTTCGCCGGAACTCGTAGCGGTAGAAGGGGCCGAGAGGATCCGCCCCGGCGCTCACCGCGTAACAGACGGAGTACGGCGCGTCCGCGCGGCCGGGAATCGGCCGGAAGAGCGGCATCACGAAGAGCCAGCGCTCCGCCAACTGGTCGTAGCGCACTACGGCGTCGCCGTTGTTCCGCTCCTCGCACGGGCCGCCGAAGCCTTTGAAAATGCTGTTGGTGGGAACCGCGCCGTGCAGCGCTTTGCCGGTCTTGCTGAAAACCGCCATCCGCGAATTGACGATCTGAACGACGTGGTTCGGCCCCACGGCGAGGCTGTTGTCCGACGGGTTCCGGCCCGTGGAGCCGCCTTGGGGGCCCTCGAACCCCACCCCGAGGCCGTCGAAGCTGGCCACAAGCGGAACGGGCGCGCCAGAGCCCGGTTTCGTTTGCTCGACCGAATCTTTGCGGGCGGCGAGTTGAAGGGCAGCGAGGCACACGACCACGGCGCCGAGCGCCCAGGGAGACCTGGACATTCGCTCATCATAGCCGGAAGCGCTGCCGGCGATGCGCTTTGTGGGGCGGAAGCCCCGCCCCACATTAGCTTGAAGTGACGGCAGGCGACGGTTCTACTACCGCCGTTGGAGAAGGCTCAGACGCCGGGGTTCGCTTACGGATTTCGATCTGCCCCTTGTGCACGCGCGCTTCCAGGCACGGCTGCGGGTGCGTCGCCGGGCCGTTCAGCACGCGGCCATCCTCGAGGGCGAAGCGCGACCCGTGCCACGGGCATTGGATGGTGTCGTCCTCCAGTTTCCCCTCGGACAGCGGACCGCCGAGGTGCGAGCAGGTCTCCACCATGGCGAAAATGCGTTCCCCGCTGCGCACCAGCAGGACCGGGGTCCCTCTGTAGTTTGACCGGATGGTCTGGCCGGCAATCAGGGCCGAATCAGCCAGCACCGGCGTGAATTTCTCCGGAAGTTCCCGCCCGGCTGTGTGATCGACGCCCACCGCTTGCCCATACACCAGATTTCCTCCGAGCCGCGCCGAAAGCATCGCCAGCCCGTAGCCCAACAGCGAAAACGCCTGGCCCAACCCGCGCGATTTCCGGCGGCGCATCAGCAGAGAGGCCGTGAACAGCGCGACGCCGCCTACGTTCAGCGCCGCGTGCGTCAGCCCGATCCGCCGCGCGGGCGGGTCGATGTCCTGCCAGTCGGTGAGCCCGGTCACCGCTGCGCCGGCGGCGCCGACCAGCCCCATGGCAATGGCCGCGTCCGCCGCGTCCTTCCAGTGTTTGCGGCCGCTGGCGGCATCGAGGGCGTCGAAGGCCACCGCCGCCGTCCAGGTCCCCAGCGGGATGTCCGTGAGGATCACGTGCAGCGGGTGACCCACCCACGTCCCGTTAAGAAAATCCTTGGCCTTCTGTCCGGCGGGTCCGGCCGCGCCGAACAACTTATGAAGCGCCTTCTGTAAACCCTCTTCCAGCGGCTGCATCCAATTTTGGCGGGCAATGACGCCCATGGTTGCCTCGGTCCCCATTGAATCCCCCTCCTCCCTCCAGAATCGGCCGGGCGGTGAAGGTTTTCAATGCGTGCCGAGCAGGCATTCGTAATGCCACCCACCGCGGAGTGATCGCGACGTGCGATCGCCGCTCTGAACCGCACACCAGCCCCCCTTCCCGCCTTTGTAAACTTAGTAAAAAGGAGGGAGACTCCCATTCGTACCGAAGCCGCGGTGTCTTTCTACGGCACGGCCATCGGCAAGAAGCTGATCATGGCCGTCACCGGCGCGATCCTCTACGCGTACGTTCTCGCGCACCTCGCCGGAAACCTCTTGGTTTACGCCGGGCGCGGCGCCCTCAACGGCTACGCGCACGCGCTGCATTACAGCCCGCAGGCTCTGTGGGCGGCCCGCGCCGTACTGTTGGTCGCGGTTGTCGTCCACATCATCGTTTCCTTCCAGTTGTGGTGGTTGAACAGACATGTCGCGCGCACCGCGGGCTACGTGAAGAAGAAGAACGTCCCCCCGGCTTACGCGTCAGGCACGATGATCTGGACGGGGCCGGCCATCGCGCTGTTCGTGATCTTCCACGTCCTGCACCTGACCACCGGCTCGGTGGGCCTGCCGTTTCGCGAACTCGACGCCTACGATAACGTGACGCAGGGCTTTCGGATCGGATGGGTGGCGGCCGTGTACATCGCGGCCATGCTCCTGCTCTCCATGCACCTGTATCACGGCTTCTGGAGCCTCTTCCAATCTCTCGGGGTGAGCCACTCGCGGCTGAACCGAAACCTGAAGATTGCGGCGCACGTTCTGGCCATCGTCATCGGGGCGGGATGTCGCACGCCGCCCCCAAAGTAACTACAATGTTGTTACAATGCTCTCGTGGATCATCCAGGCGCCGAGTTTGAAT
>JAIQFU010000293.1 GCA_020073115.1 Terriglobia bacterium
CATGTTTATGAGGTGTTGAACGTTGTAAAAAAAGAGATTTCACTAGAAATGGGAGGCCAAGCTTAATGAATCCAGCGCGCAAACAGACAGTAGCCGTGATCGGTGCGGGAGGCCATGTGGGTTTCGGTCTAACGCTATGCATCGCCGAAGGTGGGCACCAGACGTACGGCGTGGACATTAACGAGTCAGTTGTAAAAAGTATCTCTGCGGGACAGGTGCCCTTCGTCGAAGAGGGCGCCCTCACACGGAACATTTCCCTGCTGCGGAAGACCTTCGGCGATACCGGAGACGAAGCCGCCTACATCGAGACGATCCCCAAGCGGGGCTACCGGTTCGTGGCGCCCGTGCGCATGGCCGGGGGCCAGGGGCCGGGGGCCGGGGAACAGGCGCCGGGGACCGGGGATCGGGGACTGCCAGCCGCTCGAAAATGGGTGCTGGTCACCGGCATCCTGCTCGTGCTAGGGGTCCTGGTTGTAGCGAAAATTGTCATCAGGCATCACCAAACCGGGCCGGCCGGGGCGTCGCGCATTCTGGCGGTTCTGCCCTTCCGCAACCTGGAAAGCGACGGTTCGCGGGATTACTTCGCGGACGGCGTAACGGAAGCGCTGATCGCGCGGTTGGCAAACGTGCGGAGCCTGCGGGTGGTTTCCCTGGCGGCGGATGCCGGTCCGCAGAGCGACCAGGCCGGGTGGAGCGTGATTCGCCAAAACGGGCAGGTGAACGGGGTTCTGACCGGGGCTGTTTCCCGCTACGGCGGACGGTTGCGGATCGATGCGAAGTTGATGGACCCCGGCACGCGGATGGTGCGCTGGGCGAAAAGCTATGAGCACGACGCAGGGGACCTCCTGGCGCTGGAATCGACCGTGGCGGAAGCGATTGCGGGAGAGATTCAGGTTACGCTGACGGCCGAGGACCGGGCGCGCCTGCGGCAGCAGCGGCGGGCCAAACCGGAAGCAGTGGACGCCTATCTGCGAGGGCGGTATTTTTGGAACCGGCGAACGGAGGATGGGCTCCGGCGGGCCGCGGCCTATTTTCAACAGGCGATCGCGGCCGATCCCGCCTATGCGCCGGCTTATGCCGGCCTGGCGGATTCCTACGCCCTCCTGGGGTCTATCGGGACGGACGCCATGCCGCCCCGGGAGGCCATGCCCCTGGCGAAAGCCGCCGCGGAGAAAGCCGTCGAGTTGGACCCGAGTCTGGCCGAAGGGCGCGTTTCCCTCGGCTATGTGAAGCTGTCGTACGACTGGGACCTGTCCGGCGCCGCCCGGGAGTTTTCCCGCGCCCTGGAACTGAATCCGGGTTCCGCTACGGCGCGGCACTGGTACAGCCACTACTTCATGGCGGCCGGCAACCTCGATCAAGCCCTGGAGCAGATGCGCGAGGCGCTGCAACTGGAGCCCTTGTCGCCCAGCATCAACGTCGGAGTCGGCTGGTGTCTCTATTATTCGCGGCAGTACGACCGGGCAATCGAACAGTTTCGATCGGTCACGGAGATCGATCCGACCCTCCCCCTGGCGCACCAGACGCTGGGGATGGCATACGAGCAGAAGGGACTGCACGAGCGGGCCATTGAGGAGTACAACCGCGCCGCGGCATTTTCCAACAACAGTCCGAGCGCGGTGGCGGCCCTGGCAGGGGCCTACGCCGGAGGGGGAAAGACGGCGGAAGCGAGGCGGGAGTTGTCCCGGCTGGAGGAAATGTCGCGCGCGCGTTACGTTCCGGCTTTCTACTTTGCATCCGTGCACTACGCCATGGGCGACGTCAACAACACACTCGACTGGATCCGGAAATCGGTGGCCGAACGCTGCGATTATCTGATCTATATGCGGGTGGAGCCGCGGGCGGAGAAACTGGCGCGGGAGCCGGAGTTCGGGCGGATCATGAAGGCCCTGCACCCGTAGGCAGGCGCCGGGGCCCAGGGGCCGAGCACGAGCGCCGGCACGGCAAACAAGAGTGTTCGCGCCGCACGTTATAATGTGATTTCGGACTCAGAGCTTTCGTATCGCCCCATGGCAGAAATGAGCGTCATCTGGCTGCGTGTGGCCGCGGGGTTGTACTCGCTCGGCCTCCTCCACGCCATCCTTACCCTGATTCGACGCAAGGAGCACCTTTTCCGTGTGGCGCTGAGCGCCTTCAGCCTGGGGGCCGTGTTCCATTTCGTCTCCATCGTGGAAGAGGGATTGGTCAAGAACCGCTGTCCGATCACCAACTTCTACGAGACGCTCTCGATGTGCGCGTTCCTGGTGGCGCTGCTCTATGTTTTCGTCCATTGGCGCTACAAAGTAAGCAGCCTCAGCGTTTTCATTTTTCCCCTGGTTTTCGTGATGGCGCTGGTGGCCACGCTGGGGAACCCGGTGAGCGCGTGGTCGAGCCCGGTAGTCCGGAACGCCTGGCTGACGGTGCACATCGTGCTGGTACTGCTGGGCTATGCGGCGCTTCTGTTCGCCGGGGTGGGCTCCTTGCTGTATCTTTTCCAGGAGCGTGAACTGAAGGCCAAGAAGCCGCGCAAATTGTATTACCGGCTACCCCCGCTGGGCACGCTGGACGACCTGATCTGGAAGTCGATGGCGGTGGGCTTCGTGCTGATCACGCTCTCGGTAATCGCCGGCAGCACGTGGGCGTTCATCGAGTTGAAAAGCCACTGGATCCAGCAGCCGAAGATCGCCATTTCTTTCTTCACCTGGGGCGTTTACCTGGCCTTGGTATCCCTGCGGGTCACCGCGGGGTGGCGCGGGCGCAAAGCCGCTCTTTTGACCGTGATCCTGATCGGCTGTTCTGCGCTGACGTGGGCCGCGCACGCCCGGCTCGGCTCCGTGCTGTTCAAACAATGACGCTACTGATCGCAGGGGTGAGTCACAAGACGGCGCCGGTGGAAGTGCGGGAACGGCTGGCCTTCCGCGAGGAGACCCTGCCCGCCGCCCTGGCCGACCTGCGGGCGCGGGACGGGGTGGAAGAGGCGGTGATCCTCTCCACCTGCAACCGGGTGGAGATCGCGGTGGCGGCGGAGGACGGCTGCGACCCGCAGCGCATTGTGGATTCCTTCCTGGCCGAGTAGGCGAAAGGACCGGGAGGCGGTCCATCACCTGTTCCGCGTGGCGTCGAGCCTGGATTCGATGGTGGTGGGGGAGCCGCAGATCCTGGGACAGCTCAAGGCCGCGTACGCCGCCGCCAAGGATTGCGGCGCGCTGTGCGGACCGCTGGAGGGGCTTCTCACCCGCGCGTTCAGCGTAGCCAAGCGCGTGCGGTCGGAAACCGGCATCGGGCAAATGGCGGTCTCGGTGAGCTACGCCGCGGTGGAACTGGCGCGGAAGATCTTCGGGTCTCTCTCCCACAGGACCATCATGGTGGTGGGAGCGGGCAAGATGTCGGAATTGGCCGCGCGCCACCTGCGGCGCTCGGGGGCGGCCGACGTGTTCGTCACCAACCGGACGCGCGAGCGCGCGGAGGAGATGGCGCGGCTGTTTCAGGGAACGGTGGTGGACTATACCGAGTTCATCGGGTTCCTGCCGAAGGCCGACATCGTGATCGCCTCGTCGGGCGCGCCGCATTACATCGTGCGCAAGGAAGACATGCAGCGCGTGATCGCCGCGCGCAAGAACAAGCCGATGTTCCTCATCGACATCGCCGTGCCGCGGAATATCGAGCCGTCGGTGAACGAAATCGACAACGTTTTCCTCTACGACATCGACGACCTGCAGGAAGTGGTGAACGCCAACCTGCGCGAGCGCATGAAGGAAGCGGAACGCGCCGAGGTGGTGGTGGAGGAAGAGGTCGAGCGCATGATGGCCCGGCTGAAGACCGCGGAGGTGGCCCCGACCATCGTGGGGCTGCAGGAGCAGCTCGAACAGATTCGCGCGGCGGAACTGGAAAAAGTGCGGAGGAAGTACGGCCCGTTCACGCCCCGGCAGGAAGAGGCGCTGGAGGCGCTGACCCGCGGGATCGTGAACAAGGTGGCGCACGGGCCTATTTCCGAACTGCGGAACCACGCCGGACATCCCGACGGCGCGCACGTGATCGCCGCGTTCCGCAAAGCGTTCCACCTTCAGGATTGACATGCTCGTTATCGCATCGCGCGGCTCGCAGCTCGCACTCTGGCAGGCCCACTGGGTCCAGGACCGCCTGGCGGCCATGGGGCGGGAGGCCCGCATCGAGATCATCAAAACCACCGGCGATAAAATCACCGATGTTCCGCTCGCCAGGGTGGGGACCAAGGGGCTGTTCACCAAGGAGATCGAAGAGGCGCTGCTGGACGGGCGCGCCGACCTGGCGGTGCACAGCCTGAAGGACCTGCCCACGGAGTTACCGGAAGGGCTGACGCTGGCCGCCGTGCCCGAGCGGGAAGACCCGCGCGACGCCATCGTGGGGTTGCGGCTTTCCGAATTGCCGGACGGCGCGAAAGTCGGAACCAGTTCATTGCGGCGCGCCGCGCAACTCCGCCACCTGCGCCCGGACCTGGTGGTGGAGTCGGTGCGCGGCAACGTGGACACGCGTCTGCGCAAGCTGGACGAAGGGCGATACGACGCCATCCTGCTGGCGGCCGCGGGGCTGAAGCGCCTGGGCTGGGCGGAGCGGATCGCGGAGATCCTGCCGCCGGAGCTGATGTGTTCCGCGGTGGGGCAGGGGGCGCTGGCCATCGAGACGCGCGCTTCCGGACCGGCTTTCGAAGCGTGCGGCGCGCTGGACCATGCCGGCACGCACGCGGCCGTTGACGCCGAGCGCGGCGTGCTGCGGACGCTGGGCGGCGGATGCCAGGTTCCCATCGGGGCGCACGCCACGATGCGGGACGGGACCATCGCTTTGACGGCCATTGTGGCGTCGCCCGACGGCAGGGAGTTGATCCGGGGCGCGGGAGAGGGCCCGGCGGCGGAGGCGGAGCGCATCGGCCGCGAGTTGGGTGAGGAACTGCTGCGGCGCGGGGCGGACAGAATTCTAAGCGCGGTCTACGGAGCTTGAGCCTGGTGGGGCAGGCTTCAGCCTGCGTGGGGCTTCAGCCCCGCCCGACCGGCGGGAGTGAACTCCCGCGCAGGCTGAAGCCTGCCCCACAAACATATGCCTAAGGTCTACCTCATTGGAGCGGGTCCCGGTGATCCGGAGCTGATCACCTGCAAAGGCCGGCGCATCCTCGAACGGGCGGGCGCGGTGCTCTACGATCACCTGGCCAACTCCGCGCTCCTGGACCTCGCGCCGGCGGGCGCCGAGCGGCTGTACGTCGGCAAGAAGAAGGCCGAGCACGCGTATTCGCAGGACGAGATCTGCGAGATCCTCATCGAGCGGGCGCGCCGCGGCGTCACGGTGGTGCGGCTCAAGGGAGGGGACCCGTTCATTTTCGGGCGCGGAGGCGAAGAGGCCGAAGCGCTGGCCTCGGCCGGGATTCCGTTCGAGATCGTTCCGGGAGTCACCACGCCGCTGGGAATCGCCGCCTACACGGGCGTGCCCCTGACGCATCGCGAGCACACGTCCGCCGTGACCTTCGTCAGCGGCCACGCGGTGGAGGCGATCGACTGGGACAGGGTGGGGATGGCCGAAACCCTGGTGCTCTTCATGGGGCTCACGCCGTTCCCGGAGATCGCGCGCGCCCTGGGACCAGGAGACGCTGACGGGGACGCTGGCTTCGCTGCCCGGTCTGATCGCACGGCGCGGCATGAAACCGCCGGCGACGATCGTGGTCGGCGAGGTGGTCCGGCTGCGCGAAAAGCTCGATTGGTACGAGCGCCTGCCGCTGTTCGGCAAGCGCGTGGTGGTGACGCGCGCCAAAGGACAGGCCGATGCGCTCTCGGCGCGGCTGCGCGAGTTGGGCGCGGAAGCCGTCGAGATCCCCGCCATCGAGATCCGGCCGGCGGCCGATTACGGCCCGCTCGACCGCGCCATCGCGGAACTGGAAGCTTACGACTGGCTGATCTTCACGAGCGTCAACGGCGTTCGGTTCTTCCTCGACCGCCTGGACCGCTCCGGGAGGGACCTGCGAGCCTTGAGAGCGAAGATCTGCGCCATCGGTCCCGCCACGCGAGCGGCGGTGGAAGCGCTTCACCTGAAGGTGGACCTGATCGGGAAGGAGTACGTGGCCGAAGGGCTGGTGGCGGCTTTCGCTCCGCATGAGATGAACGGCCGGCGCGCGCTGCTGCCGCGGGCGGCAGTGGCGCGCGACCTTCTGCCGCTGGAACTGGCGCGGCGCGGGGCTCGGGTAGACGTGGTGGAAGCCTATCGCACCGCCCTCCCCGGCGAGGCCGCGGGACGCGCGCGAGAGGTCTTCGCCGCCGGCCGCAAGCCGGATTTCGTAACGTTCACCAGTTCCTCCACGGCGAAGAACCTGGTGGAGGCCGCGGGCGCCGCCGCGCTCCAGGGCGTGAAGGCCGTTTCCATCGGGCCAGTCACCACCAAAACCGCGCGGGAACTGGGCATCGAGGTGGCGGCGGAAGCACGCGTTTTCACCATCGACGGGTTGATAGACCGGCTGATCGAGATGTGCGAGACTGGAGTGACTCCCCCGTCAGACGAATGAGACCGCACATCATCGGCATTGCCGGTCCGTCCAGTTCGGGAAAAACGGAACTGGCGAAGCAACTGGTTCAGAGGCTTCCGGGAGCAGCCATCGTTTCCCTGGATTCCTACTACCGCGGCATGGAGGAGATCCCGCTCGAACGGCGCAAGAAGGTCAACTTCGACCACCCCGACGCGCTCGATTGGGAATTGCTCCACGAGCATCTACAGGCCATCGCCCGAGGACGCGCCTTCGAAGAGCCGGTGTATTCGTTCGCGGATTACGCGCGCACCGCCGGGACCAGGCGCATCGAGCCCACCGATTACGTGATCGTGGAGGGGCTCTTCGTCCTGTACTGGCCGGAGCTGCGAGCTACGCTCGATACCAAGGTATACGTCCAGACCGATCCGGACGAGTGTTACCGCCGGCGCCTGGCGCGCGATGTAGCGGAGCGCGGCCGCACCCCGGAATCGGTACGCGACCAGTACGAACGCACGGTGCGCCCCGGCGCGGAGTGGTTCGTGCATCCGACCAGGAGATACGCCGACCTGGTGGTCTCGGGGGAGGCGCCATTCGGCGATTCCACGGGCGCGGTGTTGGGGGCGCTGCAGCGCGCCAAGGCGGCGGTCGGAGGAAGGTAGCGAAGGGCGGGAGACCACCGCCGACAGGATCGGCGGCGTTACAATAAGCGCCGGATGAACACGCCTCCATTCCTGACGCGAGTTCTGATCCGGAACTTCAAGAGCATCGCGGCATGCGACGCCGGCCTGCGCCCGCTCACCATCCTGCTGGGGCCTAACGGCGGCGGCAAGAGCAACTTCCTGGACGCGCTGCGGTTCGTAACCGACGGGCTGCGCACGTCGCTGGAGCACGCCTTTCGCGAGCGCGGCGGCATCAACGAGGTGCGCCGCCGCTCCGCCGGGCATCCCACGCACCTCGGCATCCGGCTGGAGTTTGCCCTGCCGGCGGGGGCCACCGGGTTCTACGGCTTCCGGATCGGCGCGAAGCCGGTAGGGGGATATGAGGTGGTGAGCGAAGAGTGCGTGGTGCACCCGCCGGAGGCGCTGGCCGGGGAAGCGCGCTTCGTGGTGAACGCGGGGGAGGTATCCGGCACGGTTCCCGGCCCGGCGGCCTCCTCCGACCGGCTGTACCTGGTGAGCGCCTCGGGTTTGCGGGAGTTCCGCCCGGTTTACGACGCGCTGTCCGAAATGGGTTTCTACAATGCGAACCCGGACCGGATCAAAGATCTCCAGTTACCCGACGCCGGCGACCGGCTGGCGCGAGACGGCAGCAACATGGCTGCGGCGCTGGACCGGATCGGCAGGATCGAACCCGAGGTCAAAATGCGGATCGAGGGGCTCCTGGCCCGGATCGTGCCCGGAATCCGGGGAGTCGACCGGGTGGCGTTGGGGCCGCGGGACACCCTGCAGTTCCGGCAGGACGCCGGGCCCGAATCCGAGTGGCGCTTTCTGGCGGCGAGCATGTCGGACGGCGCGCTCCGGGCGCTCGGGACGCTGGCGGCGCTGTTCCAGACGGGGGAGATGCCGCTGGTGGGGGTGGACGACGCCGACGCCGGCCTCGATCCCGCCGGAATCGCGGTTTTACTCGAGGCCATGGGAGAGGTCAGCGGCAGGCGGCAGGTAATCGCGGTCAGCCACGCTCCGGGCGTGCTCGACGGCGCGCCAGTGGCCGCCGATTCCGTCCTGGCCGTGGTAGCGGACACCGGCAGCACATTCGCCGGTCCGCTGGACGCCGTGGGCCGCGAGGCTTTGAAGAGAAGACTAAACAAGGGCGGCGTTCTGCTGCGTGCGGAGCGGGAGAAGGCGGAAGAAGGGGACACCGGGCAGCTGCGTCTGATGGGCGAGGCCAGCGAGACGAAGTAGGTTAATCCGAGGGCGCGTAATAGCCCCGGCGCCAGAACGCGTGGAGGGTGGGCAGGCCGCGGGGAGGCACGACTCTGACGTGCACAAGGTGGTAGCGGCCATCGCGCTCCCGGCTGGTGGGATAGTAACCGAGAATATAGCGGTTCCGCAGTTCCATGCCGATCTTGGCGGCGATATCGGGCAGTTCGGCGGGGTCCCCGGCCAGCGCATGGCCGCCGGACTGCTCCGCCATCTGCCGCAGGAAATAGGGGCCGGACGATTCTTCGGGGGTGCGGGCTCCGCCGTAGATCCCGATCGCGTAAATCAGCGCATCGGCTTCGCGCACCATATCCCGCAGTTCGACATCGCTGTAGCGGCTGTTGTTCTCCCCGCCGTCGGAGATGATCAGCAGCGCCTTGCGGCTCTTCTTCGATTTCTTCGCCTCGTGGAGGGCCAGGACCACCGCGTCCACCAGCGCCGTGCTGCCCCGCGAGCGGGTGAAGGTAAGCTGGTTGAGGATTTGCTCCACGTCGCGCGTCAGGGGAACGACCATCTTGGGACTGCTGTCGAACTGGACGAGGAAGAACTCGTCTTCGGGGTTGGCGAGGCTGAAGAACGCCGATGCGGCCATCCGGGAGCGCCGCAGTTTATCGGCCATGCTCCCGCTGACGTCGAAAACGAGGCCGACCGCCACCGGTTCATCGTCCATGGCGAAATGGGTGATGGTCTGCTCGACATTTTCGTCCAGGATCCGGAAATTGTCTTTTTCCAGGCCGGTGACCGGACGGTTCATGGGGTCGCAGACCGTGACCGGGACGAGCATCAGGTTGGTATCGACGCGGAGGTTGGGCCGCCGCTGCTCTTCCTCCGGCGCACCCGGCTTTTTGCGGGGCTGGATGGCGACCTGCGCGCGGAGGAGGCGTCCGATGCCGAATGCCAGCCCGAAATCGCGCCGCGAGAGCATGCAATGTTCCTGGACGGTATTGTACTGCGAGTCGGCGCCGAATGAAGGGACATCTAATCTCCTTCGCTGGGCAGCGGGCGCGGGCGGCGATGGGGGAGGACGCGCGAGGCCCAGAGGCGGACGCGGTCGAGGTAGAGGTAGATCACGGGGGTGGTGTACAACGTGAGCATCTGGCTGACGATCAGGCCGCCCACAATCGTGATTCCGAGGGGGCGGCGCAACTCCGCGCCGGCGCCGCCGCCGAGGGCCAGGGGAACGCCGCCCAGCATGGCAGCCATGGTGGTCATCATGATGGGCCGGAAGCGCAGCAGGCAGGCTTCATAGATGGCGTCGCGCGAGTTCCGCCCCTCGCGGCGTTCCGCGTCCAGCGCGAAGTCGATCATCATGATGGCGTTTTTCTTGACGATGCCGATCAGCAGGATGATGCCGATGAGGGCGATGACGCTCAGCTCCTCGTGGGTCAGCAGGAGCGCCAGCAAGGCGCCCACCCCGGCCGAGGGAAGCGTGGAGAGAATGGTGATGGGGTGGACGTAGCTCTCGTACAGAATGCCGAGCACGATGTAGACGGCCACCAGCGCGGCCAGGATCAGGTACGGCTCGTTGGCCAGCGAGGACTGAAACGCCTGCGCCGTTCCCATGAACGCGCCCTGCACGCTGGCGGGCATGCCGATTTCGCGCTCCACGCCGCCGATCTCGACGACCGCGTCGCCCAGCGCCACCCCGGGGGCCAGGTTGAACGAGAGCGTGATGGAGGGGAACTGGCCTTGATGGTTCACGGCCAGGGTGGTGTTGGTCACCTCCAGGCGCGCGAAGGCGCTCAGCGGAATTTCGCTGCCGTTCGAGGCGCGGACATAGATATTGCGCAGGGAGTCCGGATCGCGCGCGAAGCGCGGATCCACCTCCATCACCACGAAATACTGGTTGAGCGATTTGTACATGGTCGAGACATCGCGCTGACCGAAGGAATCGCCCAGAACCTCGTCGATAGCCGCCGCCGACAGCCCGAAGCGCGCGGCGGAATCGCGGTCGATCACCAGATGGGATTCCAACCCCTGATTTTGCTGGTCGCTGTTGGCGTCGCGAACGTCGGGGAGCGTCCGCATTTTGGCCAGCAACTGCCCCGACCAGTAGTTCAGGTCGCTGATGTTATCGGCCCGCAGCGTGTACTGATACTGCGAGTTGCTCATGCGGCCGCCCACGCGGATATCCTGCACGGCCTGGAGGTAGAGCGTGGCGCCGGGAATACGCCCCAGCCGCGGACGCAGCCGCGCAATCACCTGGTCCACCGTGAGGCCCTTGCGTTCGGGGTAGTCCTTGAGCTGAGCGAACACCCGCCCGGTATTGACGGAACTGCCGCCGGTGAACCCGACCACGGTATCCACCGCCGGATCGCTTTTCATGATATTGATGAACACCGCGAGCTTGTCGCGCATGGCGGGGAACGAAATGTCCTGCGCGCCCACGATGGAGCCCATCAGCCGCCCGGTATCCTGCTGCGGGAAGAAGCCCTTGGGAACCACGATATAGAGATAGACGTTCAGCGCCACCGCGCCCAACAACACCAGGAGCGTGAGCTGCGGGTGTTCCAGAACCCACGCGAGCGAAGCTTCGTAGCGGCCCAGGACGGAGTTGAAGACGCGCTCCCCCGCCATGTAGAAGCGGCCATGCCGGCGCTCGTGTTCGGAGCGTAGAAACTTGGCGCTCATCATCGGGGTGGTGGTGAGCGAGACGAGCAGCGAGACCCCGATGGCCGCGGCGAGCGTCACCGCGAACTCGCGAAAAAGGCGGCCGACGATGCCGCCCATCAGCAAAATCGGAATGAAGACGGCCACGAGCGAGACGCTCATGGAAAGGACCGTGAAGCCGATCTCACGCGCGCCCCGCAGGGCCGCCTGCAATGGCGTCATTCCCCGCTCCAGGTAGCGCGAGATGTTCTCGATCACCACGATGGCGTCGTCGACCACGAACCCGGTGGAGATGGTGAGGGCCATGAGCGAGAGGTTGTCGAGCGTGTACCCCACCAGATACATGATCCCGAAGGTGCCCAGCAGCGAGAGCGGAACGGCGATCCCCGGGATGACGGTGGCCCATCCGTTCCGCAAAAACAGGAACACCACCATGATCACCAGCAGGATGGAAATGACCAGCGTGTACTGCACGTCCGCGACGGAAGCGCGAATGGTGGTGGTGCGGTCCACAACCACGCCGATGTCGATCGCCGGGGGAATCGAAGCCTTGAGCCGTGGAAGAAGGGCGTAGACCCGGTCGACGGTGTCGATCATATTGGCGCCCGGTTGGCGGAAGAGGATGATGAGAACGGCGGGCTTGCCGTTAAACAGGCCCGCGTTACGGCGGTCCTGCACGGAATCCACCACGTCCGCCACGTCGCCCAGGCGGACGGCGTTGCCGGCATGGTAGCTGACGATCAGGTTCTGATAATCCGCGGCCTTATAAAGCTGGTCGGTGGCGTCGAGCTGCCACGTCCGCTGGCCATTGGTGAGCGCGCCTTTAGGGCGATTGGCGTTGGCGCCGGCCAGCGTAGTGCGGACCTGGTCCAGACCGATTTTGAAACTCTCCAGAGCGCGCGGGTTGAGCTCGACCCGCACGGCGGGCTTGGCGCCCCCGCCCACGAAGACCTGGCCGATGCCCTCCACCTGCGCGAGCTTCTGGGCCAGGATGGAGTCCGCGGCGTCATACATTTGACTGACGTTGTAACTATTCGAGGTGAGCGCCAGGATCAGGACGGGAGCGTCGGCGGGGTTGACCTTGCGATAGGTGGGGTTGTTGGGCAGCCCCGCGGGGAGTTGGCCGCGGGCGGCGTTGATGGCGGCCTGCACATCGCGCGCGGCGGCGTCGATGTTGCGGTTGAGGTCGAACTGGAGAACGATGCCGGTGCTGCCGAGGCCGCTGGTGGAAGTCATCTCGGTGACGCCCGCGATGCGGCCGAACTGGCGTTCCAGGGGAGTGGCGACAGCGGAAGCCATGGTCTCCGGGCTGGCGCCGGGGAGGCCCGCGCCGACGCTGATGGTGGGGAACTCGACTTCGGGCAGCGGGGCGACGGGGAGCAGGCGGTAAGCGATGGCGCCGGCCAAGGCCAGGCCGGCGGTGAGCTC
>JAIQFU010000294.1 GCA_020073115.1 Terriglobia bacterium
CGCTGATGATCCCGGCGGTGACGGTTTCCCCGACTCCCAGGGGATTCCCCACGGCCAGCGCCACGTCGCCTACCCGTACTTTATCGGAATCGCCCAGGTGCAGCACCGGGAGACCGCCGGCGTTGATCTTGAGCACGGCGAGATCGCTGGGCGCGTCGGTGCCCACGATCTTCGCCGTGTACGTCTGGCGCGAGTTCAGGTCCACGCGGATCTGCTGGGCGCCATTGACCACGTGGTCGTTGGTAATGATATGGCCGTCGGAGCGCACGATGACCCCCGAACCGAGCGACTCCTCGAGTTGCGTGCCGCCGCCGCCGCGCGGTGCGACCCCGCCGAAAAACTGCCGGAAGAAAGGATCGTCGAAGAACGGGAACTGCTGGGGCGCGCGTACGCGTTGCGAGGAGCGGATGGTCACCACTGCCGGCGCCACTCGGTCCACTACGTCGGCGTAGGAAAGCACCGGTCCGGTGGCGGATACCGATCCCGAGGGCATGGTTCGTGGCTCGGAATAACGATTCGCGTTCCCTTCATAGCGGGAGCGGCAGGCGGAAAAAAGGAGGGCCAGAGACAGAACGGGGATAAGTCGCCTCATGACCAATGGATAGCACGCCGGGATAGAACCGGGATCCGCGCGTGTGCGCATCGGTACCGAGGCTTTTGACTGACTAACGACTGACGACTGACCACTATTTCGCCATCCCCGCCTGCCGCAAGAGCACGAATTCCGATAGGTTTTCGGAGGTCAGCATCCCCAGCAGTTTCCCCTCGTCGTCGATGACCAGGGCGCACCCGCCGGGGTCCGAGACCAGGGCTGCCGCCTGGGAAAGCGGAACATCGGGGGAAACCCGCTTGAAGTTGCGGTCCATGGCGGAGGAGACGTACGTGTCGGGCCCCTGGGTTAACATTGCCCGCACCAGGGCCGAACGGGTGAGCAGGCCGATGACGGAGTCGCCGTGCATCACCGGGAAATCGTGCTGGGAGGTGGCCAGCAGGAGGTTTCCGGCGTCGCGAATGCTGTCGCCGTGGCGCAGCGTGCGGAAATCGGTGATCATCCCGGCGCGGACGGGGAAGCCGGCGGTGAAGATGCGGCCCTTGGCGGCGGCGCCTTCCTGAAACGCGCCGAGGTAGACAAACAGGGCTACGAAGACCAGCATGAAATTGCCCATGAGCAGTCCGGCCAGTCCCATCAGGATGGCCAGAATCTGCCCCGCCCCGGCGGCGATCCGGGTAGCCTCCTCCTCCGGGCGCCAGAGCGCCAGGATCGAACGCAAGATGCGCCCGCCATCCATGGGATAGGCGGGCAGCAGGTTGAAAATCCAGAGAAGGAGGTTGCCGAAAGCGATCCGTTCCGCCAGGTTCGCATCGGTGGGTTCGCGCAGTTTCTCCAGCGCAACGAAACCCTGGGACGCGGCCACCCATGCCAGCAGCCCGATTGCGATCAGCAGGTTCACCGTCGGGCCGGCCAGCGCGATCCACAACTCCTCCCGCGCTTTGGGTTGGCGCTCCGGGCGCGACACGCCGCCAATCGGGAACATGACGATTTCGATGGTGCGGATGCCGTACCGCTTCGCCACCAGCGTGTGGCCCACTTCGTGAAGCAGAACCGAAGCGAACAGGGCGAGAACGTAGATGGCGGTGGATGCGCCCGACTGGCGTCCGCCGATCCCGATAAACAACAGAAAAATCAGGAGCAGGATGAAGGTGAAGTGCAGCCGCACCGGCACGCCAAAAACCTTGACCGTGCCCACGCTGCCTGGAACGAATTCTTTAGGTTTCTTCTCTTCCGGCACTCATTCATTCTCGCGCGAAGACGCGCGCAGGAACATGGCGGCCGCGAGAGCCGCGCCCGTGGCGGCGGCCCCGGCGATCTCTTTGCGGTGACGGATGATGCCCCGGTATTTCCAGAGTTGCCGGCGGTACTTCCACGCTAATCTGACCTTGGTTAGGTTGCTCATAGGCGTTGCTCCGATTATCGGACGCGCAACGCCACGGCCACTGTGATTCTGCGAACCGTAATTTCGGGGACAGGCTACGAAATCCCCAATCCCGGGGATTTCGAAGCCAGTCCCCGAAATGGCTATCGCTTCAACACTTCGTTCATGGAGCCCTGGCGGTAGCCTTCCAGGTCGAGCGTCACGTAGTGGAAGCCCAGGTTCTTGAAAATGGCGGTGAAACGCCGGGTCATATCCAGGTTCAGCGCCTTTTCCATCTCCTCGCGGGCGATCTCGATCCGGACCACCTCGCCGTGAAAACGCACGCGGAATTGCCGGAAGCCGAGGGCTTTCAGCTCTTCCTCGCCCGCCTCCACGGTTTTTACGGTCTGGATGGTCACCGGGGTCCCGTAGGGGATGCGCGAACTGAGGCACGCCGATGCGGGGCGGTCCCAGGTCGGCAGCCCAGCCTGGCGGGAGAGTTCGCGAATCTCGGCTTTGGTCAGTCCCGCGTCGGCCAAAGGCGAGGCTACGGCGTGCTTCCGGGCGGCGTTCTGGCCGGGGCGATAATCCCCCAGGTCGTCCACGTTCACGCCGTAGACGATATGGGAGATGCCCCGCTCGCGCCCGACCTGCTCCAGGGTGGTGAACAACTCATCCTTGCAGTGAAAGCAGCGGTCGGCGTCGTTGCGCGCGTAGAGCGGGTTCTCGAACTCGCGCGTCGTGACGTACTCATGGGCGATGTCGAACCGGGCCACGAACGCCTCGCCGTCCCGTTTATGGGAGGCGGGGAGCGAAGCGGAATCCGCCGTGATGGCCACGGCGTTGGGGCCGAGCACGCGGTTCGCCGCCCAGGCCAGGTAGGCCGAATCCGTACCCCCGGAGAAGGCCACGATGACCCGCCTCATGTCACGCAAAAGCGTGAACAGGCGGTCTTCCTTTTCGCGCAGGCGGGCGGCGTTCGACAGTTCCACGAGTGCGGCCATATAAGCCTAGTGTATCGGAATTGAATGCGGAACCGTCAGTCCTCGTTGCCCCAGGTCAGGAGCTCCGCATCCGGAGCTTCGTACTGTTCGGGCTCCGTATTGTGCAGGCACAGGCTTTCGGTCGGCAGGATGTTCCGCCACTGCGCGACCAGTTCCTTGTACGCCCGTCCCACGGGGCGGATCTTCCGGTTCAGGTCGTAGAGCCCCAGCGGGTTCACGTTGCCGTTATCCTCGCGCAACGTAGTGTCCCAGTCCACCTGGTCCGTGAGGCTGTACCAGGTGAACCCGATGATGGGCACGCCGTCGTCCCTCAGCCGGACCATGTTGGCCCATTCTTTCCAGAGCCACCCGGGGGCGCGCGCGACATCCGCCAGGTTGGTCTCGGTATGCATCACCGGCAGGTGATAGCGCTCGAAGTATTGGCGCGTGATCACGTAGTAGCCAAAGATTTCCCCCGCGGGCTGCACCGGCCCTTCCTCCGGCACCATGTGCTCGTTGCTGATGTAATAATCGTTGCCCATGACGCAGTAGGGACGCAGTTTCGCCGCGCGGCTCAGAAACCAGTGATACTCCTCGCGCGACATGCCGTTGTCCATGAGGTACTCGTACATGACGCCGCGGACGTCGTGGCCGTAGGAAAGATCCAGCGAGAGAAAGCGCCGGTGGTTGAACGCCGCGGCGCGGCTGTGAGCCTTGGGGTCCGCGGCGTGAAAGTACTCGGAGGACTCGCTCTGGATGAAGAGCGCGTTAGGCTGGACGTTGAGGATGGCCTCTTCCGCCAGCAGGTTGGCTTTGGCCAGGTGCTTGAGCGCGGTGACGAAGCCCTGGTCCGATTTCATGCGCTCGTTCCACCAGCCGTACAGGGCGGAAAACATGGCGGTGACGAAGATCTCGTTCACGGGCGTGTAGAACCGGACCCAGGGGAAGCGGCGCGCGAAAGCCCCGGCATACTCGGCGAAGAGGCGGGGCCAGTCGGGGTTCTGAAAATCCCCGGCCCAGGCGGGGACGCCGAAGTGGCACAGGTCGGTGATGGGCTGGATGCCGAGGCGCGCGAGTTCGGCGTAGGTTTCGTCCGCGAAGTCCCAGTTGTACTTGCCGGGACCCTCGTGTTCGCGGTAGTAGGGCGGACCGTAGCGCAGGTATTCCAGCCCCTGTTCCTTCACCAGTTGAAAATCTTCCTTCCAGTGTTGGTAGTGTTTGCACTTGGCCATCTCGTCCACGCGCCGGTCCCGGCCGTTCTTGCCGGAAACCACGGGATAACTGTTTTCGATCCCGGTGGCGAACAGAAACGCGGGTTTGCGGTGGTGCGCGGAACGGCGGCCGTTGCCGCCGCGCTGATTGCCCTTCATATTTTCCTCGCCAGGACCGCGGCTCCGAAGATCCCGGCCAGAATGAGCGCCGCGACAGCGGCGGGCTTCGCCACTGTTTCGATTTTGCGGCTGGCCGACCCGTATTCCAGGTTGTGCATGCCCCAGCGCTGGAACTGCTGCCACTTCATGGCTGCTTTCCCGCTGTACTTGACGCCCATCCCCTCCATGAGTTTGGGCATGGCGGTGCGCAGAACGGGGTGGCCGGGGACGAAGAAGACGCGCGGGTCGTTTTTATACTCCGGCCGCGCCGCGTCATCGAAGACCACGTAGGGGCCCTCCTTCAGGTGCTCCTCGAACTGGGGGTCCTCCACGTCGCCGATCATGATGGTCGGGGAGCCCTTCATCCAGATGACCTCGCGCAATTCGCCGCGGCGGAGCATACTGTCGAGCGCGCTCTTGACGTGGCCTATGGTGCCCGCCAGGGTGACGCCTCCGCCCACCAGGAAATTGATGGGGAGGTAATCGTACCCCTCGTGTCCCGGCCACGCCTTGAAGCAGACTTCTTCCATGGCGGTTCCCAGCCAGGCGATGGGCTGCCGCACGCCCAGCCCGCGCTTCTCGCCCTCCTCGGCGAAGCGCAGTTTCTTCCAGTCGTGACCCATGAGCTGCGCGATGGCGACGTCGGTGGCCACGGGATCGGTGGAGGCCAGGATGCAGCCGCCCCAGCGCGGCAGGTCGGCGATGGGGCCGTCGCCCTCGCCGCAGATCAGCGCATCGACCACGCACAGGTCCGGCCGGCAGACGGTCATGAGATCCACGAAGCGCGGGATCATGTCCTCGTCGCCGTGGTTGAACTCGCGCCAATTCTGGTTGACCGCTCCGACCCACAGCTTCATGGCGCCGGAGATGGGCTCGATGTGGTGGTTCTTGGCCTTGGGAACGGAGATGATCACGTCGGCGTCGAGCAGGGGCGCGGGCAGCGGCGCCCGCTGGATCACCTTGCCTTCGGGAATGGCGACCTCGCGGTTGGGAGTCTTGTCGCTGCCCAGGTCGATGACCTCCGCCCCTTCGCGGTCGGCGATGGCGGCCATGCCCGTGATGCGCATGCACTCCAGGGATGAAAAGTACCCGCCGCTCGATTCCCCCACCTGGACCTTCGCGGCGCCCGCCTCTTTCGCCAGGCGGATCAGTGCGCCCACCACCAGAGGATCGGTGGTGCAGCCTTCCTCCGCCGAGTAGTAGACGGTCTGGTTGGGCTTGATGAGGACGGTCTGGCCCGGCTTGACGAACGCCTGGATGCCGCCCAGCAAATCGAGCGCTTCCCGGACAAGCGTGAGCACGCGCTCGCTCGAGCGGTGCTTTTCCCCCGTGTGTGCGATTGCGACCGTAGCTGGCATAACCGAAACAATGATGCAATCGGCATGCCGACGTGGGGCAACTCCCCACTTACCCCGTCCGCCAGGCAGGCCGGGGACCTGCGCCGCCTACTTTCCGGGGGGCGGCGGCATCGGCAGCGGTAACGTCACGCTCCCGCCGAGGAACGCGGGATCGGGAAACTCCACCTTGGTCGCGTTCTTCTGCTCCTCGAGCCAGTGGCCGAAGCGCTGTTGCCGGACGGCGCCGAAAATCTCGTCCCGGACCTCGCTCAACGGCCGGTAGGCGACATCGTCGGCGCGCAGCAGATAGAACCCGTTCGGCTGGCGCACCGGCTCCGTGACCTGTCCCTTTTTCAGCGCGAACACAGCCGTACGGATGGCATCCGGAATATTGTCCTTGGGATGCAGGGTGGCGAAATCGCCGTCCTTCTCGCGCGAGGTCTCATCGTCCGAGTTCTCTTTGACCAGCGTGAGGAAGTCGGCCCCCGCACGGATCTGCTCCAGCAGTTTGACGGCTTTGGCCTTGGCCTGCTCCTCGGTGAGCGATTGTTTTCCGCCGGAGGAAGCGCCGAAGGCGACATAGATCGCCTTCACCCGGACCTGTTTGTAGCTCTCCTTGTTGTCCTCGTAATACTTCTGGATCTCCGCCGGGCTCACCGCCACGCTGTTCGCCTCCTTATTGATGATGGCCTGGCTCATCACGGTCATGCGGCCGTAAAGGAGCTGTTCTTTCCCGGGGCTGCTCTGATCGAGCTTCTCTTTTTCGGCCAATTGCGCCAGCCGGCGCATCAAGGCCCATTGCTCGACGAACATCCTCCGGTTCTGCACGGCCATCTGCTGGTTCTGGGGCGGGAGGACGTTCAGGATCAGCTTGAAATCGCGCAGGGTAAATTTCACACCGTCGTCGAAGACGGCCACCACCGTCTCATCCGGAAGATCGGGAAGAAGGTCAGCGCCGCGATCAGGCAGCCGGCGAGGATGATCGGCTTGCGGCCGATCTTGTCGGACAGCGCGCCGAACACGACGAAGAACCCGGTGCCGAACACCAGCGACCATGCGATCAAGAGGTTGGCGGGATAGCCATCGACCTTCAGGATCGATTGCAGGAAGAACAGCGCGTAGAACTGGCCGGTGTACCAGACCACGCCCTGGCCCATGGTGCCGCCGAGCAGCGCGAGCAGTACGATCTTGGCGTTGCTCCAGTTGGCGAAGGCTTCGGTCAGCGG
>JAIQFU010000679.1:0-2312 GCA_020073115.1 Terriglobia bacterium
GACACGGCCGAAACGGTGATCGAGTTGTTCCTCACCGCCGATGCCGGGCGCGCGGCGGAGTTGGCCAGGCAACTCGACCGGCAAAACGCGGAGCGGCAGCAGGTGGAGGCGGAGATCCGCGAGGCTTGCGAGCGCACGCCGGCGGACGAATCGGCCGCCGCGCTGGTCTACTACGACCCGGCGTGGCACCGTGGCGTGCTGGGGATCGTGGCCAGCCGGATGGTGGAGCGTTTTCACCGGCCCGCGTTCGTTATCGGCCTGAACCCCGATGACGGCATGGCGCAGGGCTCCGGCCGCAGCATCCCGGCGTTCCCCCTGTTGGACGCGCTCGATTCCATGCGCGATCTTTTCGCCCGGTACGGAGGGCACAGCCACGCGGCCGGGGTGACGCTCGATCCGGCGCGCGTGCCGGAATTCCGCGAGCGCTTGAATGCCTGCGCCGCCGCCCGCCTTCGCCCGGAAGACTTCGCTCCAGCGGTCAGCATCGACGCCCTGGTCGCGCTGCCCGAAATCGACGAAGACGCGGCGCGGGACGTGTGCGCGCTGGCCCCGTTCGGCTACGGCAACCCGCAGCCGGTTTTCGCCGCGTTGGACGTAGAGGTCGCCGGCCCGCCGGTGGTGTGGAGCGAAAAGCACCTGAGGGTGCTCGTGCGGCGGAACGGCCGCACGCTGGCCCTGAAGGCCTGGAATTTCGCGGCGCGGGCGGCGGAGTTCACCACCGGGGCGCACCTGGATGTTGCGTTCACCCTGGAGGACGACCCGTACTCCGCCGCACGGGGTTATCCCGGTTGGTGCGCCGTGCTGAAAGAGGCAAGGGCAGCGGGGCAGGGGCGCGAAGCGGCGGCGGGTTAGGACTCTTTCTCCAGGATCGACTGCAATGAGCTTAGCGAACTCCGGAAGAGAGCGCGTTCCGACCCGGTTTCGAGAACTCGCGGATGAGCTCAATCTGCTCGATCGCATCCAGGAGCCGGAGGCGATCAGTTCTCATAGCGATATCGCTTCGCGCAACACTTCCGACGCGAGTCGCGGGCGGAAGCCACGGCTTGACACCACGTCGACCTTGCACCCGAGAGCGTTTTCAAGATCGATCCACAACCCCGTGAGGTCGAGAAGAGAACGCCCCGGGTCGAAATCCACGAGCAGATCCAGATCGGAGTCGGGACGTTGCTCGCCTCGCGCTACGGATCCGAACACGCGGACGTTGCGGGCGCCGCGTTTTTCCGCCAGCGACAGGACTTGATCGCGGTAGCTGGATCGCAGCTCTTCGAGGGTCATGGGACTCCTGTTTGAGTACGGCACAGGGTGGTGTTTTCAGGCCCGCCACGCTCATCCCCAGAACCGGTGGGATTCCGATTTCCGCCGGAAACCGCGAACCATTCTCTCGGTCCAACTGCCGAAGGGCTGGTCGGTGGTGAGGTACGTCCAGACGGCGCCGCGCTCGCCGGGGTCGGGGGCGCCGCCGGCCTTGGCCTCGGCCATTCGCCGCGCGATCTCCGCCGGCAGGGCGGCTTCCAGTTCGGGGAACCACTCGTGGATCTTCTGCAGATACTCCTCATGGGGGTCCCGCTGGCCGAACCTCGTCCCATACGGCGCGGTCACCGCGTACGCGAGCCAGGGTATGCCCGCCCGGAAATCGGCTACGCGCGCCAGGTAGTCGGCCCACAGGTCGTCGATGGCGCGCAGGGTGACCAGCCGTTCCAGTTCCGATTCGCAAGGGATGCGGCCTTCCAACACCTCCTGCCGATCCGTGTGGATGCGGTTTCGCTGTCCTTCCAGGGGCACGTCGTAACCGTGCAGAAAGAGGCGCTGGTCGAGGTGCTGGCCCTCGACCAGCCGCTGCACCGTTTCGGGGTCGTTCCGCCAGCGCGGATCGAGGTCGCCGTACTTCACCAGCAGAGGATCTTCGAGAGATAGGAAGAAGCGCGAACAGCCGGGATCGCCCTGCCGGCCGCTGCGACCCCGCAGTTGGTTGTCGATGCGGCGGCTCTCGTGGCGGTTCGTGCCGATCACGTAGAGCCCACCCAGCGCCGCCACGCCTTCGCCCAGCCGGATGTCCGTGCCCCGGCCGGCCATATTGGTGGAAATGGTGACCGCCCCGCACCGGCCGGCCTCGGCGATAATGGCGGCTTCCGCTTCATCCTGCCGAGCGTTCAGCACCCGGTGTGGAATATCGGGCAGCGCGCGGCTGAGCCTCTCCGACTCCTCCACGCTCGCCGTACCCACCAGAATTGGTTGACCCGCCGCATGGACCCGGCGGATCTCTTCGGCCACGGCCTGCTCCTTTTCCGCCTTGGTTTCGAAGAGAATGTCGG
>JAIQFU010000679.1:2346-2922 GCA_020073115.1 Terriglobia bacterium
GCGCGGATCACCGGGCGGTTGGTGGGGATGGTCTCCACCCGCAGGCCGTAGACTTTCAGCAATTCCAGTTCCTGGGTAGCGGCGGTGCCGGTCATGCCGCAGATCTGCGGATAGAGCGCAACCAGGTGTTGAATGGTAGTCGAGCCGAGCACTATCCCCTGGAACTTGGCGGCCACGCCCTCTTTGGCTTCGACGGCGGTGTGGAGGCCGGCGGGCCAGCGGCGGTCCAGCGCAATCCGGCCCTTGAACTCGTCCACCATTTCGATTTCGCCGTTCTTCACGATGTAATCCACGTCGCGGTGGAGAAGCGCGTGCGCGTGCAGCGCATCCTCCACGGCGGAATGCAGCGGGAGATTGCGCGAATCGAAGAGGTTGCCGCAGCCGAACGCGTTTTCCACGGCCAGGATCCCCGCATCCGTGAGCGCGGCGTTGTGATTCCCGGCGTCGATGGCGTAATGCGTTCCGGGCTGGAAGCGGCGCACCACCTGGTCGGCGACGTAGGCCAGCGCCGTATCGTCGCAATCGCCTCCGGCGATCACCAGGGGAATACGCGCTTCGTCGATCAGGATGGAGTCG
>JAIQFU010000295.1:0-6815 GCA_020073115.1 Terriglobia bacterium
GAATTGAAATGTCTTGAGATTGGCGAGGCTCCAATAGGCCTCGCCCAAACGCGGCATCAACGCGATGCCCTTACGGGACTCAAAGCGGCCCACCCCAGGACGGCCCCTCCCGAGCGGGCGGCGATCCGCGGGGCCGGCAGGTGGCTCGCATGCCACTGATCCCATTCCGGAGCGGCCTGCTCGAAGGTGGCGTCTCCGGTGGCGATGCCCTCCAGGTAGATGGCGCGGACGGAGGGCCAGTCTCCCGCAGACAATTCCGACACATCCACGGGGGCCGGATGAACGCCTTCCGCTGGAACCCCGGTCGCACCGGTTGCGGCGGCCACCGTCGTCCACTTCCGCACGCGCCATCCGGTTACGACGCCGTGACGGACGTAGGGATCGGCTTTGGCGAACGCTTCGGCTATCTCCGGCGAATCTCCCCGGAAGACCAGGACCGCCCCGTCCACCGGTTCGGCCAACGCGCCGCCCAGGATCAACTCCCCGCGTTCGTGGGCCTGGCGGACCAACTCGAGGTGCTCGGTCCGGAACGGCGCCCGCTTCCCCACGAAATCGTCCACCACGTCGTAGAACAAAAGGATGTGCATGAGTCTCAGAACATTTTACGGCCTCGGCGCCGCTTTGTGGCGTACGCATGTTGCGTGCCGTATCCGGACTCGTGTGGGTTACACTGCTACGGTGAGCCGCCGAATCCGCTGGGGCGTCCTGGGCGCCGCCGATATCGCTCTGAAGAAAGTGATCCCGGGGATGCGCGGGTGCGCCCGCTCGGCCGTGACCGGAATCGCGTCGCGCGACCGCGCCCGGGCCGAACAGGCCGCCCGCGCGCTGCAGATTCCGCGCGCCTACGGCGCTTATGAGGAATTGCTGGCCGACCCCGAGATCGACGCCGTCTACATACCCCTTCCGAATCACCTGCACGTTCCGTGGTCCGTCCGGGCCGCCGAGGCGGGCAAGCACGTCCTTTGCGAGAAGCCCATTGCGATGAACGCCGGCGAGTGCCGCGAGCTGATCGCGGTTCGGGACCGCACGGGCGTGAAGATCGGCGAAGCCTTCATGGTAGCGGCGCACCCGCAGTGGCTGCGCGTGAGGGAACTCGTGCGCTCCGGCCGCATCGGCCGGCTGCGGTCCATCACGGGGTTCTTCAGTTACCACAACGCCGATCCGCGGAACATCCGCAATATCCCCGCATTCGGCGGAGGCGGCGTGATGGACATCGGCTGCTACCCGATTTTCATTTCACGCTGGATCTTCGGCGAGGAGCCGCGGAGAGTCGCCGCCGCGGTGGAGCGGGACCCCCGGATGGGAACCGACCGGCTGGCCTCCGCCCTGCTGGAGTTCCCCTCCGGCCATTCGATTTTCACCTGCGGCACGCAACTCGTGCCCTACCAGCGGATGCAATTCTTCGGGACCACCGGGCGCATCGAGGTCGAGATCCCGTTCAACGCGCCGCCCGACCGCCCCTGCCGGATCCTGCTCGACGACGGATCGGACGCCTCCGGCGGCGGCATCGTCAGCGAGGAGTTCCCCGTCTGCGACCAGTACGGTTTGCAGGCCGACGCTTTCTCGCGCGCCATCGAGGAAGACAGCGAAGTTCCCGTCCCGCTCGAAATGGCGCTGGGAAATATGCGGGTGATCGACGAGATCCTGGCCGCGCGCGACATCGCCTGAGCATTGGGCAGCCAGCGCACAACGGCTGCGCCGCGCGACATTTCACAACGTTTTGGACCTCGATCTGCACTGCTTGTTCGCAGGAGTGCAGACATGACCACGACAGCCATTGTGATCATCATCATCGCTGCCATTATCGTCGCGGCCGCGCTGACCTGGTATTTTCTGCGGCAACGCCGGTCCCGAACCCTGCAGTCGCAGTTCGGGCCGGAGTACGAACACGCCATCCGCCAATACGGCGATGCGCCAAAAGCCGAGGCGGCCCTGCGGGCCCGCCAGAGGCGCATGGAGAAACTTCATATCCGGCCCCTGCTCCCCGAGGAGAGGGAACGCTTCGGTCAACTCTGGCACGACGTCCAGGCGCGCTTTGTCGATAATCCGGAAAGCTCGATCCACGACGCCGATAACCTGGTGAGCGAGGCCATGCGCGCGCGCGGCTACCCCATGGCGGACTTCGAGCGGCGGGCAGAGGATATCTCGGTAGACCACCCGCAAGTTGTTCGCAACTATCGCGCGGCGCACGCCATCGCCGTGCGGCGCGAGAAAGGAGAGGCCAGTACGGAGGATCTGCGGCAGGCGCTGGTCTATTACAGGGACCTGTTCGATGAACTTTTGGAGGCCCACACGGGCGTACGGAGGTAAACGAGGTAAACCATGAACCGCACACAGGACGAACATCTATCCACAGCCAGTTTCATTGCGGGCGGAGAAAGCCCGGAACAACGCCGGAAGGAGGATCGGCGCGAGCCGGAGGAGCGGGGCGGCGAAACACGGGCTGCGGGCGGCGGCGGGGCTGCGATGGAACCGGCCCCCGGACCGCTGCTCCCCGCGGATTTCAGCAACGACCTGCGCACGCGGTGGGACCAGATCCAGACCGGCTTCGTGGATGAGCCCCGGGCCGCCGTGAAGCAGGCCGACGAGCTGGTGGCCCTGGCCATGAAGCGCCTGGCGGAAAACTTCAGCGAGGAAAGAAGCAAGCTGGAGCACCAGTGGGACCGCGGCGACCAGGTGAGCACGGAAGACCTGCGCATCGCGCTCAGGAAGTACCGGTCGTTCTTCCATAGGCTGCTGTCGGTGTAGCGTGGGTTGCATGCCTGCCGTGTCGGCAATCCTGCGGCGCCCGCCCTCTGGGTTCGCTCGGACCGGGTGTCCCCACGCGGAAAGTTTGGACACGGCAGGCATGCGCGCCTGCGCTACAAAACGGTACGCCGCCGTCCCGCGCGCGTCCGGCCGCGAACGGGCCGCGGCTACAATGTAATTGGTGCCCCTCGTCCCTCCCTATATCGAATCGCTCCGGCCGTATGAGGCGGGGCGTACGATCGAATCGGTCCGCCGTCAGTACGGGCTGTCCCAGATCGCCAAACTGGCGTCCAACGAGAATCCTCTGGGTCCGTCGCCCAAAGCCGTGGAGGCCATGCGCCGCGCGCTCGACGGCGTGAATATCTACCCCGACGGGGGCCTGGCCCTGCGGGAGATCCTGGCGCGCCAGTTCGAGTTGAAGATAGACAACGTGATCGCCGGCAGCGGGTCCGAGGGCATCATGTCCAACATCATCCGCACCTTTCTTTGCGATGAGGACGAAGTGCTCACCACGGAGGCCGCGTTCATCGGGTTTCAGGTCCTGGCCCGCTCGCGCGGCGTGAAGTATCGCACCGTTCCTTACATCGGGTGGAGATACGACCTGCGGGCCCTGGCGGAGCATATCAACCCGAACACCAAGATCGTCTACCTTGCGAACCCCAACAACCCCACCGGAACCATCTTCACCCGGCGCGAGTTCGATGAGTTTTACCGACACGTGCCGGAGCGCGTCCTGATCATTCTGGACGAGGCGTATTTCGAGTACGCCCAGGACAACCCGACCTACCCCGACTCGATGCATTACCGCTACGACAACGTGATTACGCTGCGTACTTTTTCGAAGGCGTACGGGCTGGCGGGAGCGCGCATCGGGTACGGATTCGCGCACGAGGAACTGATCCGCAATCTGTTGAAGGTGAAGCTGCCGTTCGAGCCTTCCACGCCGGCGCAGGCGGCGGGCATCGCGGCGCTCTCCGACAAGGAATTTCTACACCGCACCCTGGAGTTGAACGCCCGCGGGTTGCGGTATCTTTCGGCCGCTTTCCAGGAACTGGGTGTCCCCGCGGCCAAATCGGAAGCGAATTTCATCATGATCGTCCTGCCGGGGGAGCGGGACGCCAAGCGTATTTTCGAGGAGATGCTGGCGCAGGGCGTGGTGGTCCGGCCGCTGGGGGCCTTCGGATTGCCGGACTGTCTTCGGATTTCGACCGGCACGGACGCGGAAAACGAGCTCTGCGTGGAAGCGTTCAGGAGGGTGTATGCCGCAGGTGTTGGAGCGAGCCGCGCAGGTTGAGAAGGATTTTCTCCCCCTCAACGGCACGGATTATATTGAGTTTTACGTCGGCAATGCCCGCCAGGCGGCGCATTATTACCGCACCGCCTTCGGGTTCCGCCTCGCCGCCTACCGCGGGCCGGAGACGGGCGTGCGCGGGTCGGCGTCCTACGCGCTCGTCCAGAACAAGATCCGGTTCGTGCTGACCACGCCGCTCTCGCCGGAAGGTCCGATCGCGGACCACATCCGCCTGCACGGCGACGGCGTGCGGGACATCGCGCTGTGGGTGGACGACGCGGAAGCGGCATGGCGGGAAGCCACGCGGCGCGGGGCCCGCGGCGTGCGCGAGCCGGAGACGCTCGGCGACGCCCAGGGGGAGGCGCGCATCGCCTCCATCGCCGCCTACGGCGACACCATCCATACGTTTGTGGAACGGCGCAACTACCGCGGCGTTTTTCTCCCCGGCTTCGAGCCGGCGCCGGAGGACGCCCTCGCCCGCCCGGCGGGCCTCCAGCACATCGATCACATCGTGGGGAACGTGGGCTGGGGCGAGATGAACCGCTGGGTGGATTTCTACCGCGACGTGATGGGCTTTCGCCTGTTCAAGCATTTCGACGACAAAGACATCTCGACCGAGTATTCCGCCCTCATGTCCAAAGTGATGTCGAACGGCAACGAGCGCGTCAAGTTCCCCATCAACGAACCGGCCCAGGGCAAGCGGAAATCGCAGATTGAAGAGTATCTGGAGTTCTACCGGGGGCCCGGGGTGCAGCACGTGGCCATGGCCACGGAGAACATCATCGAGACGGTTTCCGCGCTGCGGCGGCAAGGCGTGGAGTTTCTGCGCGTGCCCTCCGCATACTACGACGATCTCCTGGCGCGCACCGGGCCCATCGACGAACCCATCGCCGAGTTGCGGGAACTCGGCGTCCTGGTGGACCGCGATGACGAAGGCTACATGCTGCAAATCTTCACGCGCCCGGTGGAAGACCGGCCCACGCTGTTCTATGAGATCATCCAGCGCAAGGGTAGCCGCAGCTTCGGCAAGGGGAACTTCAAGGCGCTGTTCGAAGCCATCGAGCGCGAGCAGGCGCGGCGCGGCAATCTCTGATGAAACTCTGCACCTTCGAGGTCTCGACCCACCTGGGGCGCCACCAGCGCGCCGGAGCCTGTAAAACGGGCGTTATTGTGGACTTGAACTTCGCCGTGGCCTGGTACATGGCGCAATCCGGGGAACCGGAGCCGCAACGCCTGGCGGACGCCCTGGTTCCCTCCACGATGCCGGCGTTTCTGCGCGCGGGCTTGCGCGCCATGCACACCGCGGAGGAACTGTTTCTCGGCGCCGGGCCGCACCCGGCCGACTGGTGGCGGAACAACCCGGCGCCCCGCGGTCCCAATGACGAAACCCTGGTGTACCAGGCGGACGAAGTGCGCCTGCGGGCTCCGCTCCCGGGCTGCCGCTTCGCTATAACGGCGGGGACCGGGGACGATCTCCCGTCTCCGGGGCCGGACGCTCTCTGGACGCCGCAGATTGCGGCCGTGGGGGGATCGTATGTCAACCCCGGCTCCGCGCGCCGGGACCTCGCCGGTTACGCTCTCCGCCTGGCGTGCGGACCGCACTCCGCCATGGGCCCTTACCTGGTGACGCCGAACGACATCAAAAGCCCCGGGAGCATTTCGGTCAGCATGTGGATCAACGGCGAGGAATGGATGCGGGCGGACGCCGGCGCCCTGGAAGGCGTCCTCGATGCGCGTGGCGGGATTCGGCCGGGGGAGATCGTGACCGCCGACCTGGCAGGCCCGGCCCCCCTGAAGCCCGGCGACGAAGTGCGGCTGGAATCCGACCTTTTGGGCGCCCTCCGCAATCGCGTGGCGCAGGGCTGATGCTTCTTCGGATCGCTGCGGGCGAGGCATGGCTCGTCCCTGCAATACCCGGCATCC
The DNA here is from genome assembly GCA_020073115.1 of Terriglobia bacterium. Classification (GTDB taxonomy): domain Bacteria; phylum Acidobacteriota; class Terriglobia; order Bryobacterales; family Bryobacteraceae; genus BOG-224. The sequence goes on from JAIQFU010000295.1 coordinate 5,963, forward strand.
GCGCAGGGCCGGGCATGTTCGGCCCGGCGGCGATTCTACGCGAAAACATCCGGATGTTATACTGGCGCGGGAAACGTGTCCTGGTTCAAACCCGCCGGTAATTCGGCGGGCGGCGCGCCGGAGCCCGAAGAGGTCCGCGCGCAGCTCGCAGCCATACTGGCCTCCCACTGCTTCCCCAAGGCCGGCGTTCAACAGAAGGACCTCCTCCGCTACCTCGTCGAGCGCGCCCTGGAAGGCGATTCCGCGGCGTTGCAGGAGCGCGCCATCGCGGCCGCCGTGTTCGGCCGGAAGGAGTCCTTCGACCCGGAGATGGACGGCGTGGTGCGGCTGGTCGCCGAGCGGCTGCGAAAGAGCCTCGACCGATACTACGCGGGCCGGCGCCGCCGCCGGACGCCCATCCGCATCGATTTGCCCCGGGGTTCCTATTCCCCCCTCTTCACCCGCCGTACGCGGGGCGCCGCTGTCCGCCGGACGGCGCTGCTCCTGGGCGCGGCGGCGGTGCTGGCCCTGGCCGTACTCGGGGCCTCGCGGCTGCTCCACCCAAAACCCGAGGCGCGACGATACCGTTCCGTCGCGGTCCTCCCCTTTGAGAATGTCAACAGACTGCCCGAAGTAGAGCCGTACGTAGCTGGGGTGGTCGCAAATCTCACAGAGAAGCTCACCATGTACCAGAGCCTGCGCGTGGTGGGGCAGGTGTCCCCCGAGTTTCGCGGCCAGGTCGCAAACGCGACCGCCGTGGCGCGCCGCTTAGCGGTGGATGCCCTGCTGGAAGGCGGCGTCTACCTACACGACGGACAGGTGAAGATCGGGCTGGCGCTGGTGGACGGGCGCGACGGCCGAACCCTTTGGACGG
>JAIQFU010000295.1:6874-9802 GCA_020073115.1 Terriglobia bacterium
GAAGCCCCCGAGCAGTTGCTGCCTTCCATGTCAACGGACATGGCGTACGCCCTGGGGACGGCGCTGGGAGCGACCGGCAAGAAGTAGCCCGGCGCGGTTCGCGGGGAACCCCTCATTGTCACGCCCGCAGCGGACGCGTAGCATTGGTACACCTGAGGAGGGGCTCAACGATGTTTCTGCGACTTTTTCCCGCGGCGTGTCTGCTGTGCATAGCGGGACTCGCCCAGACTACTATTGTGCCGGCGCCGGAGGACGCATATCAAATTCGTTACGCGGCAAACCTCAATGTGGGGGACTCCATCGTCAACGTCCAAAACTCTGGAGCCAGGGGTGGCCCCTTCAGTGGCGGGGACATTTGCGTCAACGCCTACCTGGTCACCCCGGATTCGCAGCTCCAGGCCTGCTGCTCTTGCCGCCTCGCGCCCAACGGGCTCGCATCGTGGTCGGTCAACAGGGACCTGGCCATCAACTTGCTTACGCCTGCAGTTCCGACTTCCGCCACCATTAAACTCCTCGCGTCCGCACAGACCACCTGCAATGCCTCGCTGGTAACCCAGGCCAATCTTGCGCCCGGCCTGGTGGCCTGGGGGACCACGATACACGCGCTGCCCCCGGCGGTGCCCGGCGCCCTGAGTTTTGCTTATACGACTGTCGAGACCCAGTTCGCCAAGAAGCCGCTGAGCGCCGACGAACTCTCAAAGCTGACGATGTTTTGCGGGTTCATTGTAGGGAATGGCAGCGGTTTCGGCATTTGTAAGAGTTGCTCGCTGGGCGGCAGGTGACTTCCCGTCGCGAGGCGGGGATGACGGTCGGGCGGACGCTACAGCCGCCCGGCATCCTCCTTGCGCGTGTTCCGTGCGGGGAATCACCATCCGCACGCCTGTCCTGCGCCTATCCTGAATTCGGGAGGGCGTATGTACCCGTTGAAGAAAGGCAAATTCGCCCCGCAGGCGCACGTCGGAATTCCCGAGGGGACCTTCGAGGAAGAGCACGGCCGGAAAGGATTTTATGGCAAGAGCGCGCACCTTTATCACGCGCATCCTCCTACCGGCTGGGTGCGCTTCGAGGGTAAGCTGCGGCCGCACTTGTTCGACCTCAACCGGCTGGCGCCATCCGATTGCCACGACCCGCAGGGCGCTCCGGTGGCGTTCCTGGGCAACGGCGACGTCACGCTTTCCGTCTCGCGCCGCTCGCAGCCCATGCCGTTCTATTTTCGGAACGCGGACGGCGACGAGCTCATTTTCGTGCATCGGGGAGCGGGAACCATCGACACGGATTTCGGCCCGCTCCCGTTCGAGCCCGGCGATTACCTCGTGGTCCCGCGAGCCGTGACGTACCGGCTCATCCCGGAGACCAGCGACAACTTCTTCCTGGTCGTGCAGTCGCGAACCGAGTTCAACCCTCCGGAAAAGGGCCTGCTCGGACAGCATGCGCTCTACGATCCGGCGTCCGTCACCACCCCGGAGCCCGCCCCGCACCTCGACGACAACCGCGAGTGGGAGGTTCGGATCAAGGCCGATAACGAGATCTCGAAGGTGTTCTACCCGTTCAACCCGATCGACGTGGTGGGGTGGAAGGGCGACCTCACCGTGTGGAAAGTGAACCTGCGCGACATCCGGCCCATCATGAGCCATCGCGCCCACCTGCCGCCAAGCGCCCATACCACCTTCGTCACTGAAGGCGCCGTGATCTGCAGTTTCGTGCCGCGGCCCCTGGAGCAGGACCCGCAGGCGCTGCGCGTCCCGTTTTTCCACCGGAACACGGACTACGACGAGTTCATCTTCTATCACGACGGCGATTTCTTCAGCAAGGACAACATCCAGCCGGGGTACGCCACGCTGCACCCCCGCGGCATCCATCACGGGCCCCATCCCAAAGCGCTTGCCAATCAGGGGAAAAAGGCCCAAACGGACGAATACGCCGTGATGCTCGACGGGTTGAACCCCATCCAGGTGCTGCCCGCGGGCGAGCAGGTGGAGTGGAAGGACTACTGGGCAAGCTGGAAATAGCGCCATTCCCGCAATCGGACACCACCCAGGTGGTACTCTATCGGTAACCCGTTCCGCTAAAGCCACATAGCTTTGGCCGCGCAAATGCGGGAACCTTGTCTGTTCCGATGAGATCATCCGATTCCTGTACCCCTACGATCCTGATCGCGGATGACCAGGCCGACGTGCTGGAAGCGCTCCGCTTCCTGATAAAGGGAGAAGGTTATCAGGCCGAGGCCGCCTCTTCCCCGGCCGCCATCGTCAACGCCATTGAGGCGCGCGACTTCGACGTGGTCCTGATGGACCTGAACTATGCGCGCGATACCACCTCCGGCGAGGAGGGGCTCGACCTGCTGAATCGCGTCCAGGCCATGGATTCCACCCTGCCGGTGGTGGTGATGACCGCCTGGGGCTCCGTGGAACTGGCGGTGGAGGCGATGCGGCGCGGGGCGCGCGATTTCATTCAGAAGCCGTGGGACAACGCCCGCCTCTCGGCCATACTCAAGACGCAGATCGAACTCGGGCGCGCCTTGCGCCGGGGCCAGCGCCTCGAAGCCGAGAACCTGGCCCTCCGCGCCGACCGGTTTCCGCAACTCATCGCGCACTCCGCCGCCATGCGTCCGGTGCTGGACGTGATTTCGCGCGTCGGTCCCTCCGACGCCAACGTGCTGGTCACGGGCGAGAACGGAACCGGCAAGGGCCTGGTGGCGCAGACCCTGCATTCGGTGTCGCTGCGCGCCCCCCGCCCGCTGGTCACGGTGAATACCGGGGGCCTGGCGGAGGGCGTTTTCGAGAGCGAGTTGTTCGGCCACGTCAAGGGCGCGTTTACCGACGCCAAGTCCGATCGCGTGGGGCGCTTCGAAATGGCCGATGGCGGCACGCTGTTCCTGGACGAAATCGCCAACATCTCCCAGGGTCTGCAATCGAAGCTGCTGCGCAC
>JAIQFU010000296.1 GCA_020073115.1 Terriglobia bacterium
ATCTCGCGGCGGAAGATGCGCCACAGCAGCAGACCGCACGCAGCCACCAGGACGACGATGGCGGAAAGGGCCCACCACAAAACGCGCCGGCGCGCGCCCCACTCTGCCGGCGTGGGAGGCGCGCCGGTCTCGATCAAGCCGGCCGCCCACGGCAGCCCAGTCTCGGCAAGCGAGCGTTGGAGTGTGGCCCGTGCGGAATCCCCCGCGATGACCAGTTGCCGGCAGGGAGGAAGCCCTGCGGCGGCTTTAACGCGCCAGGTCCTCTCCACTAGCGCGGGTCCCGCGGCCAGCGCCGCCAGACCCTCGTTGGTGGTTTGCCAGATGAGGGTGATGGGTCTCCCATTCAAGACAAGGAAACGGCTCCCGGCAGGCGGATGGTCCGGGTTGCCGAGGCGCTTGGAAAGCCACTCGGCCGTTTCGGAAATCGTCTCGGTCGCTTGAGGTGGGTTTTGCGCAGCGCCTGCCCAGCCGGAAAACTGATCGGTCACGAGCTGGAACGACGGCCGGTCCAGGAGCCATCGCCCGGCCAGCCAGTCGCGCCGAAGGCCGGCGACTTCCTTGTCAAATCCGGCGCGCTGCTCGCTCTTGCCGAGGACTTCGCAGCGCGCGCGACGTGCGAGAAGGTCCGCCGGCATGCTGTTTATCGCTACTCCCGTGGAGGCGGCAAGACGCTCGTAGACGGCCAGCGCCTCATTCCACCGGCCGGCGCGGCGGTGAATACGCGCCAGCCGGACCAGCGCGCCCGCGCGTACCGCCGCATCCGGTGACTGGGCGAGGGATTCGTAGGCGCGCAGGGCTTCTTCCTCCCGCCTGGCGGCGAACTCCAATTGCTCGGCATCGCGAAAGGCGGCGTCGGGCGCTTGCCCCAGGCGTGGAGGCAAGGGACTCCACAACATCCGTCCGGGAGGGAGGGCGCGAGCTTCGCGGGTGGAAACAAGAATCAGTGCGGAGTCGGCAGGCAGGCTGGCCGCGTCACGAAAATCGCGCGTGGCCAGCGCCGCCTGCCAGGATTGAACTTCCGCCGTAAGGGCGAGCACCGCACGGTCCAGGTCTGCCTGTCGTAGCTCGGCCATCCGCTGCCCGAGCAACACCCGGTCCTGCGACGCCAGCCTCAGCCCCAGCACGATCAGCGCCCCGGCCGGGACCAGCGTCACCAGCAGGAACAGGAGTAGCAATCGTCCGGCGAGCATCGACCGCCAAGCGTATTGCAGCTTCATTGCGCCTGTAAAATCTACTGCAACACTACCACTTCCTCCGTCTGTCAGCGCAGTGTCAAGATTCCGTCAAGCAAAAACGCAACGGCGGGCGCACTGGCTGCACCCGCGGCAATGCCCGTCTACTTCGCCGCTTTGGCCGCAGGCAGAGACTTCTCCAGCACCCGGACGTTCGCTGACCGCGTTTGTCCGGCAGGTGCAGGAGGCACTCCACAGAATCGCGATTCAGCGGACGTCGGTATCCCGCGAGGAACCCCGGCATCAAGGATCACGTCAAACAAACCGCGAGAGGTCTCAGCTTTTAACGATGGTTCCGGCTTTGTCGCCTACTCGTAGAAAGCGTGCCACCTCATTTGCGGATGGAGCAGCTTCGTACGAGTCGCGCGTGACTCGCTCAGGGCAGCGCTGACGGTTGCCCAAATGCGCCAGATGGGAGACAAGCCAAATTGGTAAGATAGAACGCTCAATGGCGGGACTCTCGGCAGGTGATCGCGTTGGGCCCTATGAACTTCTCTCCGCCGCCGGTGCGGGTGGCATGGGCGAGGTGTGGAAGGCCCACGACACGCGTCTCGATCGCATTGTGGCGCTCAAGTTCTCGCAAGCTCAGTTCAGCGAGCGCTTCGAGCGCGAGGCACGCGCCATCGCCGCGCTGAATCATCCGAATATCGCGCAGATCTATGACGTCGGCGAGAACTACCTGGTCATGGAGTTCGTCGAAGGCGAACCGGTACGGGCGCCGGAAGACGTACGCAAGCTCCTCGACATCGCGCTGCAGATCGCCGATGGCCTTTCCACCGCGCATAGCGCCGGAATCGTACATCGTGACCTGAAGCCGGACAACATCCTAATTACCAAGGATCGCCGGGTAAAAATTCTCGATTTCGGTTTGGCGAAGCGACAGGCCGCAGCGGTCGGCGATGCCACGCGCACGTTAACCGTCACGGACCCCGGGACCGTGGTAGGGACCGTGACTTACATGAGCCCCGAACAGGCGAGCGGGAGGGAAGTCGACCACCGAAGCGATCAGTTCTCTTTCGGGCTGATCCTGTACGAACTCGCCGTAAGAAGGCGCGCGTTTCAGCGCGCCAGCGCGGCCGAAACCCTGACCGCCATCATCCGCGAGGAAGCCGAGCCGCTGCCTCCCGAGATCCCTGCGCCAATGCGCTGGACGATCGAGCGCTGCATGGCGAAAGATCCGGACCAGCGATACGACTCGACACGCGACCTGTACCGGGAGCTCCGGCAGACGCGGGATCACCTGTCACAAACGCTCGCTCTACCGGCAGCGGGCGGCCATGCCCGGCGGAGCGGATCGCGATGGCTATGGGCCGCGGCAATCGTGATTGCCCTCGCCGCGGGCGGGCTGGCTGGATCGTGGTGGCAGTCGCTGCGGCGCTCGGCAATGCCGATGTGGGCCGGCGCCCGCCTCGGCGGCCCGGTAGTCGCCTTCTCGCCGCGCGTGTCCCCGGACGGCCAGATGCTGGCACTACTCGCTCTCGCCGGAGCGCAGACGCAGGTCGCTATTATGAAAGCCGACGGCGGGAGTTGGAATGTTCTGACGCACGACACCAGCAATGGCTCCGTCGTCAACGTTTCGTGGGCGCGAGACGGATCGCGCCTGTTCTTCGACCGCTTCTGGGAGCGGGCCTCCGGAGTCTACTCGATTCCGCCGCTGGGCGGAGAACCAACGCTCCTGCTGGACGACGGCTGGGCGCCGCAGGCGCTGCCCGACGGAAGTCTGGTTGTGCTCAAGCGGACGCCTCGCGGACACGACCAGGTTTTTCGATTCTGGCCGGAGTCGGGACGAACCGAGCCGTTACCGGCTTATTTGGATACCTTCGATGTCGGCCCACCATTGCGCGCATTCGCGGATGGCAAAGAGGTTGTTTTCATGGGTGCCACAGAGGAGGGCGGGCTCGACGCCGGCGCACAGACGTATATTCTGAATCTCTCGACGCGCAAGTTCCGGCGACTCGATCCGCAAGCGCCTGTCAACCGCTTCGAGTTTCAGCTTGGAATTCCCCTGGCGCCGACTCCCGATGGCCGCGCCTTCCTGATGCTGGCCAGGGAACAAAACAGCTTCGAACTGATCCGGGTGCAGAGAAGCGGGAGAGCCGGACACGTGCCAGTGCTCTCTTTTTCGAACGGCAGTCCGCCATTTTCTGTGGATGCAGCTCCTGATGGATCGATCTACGTAGACTCGGCCGACATGACTCCTTCCATCTCCCGGTTCACCGCGTCGGGCAGACTCATTGCCGAATCGCCTGGCCCGCCACCACTCAAGAGCATGATACTCCCCCTGGTCGATGGCCGCCTGTTGATCATTGGTCCCTTCGGCGACAATCCGCAGCTCCTCTCCGGAAATATAGGCACGGATTTTCGCCTATTCCTGCAGGCGGACGCCGGCGAGGCCGCATACGCGTCACCAGCAGGCGCGGATGAAGTGATGCTTCTGCTGGGCCACTCCGGAAAACGGCTAATCGCCTTCGCCTCGGTTCGCAACGGTGTGCTCCGGCGGGAGGTTCCGGTTCCGGGCGGCGACGCCACAGCGGTTGCCTATTCACCTAGCCTCAAAACCATTTATTACACCGCTCAAGACACGATTTATTCAATGCCGGAAACGGGAGGAACGCCGGAGCGGATCGCGGATGGCGACGACCTGGCGATCGACCCGGCGGGGCGGATGCTGGTGATTCACAACAGCCGGGGAATGTCCCGCATAGAACTCCCGTCCGGGGCCGCGGAGCCGATTGCGCTTCCGGCCGGAATGCGGCTGGCGACCGTGAACCTATCCCCGTCGGCTATCGACCGGCATGGGCGCATTTTGCTTTGCGTGGTGACTCCGCAAGTTTTCGACTACAAACCGGCAATCGTGGACGGCCGGACGATTACGGTGATCCCGACTGACAGGCGCGGAGACAATCTTGTACCAGGGTGGACGCCTGATGGGGACATCATCGCGGTGCACGACACTTTGCGTTCGGAGTTATGGCGATTCAGGGAGGTATCGAAGTAGCCGCACCGCCACGCTCCTGGCTCCCGGGAGACTAGTCGGCGCATCCGTCCGGCGTGACGAATCCCTGCCAGCAATAGCGGCCTTGAGGGTGCAGGGGGCGCCACTTGGGCGTATCACCATCGACCCCGCTGAAGTGGCTGGCCGAGTTCCGGGCGGATCGCCAATCCGGACATTGGACCGGATTTAGAGCGGGAAGTCGGCTCGTGGCCGGCAACGCTGGGGTGCGCCGCACCGGGCGCCACAGCTCAGGGGACCCCGGATTCTGGGTGCGCCCCAGCGCTACGCGGTACGCGCCACCAGCCCGGTCGCCGGCGAGCGCACGTCTTCGGATGCTGAAGCCGAGCATGCGGAAAAGGATTTGGCCAGCTTTCGCCGCTGGTCAGAGCGGACGTCGGCACCGTCTCGCCGCCGTCACAATGGGTTCATCGTTCCAGTACGGCCGTTACAAATCGGCCCGAGTGTATGGGGACTTCCTATTGATATACACCCAGCCGATACATACCATTAGGGCGTGCCGCTCGGGGAAAACTATCGTTGTCCGACGGATCCAGAGGACGTGGCCGAGGCGTACGTGATGGAGAGGCTGCCTGAAGCCGCCGTCACTGCTTTCGAGGAGCATCTGTTGGTCTGCTCTCTCGTACAGCGTCGGCCAGCGCACGCAGGAAATTGGAATCCGCATGGCGCTTGGCGCGTCAACCGGACGGGTGCGGCGACGCCGTTCTGGCACAGACGGCGCGCCTCGTCTCGATCGGGATCGCATTGGGGTTGGCGTGGCGCTGGTTCTGACTCGCCTCATGGCCGGACTCCTTTTCGGGGTCGAACCCACGGATCCGCCACCTTGGGCGCCACCGTCGCCTTCCTAGTCGCAGTGGTGATGCTGGCCGGCTACATCCCGGCATTCCGCGCCTCACGCATCGATCCGATGTCAGCACTGCGCGTGGAATAGAGCAGCAGCGAAGAGAGCTATCGGACGGGGCTGGCCCTTGCGGCATGCGCCGCCCGCCGATGTGCGGACTGGGGCCGGACGCAACGACGTTCCTGATTTCCTTCAACCGGACTTCGGGGCCGCGTCACCCTCATCCGAGCTTCGTACGAGTGGCGCGTCATCCGCGCGAAGCGGTCGCGCATGCAGATCAGTGAGATGACTTCTCGCTCATCTGAGGTGATGTAGACTCTGAGGATGCTCAGGACGTTCTTGGCGCTGGTAGTCTTGGTTGCCCTGGTTGGGTGCGGATCCGGCCAGCGGGGCGAACCCGCCAGGAACGAATCTGCCGTGAATCGACCCATCATCGACGTGCACATGCATGCCTTCACGTTCGAGGCTTGGTCGAATGGCAATCGGCCGCCGCATCCGACGACGGGCAAGCCACCCGAGGCGAAGACCAGTGCGGACATCCTTCGGCTCACCTTGGAAGCCATGGACCGATACAACATCAAGGTTGGAGTGCTGAGTGGATCCCTCGAAACGGTCCATGCATGGCAAGCACGGGCGCCCGATCGCTTCTTCGCGTTCGCCTTGTTCAGCGGCCGCCCCGCGAGTGATACCCGCGCACACGACCCAACCCCTTCACTGGACTTGTTGCGTGGCGAACACGCCGCCGGTCTGCTTCAAGGACTTGGCGAAATCACTTCGCCGTACGAGGGCGTTGATTATGATGGACCCGAGCTCGCGCCGTACTTCGCCCTGGCGGCCGAACTGAACCTACCCATTGGCGTCCACACCGGCCTCACCTTCCCCGAAGCCGTGTTTACCTGTTGCCCACAATACCGCATCGAACGAGGCAACCCGCTTCACCTCGACCCGGTGCTCGCGCGCCATCGAGGACTCAGGCTCTACATCATGCACATGGGCGACATCTGGCAGGAGAGCACGCTCGCCATCCTGCACATGTATCCGCAGGTATACGTCGATGTGGCAGCCATGGACTGGGGCGCCATACCGCGCGGACAATTTCACGCGATGCTACACCATCTCATCACCGCGGGATTCGGCAAGCGGATCATGTTCGGTTCGGACCAGATGGTTTGGCCGGAACTCATCGGTCAGGCAATCGAGGGAATCGAGTCGGCGCCATTCCTCACGGACGAGGAGAAGCACGACATCTTCTATAACAATGCCGCGCGGTTCCTGGGGCTGCCCGAGGTACCCGTTCCAACGATGCGTGCGGTCAGGCGTGGGGCCAATTCAAGCCCGCATTGAACTCCGAACGCACTCGACACTGCATAACACGCGTTCCAGCGGACCGGACGCGGCGACGGCTCTTCTGCTAGTCTTAATGCGGTGGTAGCGCCCGTCACCGGGCCGTGAACGTGGCGTTAGGCCCACGAAGCGGTTGCACTGACTGGGCTTGTGCCGGATTGCGCGACTCGAAACAATCCACTTGCCGTATCACGCCCTAGTCGCGGAAGTGCCCGGATTGCTGCCCCGATGGGATGGTCCCCGACTCGTACACTGGCCAGATACGCCGTTCGAGGAAATCTGGCCGGATTACTCCCACAGTCGCCTTGTAGCGCGCCAACGCTGGGGTGCGCCGCATCGGAGGAGGGGGCTAATGCGGAAGGCGGATACCGAC
>JAIQFU010000297.1 GCA_020073115.1 Terriglobia bacterium
CTCGGTCTATGACGGCAGCGGCCGCGAAGTCGCGCGCCGGCGCCTGGGCCGATTGCAGCGCAGCGAGTCCGTCGCGGTCGACCTGAAGTTCTACGATTCGGCCGAGTATTACGACAACCTGCACCGGGCGCGCAACGAGGCCGGGCACCGGCCGGTGGCCATGCTGGAGACGCTGGGGGCGCTGCTGCAGAATGCCATCACGCTGGTTTCGATGGTCGTGGTGGTGTCGCGATTCGGCTTCTGGATTTCAGGAGCGCTGCTCCTCAGCACGGTCCCGGCGCTCTACGTGTATCTCACCTATGCCATGAAGCAGCACCTGTGGCGCGTGCGGTCCACTTCCGAAGAGCGCCGCGCGTGGTACTACGACTGGCTGCTCACCAGCGGCGACTCCGCCGCCGAGATACGCCTGTTCCGTCTCGGACCTCTGTTCGAATCGTGTTACGCCCGGATCCGCGGGCGTTTGCGGCGGCAACATTTCGACCTGGCGAAGCAACAGGTTGCCGGAGAGGCGGCCACGGGAGCGGGGGCCCTGGTTCTCACCGGCGGCGTCGTGGTGTGGACGGTCTGGCGCGCCGCGCGCGGTTCCGGAACGCTGGGCGACGCCGCCATGTTGTATCAGGCCTTTCAACAGGGCCTGCGGCTGATGCGATCGGTGCTCGAAAACGTGCGGGAACTCTACGCCAACACTCTCTTCCTCTCGCATTTGTTCGATTTCCTCGGGCTCAGCACGGAATTGAAGGTCCCCGCCATTCCCGCCGCCGTGCCCGAAGCGCTCCGGAACGGGATCCGGTTCCGCGACGTCTCGTTTCGGTATCCGGGGGCCGAGCGCGACGTTCTGGACCGCCTGAACCTCGATCTGCCTGCCGGGCGCATCACCGCGGTGTTAGGGCGGAACGGAGCAGGGAAGAGCACTTTGGTCAAGCTGCTCTGCCGCTACTATGACCCCACCGGCGGACGAATTGAATTCGACGGCGTCGATTTTCAATCGATGGCCCCGGACGAACTGCGCCAACGGATGGCGGTCCTCTTTCAGTTGCCGATGCACTACTATGACACGGCGCACGAGAACATCCGCTACGGCAATCTCAAAGCGGACCAATCAGCCGTGCGCCGCGCGGGCGGGGCGGCCGGCGCGAACGAAATCATAGAGGCCCTTCCGGCCGGGTATGAAACCGTCCTCGGACGCTGGTTCGATTCCGGCCTGGAACTGAGCGTTGGCGAATGGCAGCGGGTAGCCCTGGCGCGCTCGTTCCTGCGCGATGCGCCGGTCATTCTCCTGGACGAGCCCACCAGCGCGATGGACCCATGGACGGAGACGGAGTGGCTGGCGCGGTTTCGATCCCAGGCGCGCGACAAGACGGCCCTCATCATCACGCACCGGCTCTCCACGGCCATGGCAGCGGATTTGATCCACGTGATGGACCACGGCCGCGTCGTCGAATCCGGGACGCATGAGGAGCTTGCCTCCCGGGCGGGATTGTACGCCCAGTGCCTGCAGGCGCGAGCGCAGGATCCCTCCGTGCCAATATAGGGCAGGCCCGCCATGCTCCTCAGCGTCGTGATCCCGGCTTTCAACGAGGAGTCGTACCTCCCGGAGACGCTGTCCAATCTCCAGAACGCGATCGGTATGTGCCGGTGCAGCGTGGAGGTGATCGTGGCCGACAACGGGAGCTCCGATGGAACGGCGCAGATCGCGCGATCGTTCGGCGCCACGGTGGCGCACGAGCCGGTTCACAATATCGCACGCGTCCGAAACTCCGGCGCCAGCGCGGCGCGTGGCGATGTTTTGCTCTTCCTCGACGCCGACACGATTGTCCCCCGCCATCTTCTCGACCGGATCGCGGAGGCGATGGGCGACCCTGCCTGCATGGGGGGCCGGCCGGATGTCGTGCATACGGCAAGATCGGGATTGTTAAAAGGCTACTTGTGCGCCTGGCGCTGGCTCGGGATGAGACTGGGGATGGCCCAAGGCGCCGGTCAGTTCTGCCGGAAGTCGGCGTTTGGCGCGCTGAACGGCTACGACGAATCGTACTTCATGGGCGAGGACGTGGAGTTTTACCGGCGCTTGCAGAAGCTGTGCCGAAGTTCCGGCGGCCACCTGAAATTCCTCGATGATGTAACGGTCCTGCCCTCGCCCCGCCGTTTCGACCACACGCCGATCTGGCGGACGCTGATCTGGACAAATCCCCTTGTCATTGCGCCGCTTCGGAAAACGAGATCGGCGTGGCGGGAGTGGTACGTCAAACCGCCGCGTTAGGGCGCGCGCCGGCCGCGTCTGCACGAGCGCGGGCATCGTGGCCAATCAAGTTGTGACGGTAGCCTCGACAACGGCGGCGAACCTCACGTTCACCAGCAACACTCCCGGGAATGTGGGGGCCGTGCTCGACAATGTATTGATCACGTCCGCAGGAACGACCCAGGCGGTTCCCGAACCTTCCGGCGCGATTCTGTCAGGCCCGGCGCTTGTGGGCCTGGCGACGTTGGGAGGCCGCCTCGCCGCCGCCGGCCGGCAGGGCCGAAGCACAGCGTAGCCTCGATCCGATTCGGGCGGGAAGCCCTACTTTACCCTCTTCGCAATTACGGTGGCGCCGGGAAACTCGCCGCTGGGTTTCATGGTGAGTTGAATCTCGTCGGCGCTGACCTTCCCCTCGTGGGTGAAGGTGATGCCGGCGGCATCTATTTTTACGACAAAAGAGATTTTGTCCCCGGCCACCTTGCCTTCGCTGATCTGGATGGTGGGGCTCTGGGCCGTTTGCCACGTGCCCGTGAGGGTCTCGCCGTCCTGCTTGAAGGAGTAGGAGACCTGGACCTTGCCTTGGGGAGTCTCCAGATCGCCCTTCCAATTGCCGGTGATGTCAGCGGCGGAGCCTACCACGGCGATAAGCAGTATTAGAAGAGCCGTTTTTCCGAATCGAATTGTGCGCATGGTGTAGTGACGCCCACGGTGCAGATAATGTTCCGATAATCGGCGTCAGCGGCGAAACTCGATCAGCTCGATGGGGGCGCCGTTGTCTGCGAACATGGCGACGCGCACGCCGGGGCTGGGGGAGGAGATCGCGGCTTGGACCCCGATTTCGGCCAGCGCAGCTTCCAGGTCCTCTACTTCGAAGGCGACGTGGGGCACGGTGCGGATGAGCTCGGAGACGGGGCTGCCGGGTTCGAAGCGCATCCACTCGACGCCATACGGGCTGGCGTCGAATCCCTGGACGTACATCATGAGGCCGGGCAGGCAGCGCTCGCCCGGACGGGGCGTCGCGGTGGGGATGCCGACGTGATGAAAACGCCAGCCGTAGCGGGCGATGGCGACCGGAGGTTCGGAATCCTGGCGCATGGGGAGATGATAGCAACGCGCGCCTGGAAGAGAGACAGGAGTCAGGAGACAGAAGGCCGGGGGGTGTGGCGTGCCCGGCTCCTGACTTCCGACCGACTGGGTTGATTTCCACCGATCGGGCCGGGCCTGCCGGCTGATGATCGAATGCGGGCGATAGAAAATATCTATTCGCCTTCCGGCGGCGGCCGATGGTAGATTAGTTGAGACCACTCGTCCGGTGGGCACACTTCGTCGCTGTGCTCCCCATACGCCTCAGCTTCGTTGCTGGGTAAATCCACTTCAAAATGGGAGCTACTGATGCACGGGAGTCGTGTCACTATACTCACCGCCGGGGTCTTTCTGCTGTCGGGTCTGGCCTCGGCGCAAACGCAAGCGCCGCCGGAAGCTACAACGCCGGCCCCAGCCGCCACCGCGCCGGATACCCAGCCTGCGCCGCCGCCGCCGTCGATGCTCACGCACTGGGGCACGGATTTCAGCTTCATGGCCGATGGGTACGTGGACAAGAATTTCAACAATCCGGATTCGGGTTGGAACCAACTCCGGAATTTCGACCTGCGGTCCAACACGGCGCATTTCAACATGGGGATGATGACCATCGACCACGCGCCGGCTCCGGTGGGCTTCCACTTGGACCTTGGGTTCGGGCAGATCTTCGACGTGATCCATGGGACGGACAGGGCGCCGGAGGGCTGGAAATACATCAAGCAGGCCTACGTCAGCTTCAAGCCAAAGTCATGGCATGGGGTGGAAGTGGACGCCGGCGAGTTTGTCACGTCGGCGGGGGCGGAGGTGATCGAGACCAACCAGAACTGGAACTATTCGCGGTCGCTGCTCTTCGCCCTGGCCATTCCGTATTACCACTTCGGCATTCGGACCTCGTTCCCCGTGGGACAGCACTTCACGGGCGGTGTGCAACTTGTGCAGGGCTGGAACAACGTTGAGGACAACAACAGCGGCAAGACCGTGGGCCTGACGGGCGCGTACGCCTGGAAGAAGGTCACGTGGACCAATGTGTACTATGTGGGGCCGGAGAAAGCGCACACCAACGACGGGCTTCGGCACCTGTACGACACCACGGTGCTGGTGAACGCCAATGACCGCCTGAGCTACTACATCAACTTCGATTACGGCAGGGACAAGAACATCGGGCCGGGAGCGCAACAGTGGACGGGAATCGCCGGGGCGGCGCGTTACGCCATCGGCAAAAAGTACGCCGTGGCGGGCCGCCTGGAGATGTTCGACGATGGGGACGGTTTGATGACCGGAACGGCGCAGCGGGTGAAGGAAGCGACGTTGACCGGCGAGTACAAGCTGACGCCGTGGCTGCTCAGCCGGCTGGAGTTCCGCGACGATTGGTCGAACCAGCCGTTTTTCCAGAGAGGCGCGGGTTACGCGAACAGCCAGCCCACGGTGTTGCTGGGTTTAGTGGCGTACATCGCGCCGAAGAAGTGAGGCGGGTGGAAGAGAGATGAAGAAAATAGAAGCGATTATTCAGCCGTTCAAGATGGATGAAGTCAAGGACGCGCTGATGGGCATCGGAATCGACGGGATGACCATCAGCGAAGTGCGTGGGCATGGCCGTCAGAAGGGCCATACGGAAACGTACCGCGGCCAGGAATACAACCTGGACCTGCTGCCGAAGGTGAAGATCGAGATCGTGGCGCCGGCCGAACGGTACGAGGAGGTGGTCAAAATCCTCAGCGGGGCGGCGCGTACGGGGAAGATCGGGGACGGAAAGATCTTCGTCTACGACGTGGCGGAAGCGGTGCGGATCCGCAACGGGGACCGGGGCGATTTTGCGTTGTGAGTATTGCCGGGCGGAAGTCCGGGAGCGATACGGATCGAAACAAAGCGCGGATAAGGAGAGAAACGAATGGGAGCGAATAAGGCGCAGGCGCAGGCAATCGCGCTGTTTTTCATCGCGTTCACGCTGATCGCCGTGGGACTGGCGGCCGATGTGAGTTTGATTGCACTGGTGCTGGGATTGGCGCTGCTGGCGATATCGATCGTACGGTTTCTGCAGTGCAAACCCTGGGAGAGCCTGGAGGAATAGATGATCTTAGCCGGAACTGTGATGACGCTGCTCGGGTTCCTTTTGAGCGTGGTGAGCCTGGGAATGACAGCGAGCGTAGGGGCGCGCATGGCGATTGTCCTGATCGGCCTGGCGATGAGCCTGACGGGGATCATGGGAGTGATCAACCGCGCGTTCCTGAAGAACGCCATTTGGAGGAGATAGGGACGTGAAGAGAACACTCTTGACCATTCCGTTGATCCTGGTGGCCGCGTCGGTGGGCCTGGCGCAGGCGCCGGCGGCCGCGACCGCTCCCGCAGCGGTGACGGTCAACGATTTTAAGAATGTCGATACGCCGAAGCCGGAGGTCCGCGCCAAGGGAGATCCGGACGGAGGTTTGACAGGCAACGTGTCGGACATCGCCGCGGCCGACGCCAAGAAGGGCGTGACCGTGGCCGACGCGCTGAACCAGATCGGGCAGAACAAGATCGCCATCAATTTCGTCTGGACGTTGATCACCGGGTTCCTGGTCATGTTCATGCAGGCCGGTTTCGCGGTGGTGGAGACGGGCCTGTGCCGCGCCAAAAACGCCAACCACACGATGATGATGAACTTCATGGTTTACGGCGTGGGCATGCTGGCGTACTGGCTGATTGGTTTCGCCATCCAGATGGGCGGCGTCGGCGGGGTGGCGAACCTCGGCGGCGCGGCCCCGCTGAGCGCCGAGTGGACCTTCCACCTTTTCGGTAAGCCGTTCGGCCTCTTCGGCCAGCACGGGCTATTTCTGACACAGGGCGGGACCTACGACGTCGGGGTGATGGTGCTGTTCCTGTTCCAGATGGTGTTCATGGACACCGCGCTGACCATCGTGACCGGCTCCGCCGCGGAGCGCTGGAAATTCGCCGCGTTCCTGGTGTCTTCCTTCATCATGGGCGCGTTTACATATCCGCTGTTCGCCAATTGGGCGTGGGGCGGCGGCTGGCTGGCCAACCTCGGGGCGAATTTCGGGCTCGGCAAGGGCTACTGCGATTTCGCCGGATCGGGAGTGGTGCACGCCGTAGGCGGATTGAGCGCCCTGGCGATGGCCATCATCATCGGGCCGCGCATCGGGAAGTACACGCGGGAAGGCAAGCCCAATGCCATCATCGGGCACGATATCGTGCTGGTGCTGACGGGATGCTTCATCCTGGCGTTCGGCTGGTTCGGTTTCAATCCGGGATCGACGCTGGGGGCCTCGGGGAACGGCGGCCTGCGGATCGGCTCCATCGCGGTGAACACCATGCTGGCAGGGATGGCGGGCGGCTTCGGCGCGATGTTCTACATGTGGCTGCGGTACGGCAAGCCGGATGCGTCGATCGCTCTTATCAGGCCGAATTTGGCAGAGGTCGATCCAACCTTCCTTGCGAAGCAGCTGGGCCATGACGTCATTGCTCGCTTTTTCGCTTGCCGCGCGACT
>JAIQFU010000298.1 GCA_020073115.1 Terriglobia bacterium
GCAGTTCCACCGGCGAAATGGCGCGGTCCCGCACCATATCGGCCATGAGGCACAGAGAGGATTGTACGGGCATGAACGAATAGTGTAGCGGTATGTGTTACGGGTGTCACGAGGCGCGGGTCAAGGCCCGGGAGGTGTGCCGGAGGCGGACCGGCGAGTGCGCGCGGGGACGGACGAGCACCGGACGAGAGGCCTCCGGGGCCACTTCCCATGTGACGGGATAGGCCCGGAAGCAGGTGGGACACCGGTATTGGCCGTGGATCGGCCACATCGGGGAGCCATGGGTCAGACGGCACCAGGCACTGGCGAGCTTCGAAGATAGAGTCTTCATGGGTTCTGCCCTCCAGTGGTTAACGCGGGAGACGGCAGCGGAATGGCTCAGACGGGGGAGCAGGATCTCAGCGGCCCGCCCCGCTCTCCGGCCACTTCCCTTCCAGGTGGCGCCACCAGGTTGTATCGCCGAGGCCGAGCTGGTCCCACCAATCGTCCAGCATTTTGCGGTCGCCGCGCAGAACACCGGCGCGAGTCACACCGGCCGGCGGCGGGACCAGGCCGGCCAGGGTATCGTAGACCCGCTCCTTTTGCCCGGGCTCGCCGCGCATGAGCAGATGCCAGAGGGTGAAGGCGTCCTGTCTTGTCGCTTCGGACAGCACGGCGGTCAGGGCGGGATCGCCGCCGCGGGCGAAATCGAAATCCTGGAGCGCCTGGCGGAAGGCGGGCGAAGCTTCCTGGCGATAAGGAGTGCCGGGGCCGAGATTCGGCCGGGTCTGACAGGCGGCGCCCGCGGGAATGAACGATTCGCGGCCATCGCGCTCGAAACTGACCCAGCCCGTGGTGACCTTGACCAATCCGGCACCGTCAGTGGCGACTGCGAGCGTGTACGAGCAGCCCAGGTCCACTGCCACGGCCGAGGGCGTGTCAACTACGAACGAACGGGGCGGCGCCCAGATCCGGGCGTGGATCAGGCCGACTTCGAGCGCCATGCGGTGCTCATTGCGGCGCGCGCGGATCAGGCGCAGGCGGCTGTTCGGTTCCACTTCGACGACACCGATGTCGCCGATCTTCACCGTGGCGTGCCCTCCGGCGCCGGTTTCGAGCGTTTCCCCCACGGCCAGGCGTCCCGATCCCGAACCAGCCCGGGCGACTTGCCAGCCTTCCGGGGGGGTGCGAGTTGCCAGCCAGGCGCCGGCCGCAGCGACCACGACGGTAGCGGCAATGGCGGTCCAACGCAGGCGGGCGCTTGGGTACCGGTTCGCGGCGGGCAGTTCGGGCGCCGGGCGGTAGGAGCGAAACTCGCTCAGAAGGCGCTCGAGCCGCTGGACTTCGGGGTCCGGCTCGCCCGAGCCATCCCAAAGATAATCATTTCTCATGAGCGTCCCTCACAATCCAGTTTCTGCCGTAGCTGTTTCATGCCGCGGTGCAGATTAACGCGCACCGAGGCGGCCGTCATGCCGGTGCGGGCCGCGATCTCCTCGCCAGTCATGCCTTCCACCAAGCGCAGGATGAGCGGCTCGCGATAGGATTCCGGCAGCTTGCGAATGGCTTCCATCACGGCCAGCGCTTCGGGCGTGCGGCGATCCGCGGCGGGAAGGTTCTCGGGCAGTTCAATCCATTCGCGGGAGCGCCGGTGATAGTCGTAGGCCCGGTTGCGGGCGATCATGGCCAGCCAGCCTCCGAAAGCGCCGTCGTCGCGCAAGGCGGAGAGTTGGCGAAGGGCCAGCACGAAGACGTCCTGCACCAGGTCGTCCACCTCGCTGCGGGGTACGCGGGCTAGCAGAATTCCGTGCACCATCCGGGAATAGCGGTCGTAGAGGCGGCCGAACGCGGCACGGTTACCGTGGCGGGCGGCGCGAGCCAGTTCCGCGTCATCGGAGATCGAAACAACCGGCGAGGCGCTCACGGACGGATTCGTTCCAAAATCGGCGCTCAGGGCGAAAGTCGTGTCCACACGCGACAACCTTTCCTGCACATAAGGATGCCGCGGCGGGGCGGAAAGTTAACCGGCGCCACAGGCCCAATGACACACGCCGTTGGACCGGTTGGCGCACAGGACGCTGCGGCGCTCGAGGTACTCCAGGTGCGCCAGCACTTCAAAAATGGCGAAGCGGTAATGGAAGGGCGAAAGCGAACGGTTCCAAAGCCGCTCGGCGATCTGGTTAGCCGTACGCGCCCCGCCATCCACCAGGGATACGATGCGCGCGCAGCGCTCGGCGTGGTGCTCCTGCGTCTTGCGGACCCACTCGCGGTGGCCGGAGAACGGCGCGCCGTGCGAGGGCAGAATGAGATCCACATCGAGTCCGGCGATCAGATCGAGCGAAGACAGGAATTCGCCCAAGGCGTCGCGTCCGGGCTGCCATCCGATGTTCGGCGAGATATGCTCCAGGATGTGATCTCCCGAGATCAACACGCGCCGCGCAGGGTCGTACAGGCAAACGTGGCCAGGTGAGTGGCCCGGCGTCCAGAGGACTGTGAGCGGGCCGTGCGGCGTTGGGAAGGTCTCACCGCCCGCGAGCAGGCGGTCCGGCACGAGGAGCTGGAAGTTTTGCTGGATCTCGAGCAGCGAAGAATGCACCAGCGCGATCATCTCCGGAGAAACCCCGGCCTCGGCGAGAACTTCGCGCTGCCATTCGCGGTGACGGTCCAGGTTCGTGATCTCGGCAAGAAGCTGGTGGTCGGCCCGGTGCAGATCGAGCGGCGCGCCGGTAAGCGCAACGAGTTTGGGGGCGAGGCCCATGTGGTCCGGGTGAATATGGGTGAGCAGGATCCGGCAAATGTCTTTCCAGTCCACAGCCAGGCCCTCCATGGCGCGGGTGAGCGCCTGGAAGCAGGCGTCTGTCTGCAAGCCGCAGTCGATCAGCAGGTAGCCGGAGTCGAGGCGCACCAGGTAGACGTTGACGAGGCCCAAAGAGAACGGGAGCGGCAGTTCCAGCAGATGGATACCGGGGACCACCTCGCGATAATCGCCGCCGATTTCAAGATAGGGGGTCAAGGGGTGATCCTAGCACAGAGAGGCGAATTCAAGCGGAGACAACACGGACGTGGCTGTAATCCAGCAGCGCACGGTCGCGGGTCATGAACCGCGCACCCACATTGCGCGCGGTTGCGACGAGGATGCGGTCTGCCGGGTCGCCGTGCAAGTCTCCTGGAAGGCACGTGCTTTCCACGGCGATCTCCGCGGTAAGCGGAACGAGGCGCAGGCCGGGCGTTTCGAGCGCTCTGCGCACCCAGTCGATGCAATCCATATTCAGATGCAGCCGGCGCTTGGACACCAGCAGCGCCACTTCCCACGCCGAGATGACCGACACCAGCAGCATCCCATCGGCAGCCGCCTGCCGAAGGGCCGAAAGACCGTCTGGCGAGAATTCGCGCTCTTGCCCGAATTGGCTCCATACCCAGCAATGGGTATCCAGCAGGAGCGGCCCCCGGCCATCAGTCATCCGAGTCTTTCTCCGCGTTCCAGATGTCACCGATTGGAGAGACGATGTCCCCGAGGATCTCTCCGGTCCCCTTCATTCGTCCAAAGATCTCAGGGAATTCCTCAGCCAGTGGAACCAGGCGGGCGACGGGTTTGCCACGCTTCGTGATCACGATTTCCTTATGCTGCTGCTTTACTTCGTCAAGCAGTTTCAGGCACTTGGCTTTGAATTCGCCCGCACCAATGGTCTTTTCGTTCCTGGCCATGGTCATGAGCTTATGGTCACGACCGGGGTGGCGCTCATGTTCTATTACCGGCCTCATCCGCCGGCGGCCTACCAGGACATGAAGGACCTCCAGTTCGTTGTATTCCTCGGGAGCTTTCTGCGAAACATGCACCGCTGGGCGGCGCACGGCACGGTGATCTGCGTCTTCCTGCACATGTGCCGGGTGTTCTACACCGGGTCGTACAAGCGGCCGCGCCAGTTCAACTGGGTGATCGGCGTAGTCCTGCTGCTGCTGACGCTGGGGCTTTCGTTCACCGGCTACCTGCTGCCGTGGGATCAACTGGCCTTCTGGGCCATCACCGTCGGCGCCAATATCGGCAGTTACGCCCCACTGATTGGAGGGCGCGTCCGCGAGCTGCTCCTGGGAGGCCACACGGTTGGGGAATCGGCGCTGCTGCGGTTTTACGTGCTGCACGTGGCGGTGCTCCCCACGATTGTGGCGCTGTTGACCATGGTGCATTTCTGGCGCATTCGCAAGGACGGCGGCCTGTCGCGGCCCGTATGGCAGTTGAAGAAAGGCGACGCCGCGAAGCTGGTGCGAATCGGCGAGTCGCAAGAAGCCGCTGCGGCCATCGCCGCGCCGGCATCTCTCGATAAAACCTACGGCCTGATGGAAGTGGTCACGGGTAAGCCGATATTCGAGACGGTCACCGAAGAAGAGGAAGAGGATACCGTCTTTTCCTATCCCTACGCTTTCTTCCGCGAAGGCATCGCCCTGGTGGTCACGGTCATCACGGTCATGGCCGTCTCGCTGTTCTGGAATGCCCCGCTGGAGGAAATGGCCAATCCCGCGAAGACGCCGAATCCCGCCAAGGCGCCGTGGTATTTCCTGGGCCTCCAGGAACTCGTCAGCCACTCGGCGCTGCTCGGCGGGGTGGTTGCGCCGGCGCTCATCGTACTGGCATTGATCGCCGTGCCCTACCTCGATCCCAATCCGAGCCGCAGGCCGTCCGACCGGCGCTGGGCGATCTGGGTCTTTACCGTCTTCGTGATTGCCAACGTGGTGTTGATCCTCATCGGAACGTTCTTTCGCGGCCCGGGCTGGGCGCTGGTTTCGCCCTGGGCGCACATAGCGGGGGTTGAGTAATGGACCGCCGACTGGCGCAGTTTTTCTTCGCGCTGAGCCTGATTTCGCTGGCTCTTATTCTGGCTGCCGTCTGGCAGGCCGGCAATCCTTCCTGGAAACAATACCAGCGGAACTATCTGCGCCTGGAAGCCCAGGCCGAGCCGAACGCCGCCGCCAAAAACGCCGTGCTAACCACCGCCCTGGACATCCGCCAGGATCTGCTGCCCGGCCTCCAGCGCGTGGACCGCTGCACCACCTGCCACCTCGGGGTGGAAGACCCTACCATGAAAAACGCCGCCCAGCCGTATACCTACCATCCCAACCTGGCCCCGCACGTCCCGGCCAGATTCGGCTGCACGGTATGCCATGGCGGCCAGGGCCTGGCCACCGATAAAGAAAACGCCCATGGGAACGTGCCCTTCTGGCAGGAGCCCCTGCTGCCCAGGGGCTATATCCGCGCCTCGTGCGGCCGCTGCCATAAAGAGGGCGACGTCCCCGGCGTTCCCGAACTGACCGAAGGCCGCCGCCTGTTCGATACGCGCGGGTGCCGGGGATGCCACAAATTGAACGGCGCAGGCGGCAGCATCGGCCCGGACTTGACTGCGGAGGGCGCCAGCCGCAGGTCCCCCGCCTGGCTCGAGCGGCATTTCCTCGATCCGAACGCGGTCTCCCCGAACTCCGCGATGCCCAATCTCCATTTCACCAAAGAGCAGGCGCGGGCGTTGACATTCTATATGCTCTCGCTGACGAGCGAGCAGATGGCCACGTACTATTCGAGCGTGCGGCTCATCCCCAGCCCGGCCTATGGCCGCCAGTTGTTCGTGGAAAAGAACTGCATCGCCTGCCACAGCATCGGCGGCGTGGGGGCGAAGAACGGGCCGGACCTGCTGGCCGTCAACCACAAGCACTCGGGGGAATGGCTGGACGAACAACTCTTGAACCCGCAGGCCGTCTATCCCGGCAGCAGTATGCCCGGTTATGACCTGGAGCCGAACGCGCGCAAAGCGCTCATCGCCTTCCTGGGCGCCGCCACCGCGGAAGACGCGCAGCAGGTGCTTGCGAAGAGAGGGAAGCCGCTGGCGCCGGAAGAGGCCGCACTCGAAGCGGGCAAGCAGAGCTTCGCTCGTTTCGGATGCGTCGGCTGCCACGGCCTCAATCTGCAGGGCGGAGTTCCGAACCCCAACAGCCAGGGCGGTGAAGTGCCCTCGTTGCTCCACGCCTCCGACGACTACACCAAAGAGGAAGTCATCAAGATCATCAGCAACGGCAAGCAGCCGCCGGTAGCGGATGTCCGCAAGCCCACGCCGCCGCTCTATATGCCCGCCTGGAAGAAGATCCTGAGCGAAGAGGACATCAACCGCATCGCGGACTACCTCTGGTCGTTGCAGCCCAAGAAAGAAGCCTGGTAAGGCGCCGCCAGGGCGCCGAAAAACAAATTGGGCACGGATGAACACGGATAAACACGGATAAAAACACCAAAATCAAAACAAAGGTGTTATCCGTGTTCATCCGTGGCACCAATTCGCCTTTTTCGCCCTGCCCAATCAAGCAATGAGACGCAGCGCTTGCGAATATTCGGATAATCGAATATACTAATGCTGTTGTGCAGAACATGCTGCGGGAATACAAGGCGAGTATCTTCCAGGCCCTGGCTCATCCCACCCGCATCGCCATCGTGGAGGTCCTGAGGGAGGGCGAAGTCTCCGCGCGCGCGATTCAGGACCGGCTGGGAATCGAGCAGGCCAACCTTTCGCAGCATCTCGCCATTCTGCGCAGCCGCCAGATCGTGGCCCACCGCAAGGAAGGGAACCAGGTTTTCTATTCCCTCCGGCACCGGGTGCTCGGCAAAGTGCTCGATCTGATGCGGCAGTATTTTCAGGCGAACCTGGCCGATGCGGCGCAGATGCTCGACGAAGTCCGCGCCGAGCGCCCGGCGCGCTGAGATCGCGGGTTCCACAGGCGGTTCGGAGGGGTCGTTCGATTGAGATGGGAATTGACGCGCTTTTCACCGGGGGGGTTGAACGCGCCGCGGCGGGCGCGGATCCTGGCTTTCGGCCTGGCGCTCGCCGGCGCGCTGTTGGAGATAGCCGCCGCGGCCGTCGGCGTTCTCGCGCCCGCCGGCGCTGTCTTCTCCCTGCCGTTCGGCGTCGAGTTGTTCTCCTGGACCGTCCGCTTGAACCCCCTCTCCTGCTATTTCAACCTGGCCTTGGGCATTCTGGCCGCCGCCGTCTCCATTTACTCCTTCGGATACCTGCGCGACATGGAGGGCCGGAGGAACCTCGGCGTCCTCGGCTTTTTCTATAACGTCCTGCTGCTCAGCCTCACCCTGGTCTTCACCGCGGCCAACGTCTTCTTTTTCCTGGTGGCCTGGGAGGTGATGGCGCTCTCGGCCTACTTCCTCGTCAGCTTCGAGCACGAAAAGGAAGCCACGCGCCGCGCGGGTACGGTCTTTCTCATCATGTCCCATGCCGGCACGGGGCTGCTGCTCGTGGGATTCCTCATCCTGGCGCAAGCGGCCGGCACACTGGATTTCGCTGCGTTCCACCATTTGGCTTCGAAGCTACCGCCGTCCCAGCAGGGCCTCGTCTTCATTCTGTTCTTCCTGGGATTCGGCGTGAAAGCCGGCGTTATCCCCCTGCACGTGTGGCTGCCCGCGGCGCACCCGGTGGCGCCCAGCAATATCTCGAGCCTCATGTCCGGCATCGTGATCAAGACCGGCATCTACGGCATGGCGCTGGTGTTCTTCGACTTTTTCGACGCGCCGCCGGTATGGGCGGGCATGGTGGTTCTCTGCGCCGGCGTCGTCTCGGCGCTCCTGGGCGTGCTCTACGCCCTCATGGAGCACGACCTGAAACGCCTCCTGGCCTACCACAGCATCGAGAACATCGGGATCATCCTCATCGGGTTCGGCGCGGCCCTGGTCTTCCGCGGCATGGGACACCCCGAACTGGCGGCTCTGGCGCTCATCGCCGCCCTGTACCACACGCTCAACCACGCCATTTTCAAAGGTCTGCTGTTCCTCGGCGCGGGCTCCGTGCTCCACTCCACGCGCACGCGCAACATGGAAGAGATGGGCGGCCTCATCCGCCGCATGCCGGTGACGGCGCTCTGCTTTCTGGTGGGCGCGGTGGCCATCTCCGGCCTGCCGCCGCTCAACGGTTTCGTGAGCGAATGGCTCACGTACCAGGCGCTGCTGGCGGGTTTCGGCAGCACCGCGGAACTGACGCGCGTGGCCTTCCCCATTGCCGGCGCGCTCCTGGCATTGACGGCGGCGCTGGCGGCGGCGTGCTTCGTCAAGGCGTTCGGTATCTCTTTCCTCGCGCTGCCGCGCAGCGAACACGCCGCGCAGGCCCAGGAAGCGCCGGTTTCCATGCGGATCGGGATGGGGATCCTGGCGGCCGGGTGCCTCGCGCTGGGGCTCGGCGCCACGTGGTTCCTTCCTGTCTTCGACACCATCACCGCCCAGACCATCGGGGTGAAAATGGGCGCGTCGCTCACCGCCGCTAACGGGCTCGTCCTGACCTCGGGGACCTTCCGCGGCGGCGCGGTTTCGACCGTGGGAATGGCCGCCATGCTGGTCCTCCTCTCCGCCATCCCGGGAATGTTCTGGCTGGCCTGGGGCCGCCGTAGCCGCCGCGCGTCCGGGCCCACGTGGGATTGCGGCCTGCCGGGACTCACCGCCGATAACGAATACACCGCTACCGGGTTCTCCAAACCGATCCGCATGATCTTCTCCGCCCTCTACCGCCCGCGGCGCGAGATTCAAGCCGATTACGAGGTCTCGCTCTACTACCCCACGGCCATCCGTTTCGAAAGCGAAATCGAGCCGGCGTTTGAAAAGCATTTCTACGATCCGCTTCAGGCCTGGCTGTTCCGCTTCGCCGGCCGCATGCGGTCGGTGCAGGCGGGCAGCATCCACGCCTACCTGGCCTACATCTTCGTGGCGCTCATCGCCCTGCTGCTGTTCGGGGTGCGCGGATGACCGGCGCCATCCTGAAAACCTTGGCGCAGCTCGTTCTGCTGCTGATGCTGGCCCCGCTCGTGAGCGGCTTCATCAAGATGCTCAAGGCCCGTCTCCAGATGCGCCGCGGTCCGGGCATTCTGCAACCGTATCGCGATATTCATAAGCTGCTGCGCAAGGGCATGGTGGTTCCGGATTCGGCCTCGTGGCTCTTCTCCGCCACGCCGTATGTGGTCTTCCTGGCCACGCTCCTGGCGGGCCTCATGGTCCCCATGGCGGCGGCGGATACCCCGGTGGGACTGTTCGGCGGCGTGCTCGCCGTGGTCTACCTGCTCGGCCTGAGCCGCTTCTTTCTGGCGTTGGGGGGCCTCGATACCGGCAGTTCCTTCGGCGGCCTGGGCAGCAGCCGCGAAATGACCGTCTCCGCGCTGGCCGCGCCTACCCTGATGCTGGCCGTGTTTACGGTGGCGATCGGGGCGGGGTCCACCACCCTGGCGCAGATCGCCAAGGTGGCCATCAACCAGCAGTGGCGCTTCCTGGAGCCGTCCCAGATTCTGGCCTTCGCCGCCCTGTTCCTGGTGCTCATCGCCGAGACCGGCCGCATCCCCGTGGATAATCCCGCCACCCACCTGGAACTGACCATGATCCACGAGGCTATGATCCTGGAATACTCCGGACCGTACCTGGCGCTCATCGAATGGGGCGCTTCCGTGAAGCAATTGCTCCTGATGACGCTGCTGATCAACGTGTTCTGGCCCTTCGGGCTGGCCGCGGGATGGTCGCTCGCGGGCCTCGCCGCGGGATTGGCCTGGCTGCTGGTCAAGCTGGCGGTCGTGAGCTGCGGCGTGGTCCTGGTGGAAACCGCCAACGCCAAGATGCGCCTGTTCCGCGTTCCGGAACTCATGGCGGTGGCGTTCGTATTGGGGGCGCTGGCCCTGGTATCCACCTTCCTTTTCTGAGAGACCCTATGGACTTCCTGCACAACCCGGAGTTCGGCGACAAGCTGGTGACCCTCATGGCCGCTTTCGTCCTGGTGTTCCAGATCGCCATGGTCGGGCAGCGCTCCCTGATCATGAACATCCGGCTCTTCGGCGCGCAATCGTTTCTGCTGGCGGCCATCGCCGCGGTCATCGCGCACTACAACCACGCGCCGCATATTTACGTCGCGGCGGTCATGACGGTGCTGGTGAAAGTCATCCTCGTTCCGGTCCTGCTGGAGCGGCTGGTGGACCGTATCGAGATCCGCCACGAGATCGAGCCCATCGTCAACGTGCCGCTCTCCATCGTGATTTCCGGCGGCCTCACCCTGGTGGCTTACATCGTGGGCGAATCGTTCTACCACCCGGAAACCGGCGCCGCCAGCCTGGGCCACAATACCCTGGCGGTGGCCATCTCGGTGTTTCTGATCGGTTTCTTCATGATGATCAACCGGCGGAAGGCGCTGACCCAGGTGTTCGCGCTCCTGACGCTGGAGAACGGCATTTTCCTGGCGGCTATCTGCCTCACTTACGGCATGCCGCTGGTGGTTGACCTCGGCGTGTTCTTCGATGTACTGGTGGCCGTGCTGGTTCTGGGCATCCTGGTCTATCGCATCCGGGAGACCTTCGAATCCATGGACGTGAGCAAGCTGCGGAGGCTGCGAGGCTGACCATGGGGCTTCTGGTATTCCTTCTGATCCCCGTCGTGGCCGCCGTTCTTTCGGCCGTGGCGCCCACCCGGCGCGATATGGAGAACGCCAACATCGCGGGCTTCGGCGTCACCTTCGTCCTCGCGCTGCTGATCGCCGCCCGGGTGCTGCGGGACGGATCCGTTTCACTCTGGGATGGCTTTCTTTACGCCGACCACCTGAGCGCCCTGGTGTGCCTGCTGACGGCATCGGTGGCCCTGGTGTGCTCGGTCTATGCGGTCGGGTATCTGCGCGAAGACGAGAGTAGCGGCCTGTTGGATGATGACGCCCGTACCGCCGGTGGTCGCCTTTCGCCACCGGTGCTTTTGCCTTCCGACGAGCACCGCCCCCCCGCTGCCGCCAAGCTCCGCAAGTATTACGTCCTCACCCCCTTGTTCGTCTTCGCCATGCTGGGCGTGGCGCTGGCCAACAACCTGGGGGTAATGTGGGTCGCGATCGAGGCCACCACCCTGGCCTCCGTTTTCCTGGTGACGTTCTACGGGCGCGTGACGTCGCTCGAAGCGGCCTGGAAGTACGCCATCATCGGCGGCGTGGGGCTTTCCATGGCGCTGTTCGGGACCGTCCTGGTTTATTACTCCGGCCACCGGGTGGTGGGAATGGAAACGCTCGCCGGGCTGAACTGGTCGGTGCTGGCGGGCCATGCGGCGCAGCTGGATAAGACCACCATGCGGCTGGCCTTCATTCTGGCGCTGCTCGGCTACGGCACGAAGGCCGGGCTGGCCCCCATGCACACCTGGAAACCCGACGCATACAGCGAAGCGCCCGCGCCCGCGGCGGCCATTCTTTCGTCCGCGATGCTCAATTGCGCGCTCTATGGGCTGGTGCGGTTCTATATCCTGGCCAGCCGCTGCCTGGGCCCGGAGTTCCCGGGACGGCTGCTGCTGATCTTCGGCATGCTCTCCATGGGAATCTCCGTGCCGTTCGTTCTGGTGCAGAGAAACTTCCGGCGGCTGCTGGCGTATCACACCATCGATCATGCGGGGATTATGGTGACGGCGCTGGGGGTAGGTGGAAAGCTCGGCGCGCTGGCGCTGATGCTGCACATGACGTATCACACGGTGGCCAAGTCGCTGTTGTTTCTATGCGCCGGCAACGTCTCGCAGCATTTCAAAACCGATCTCTTCGACAAGGTGAAAGGCGGGGTGATCCGCGCGATTCCGGTGACCGGGGCCGTGTTCCTGATGGCCATGCTGGCCATCGTCGGGATGCCGCCGTTCAGCCTGTTTCAAAGCGAATTCCTGATCGTGCGCGCGGCCTTCGGCGCGGGTCATTACGTCCCCACGGCGCTGTTCATCCTGTTCGGCACGGGGATTTTCGCGGGCGCGTTGTTGCACGTGGGAGGAATGGTGCTGGGAGAAGGACAGACAGGCGGAACCGCCTGTCCCGCCAGCGCCTGGCGCGATGGGTCGATGCTGGCGCTGGCGGCGGCGCTGGTGACCATGGCCTTTTGGCTGCCCGCGCCGTTGCTGGAGCTGATCCGCGGGGCGGCGAAGGTGATAGCGGGATAAGAGTACCGCCGGTGGTCGGTTTTTGCCACCGGTTGTTTTGGCCGGCAAATCAAACCAACCGGTGGCAAAAACCGGCGACCGGCCGTACTGCGACAAAGAATATGGAAGACCTCCTCCAACAACTCGACAGCATCTCCGAAATCCCGGCTTTCACCGAAAAGCTGCTCTCCACTCCCGGCTCCCGTCTCGTTACCGTCTTCGCCGAAGACCGCGTCGCTCCCGAAGGCGTCTTCTACAACTACTACGTCTTCGAGCGCAAAGGCGACCCGGCGTACCTCATCGTGCGCGCGGCCATTCCCGCCGGCGATCCGCGCTTCCCGTCGCTCGCTTCCACCCTGCCGGCCGTCAACTGGCAGGAGCGCGAGATCCAGGATTGGTTTGGCATCGAAGCCGAAGGCCATCCCAATCCGCGCCGCGTCGCCCTGCACGACAACTGGCCCGACGTCCACCCCCTGCGCAAGAATTTCGACTTCCACACTAAGCTGCCGCCCTTCGAAGGCGAGCAGCACGTCTACCGGCCGACCCTCGGGGAAGGCGTCTTCCAGGTTCCCGTCGGGCCGGTGCACGCGGGCATCATCGAACCGGGCCATTTCAATTTCGCGGTGGCGGGCGAGCCCATCCTCTACCTCCAGCTCCGCATGTTCTACACGCACAAAGGGACCGAGAAGCTCTTCGAGCGCCTGCCCGTCTCCCAGGGCGTGTTTCTGGCGGAGCGTGTATCGGGCGATTCGGCCTTCTCCCATGCCGTCGCGTTCTGCCAGGCGGTAGAGAAGGCCGCCGATGCGGAGGTTCCGTTCCGCGCCCAGGTGATGCGCACCATCCTCCTCGAGTTGGAGCGGATCTACAACCACGTGGCCGATATCGGGGCCATAGCCATGGACGTGGGCTTCGTGGTGGCCAACGCGCACGCGGGCCGCATCCGCGAAATGGCGCTCGCGCTCAACCAGGAGCTCACCGGCAGCCGCCTGCTGCGCGGCGCGGC
>JAIQFU010000299.1 GCA_020073115.1 Terriglobia bacterium
ATGTCGAATGCCGCCCGCTCATCTCCCCTCCTCATCAGCCAGCGCGGGCTTTCGGGAATCCGCAGCAGCCCCAGGTAGAACGCCACCGCGGGCGCCGCCGCCGCGGCGAACATCCACCGCCAACTCCCCGCCCCCAGGACCGCCAGCCGCCAGTTGACGAAGTACGCCAGCAGGATCCCGGTCACGATCGCCAGTTGGTTCATCGACACCAACCGCCCCCGCACGCGCGCCGGGGCAATCTCGGCGATATACATCGGCGCCAGCGCCGAAGCCACCCCGATGGCCAGACCGGCGGCGAAGCGGGCCGCCGCCAGTCCCATCAGCCCGGGCGGAATCGCCGACCCGACCGCCGCCAGCGCGAACAGCACGGCCGAGCAGCGCAGAGCGCCGCGGCGCCCGAGCCGGTCGCTCAACGCCCCGGCGCCCAGCGCGCCGAAAACGCACCCCCACAGCAGGACCCCGGCGGCGATCTCCACCTGGAAATCCGTCAGCCGGAAATCCTGGCGGAGGAACGGAAGCGCGCCGTTGATCACCGCCGTATCGAAGCCGAACAGAAGGCCCGAGAGCGCCGCGATGGCGGAGATCACGTAGACGTGCGCGCGCCGCCCAGCCACGGTCCTCTGCCCCTCCGAAGCCGCACCCATGGGTTTACTCTACCTTCACCTTCCTGCGGCTCACCGTCGGAGGTCCGCTCGCCGGACGCGCCGTGGCCCGCAGCATGCAATCCCCGGAACAGGCCGGCACGGCGACCTCGAACTCGTACGTGTGCGCCCCCAACCCCGGTATGTCGTAAGTCTTCTCTTCCCGCAGCACGGCCGTACCCGAGGCCGATTCCAGGGTCAGTGTCAACGCGCCGCCGGCGGCTTCCGGCCGATCGTTCACCAGCATTACCGCGAACCGGCGCCGCGCCCCGGCGCGCAGGGTGGGCTGCCAGAAGTTCAGGTACACGCCCAGCGGGCGGAAAGCGTTCGAGATGTAGTCCTCGAAGCGCGGCTCCAGCTCCAGTTTCTCGAGGTCGCGCCAGTGGTCCGACGTGCAGGCTCCCGGATAACTCGCGGTCAGGTACACGAAATGCAGAATCCCCGCGTAATTGCGGTGCGCGCGCCAAAACTCCGTCAAGCCGCCCACGTAATAGGCATCGGCTGCGAAGCGCTGGTCCGCGGTTGAGTTCGGACCGAGCAGGCGCTCCCATACGTCCCGGGTGATCACGGTGGGGGAGCCGTCGCGGTTGAGCCACAGCCAGCCGTACTCGTTCACATACGCCGCGTGCGCCGTGGGGTGTGCGGCGTTGGTGCTCTTCCCGCCGGTCATACGCTCCAGGTCCGCCGGCTCGAATCCGCGGCCCACGCGGCTGAACAGATAAGGATGGTCCTCCACCGGGTCGTCCGGTCCCACCGGCTCGTTGTACCCGTTCTCCCAGGGGCGCTTCGAAAGGTCCAGCCCCCGCACCTTGGCGATGATCTCGCTGATGGCGTCCGCCCGCGTCTCGTTCTGCGCGTCCCAGATCGCCACGCTCGGGTGGTTCCAGTTGTCCCGCATCCACTCGCGGTACTGCGCCGTCATCTCCCCCATGTCCCACTGGCTGCGCCACTGCCACACGAAGAACTCGTTGTCGATGAGCAGGCCCGCTTCGTCGGCGATGTCCAGCCAGAAATCGGGGACCGGGCCGATACAGAAGCGGAAAGCGTTCCAGTTGAGCCGCCGGGGGATCTCGATCAGCAGTTTCCGCACCCACTTCTCGTTCCACACCAGGTCCCGCGACGCCGGGTCCTCGAAGAATCGGTGCAGGGTGATGTTCGAGCCGCGCAGGAAATAGATCTTGCCGTTGAGATATGCCCGCTTGGTGGCGGTATCGAAGCGGAACTCGCGCATGCCGAACCGCGTGGAGATCGAGTCGCCGCCCGTGGAGGTCGCGAGCGTGTACAGGTTCGGCTGCTCGGGCGTCCACAGCCGCGCATTCGGCACGGCCATCGTCTGCAACACGGTCTGCGTCTCCCCTGCCCCCAACCGCACCGTGGCCGCGGCCGTTCCGCCCTCCTTCACCCGCTGGGTCAGCCGCACCGTCCGCGCGGGTCCGTAATTCCGCACCACGGTCTGGATCTGAATCGTGGAATCCGCCGGCCGCGGCGCCACCTGAACGCTCTCGATCCCGGGATTGTCGAACGCCAGGAGCGAGACCGCGTCGTAGATGCCGGGGGTCCAGCGGTTCTTCTCCTGGTCCGTGCCCGCGGGGGCCGTCTCCGGCAGCGCCGCCGGATGCGCCCCCACCCGGATGACGAGTTCGTTCTCGGCGCCCCATTGGATCAGGTCCGTCAGATTGAAGTAACCCGCCGTGAAGCACCCCAGGTGCTCGCCCGCCTTCTTCCCGTTGAGCCACACCGCCGTGCCGAACTGCGCCTTCCCTACTTTCAGCGCCGCGACATCGCGCTTCGCCGGCGCGCGGAACGCGGTGCGGTACCAGAACCAGTTCCGGTTCTGCTCTACCATCCCCAGCGAGTTCGTCAGTTGAGGTCTCTGGGCGATGACCTTCTGGCTGAGCTTCCGATTGATGTTCAGGACGGAATCGAAGCGGTCCACATCCGGGAACCCGGGCGTAGCCAGGTGCGCCAGCCCGGGGACGGGGACCTTATGGCTGTAGGACGCCGGCAGAGTGTCCGGCGCGAGGCTGTCTTCGATGTCCCAGGTTCCGTTCAAAGAGACGGTCACGCGCTGACCGAAGGCGGCGAACGCCAGCATGCATAGGAATAAAAGCCGAGCCATGGGCGCTATTCTAACCGGAATATCCAGGCCGCGAATCAGTACCGCCGGTGGTCGGTTTCCGCCACCGGTTCTTTTGGGCCCGGGGAAAGAACCGGTGGCGAAAACCGGCCACCGGCGGTACGCGCATGCTAGCCTTGCCTCATGAAAGCCGCTCGCATCCACCGCCACGGGGACCCCGGCGTGCTTGTATACGAAGACGCCCCCGACCCGGTCATCCGCCCGGACCAGATCCTCGTCCGCGTCCGCGCCTGCGCCCTCAACCACCTCGACCTGTGGGTCCGCGCCGGCATTCCCGGGATGAGCATTCCCATGCCGCACATCCTGGGCAGCGATATCGCCGGCGAGGTGGCGCAGACGGGCGCGCTGTGCGAGCGCGTCCAGGCCGGTTGGCGCGTGGCGCTCTCCCCCGGGCTGAGCTGCCGGCAATGCGACCAGTGCGTCGCCGGGAACGACAACCTGTGCCGCCGCTATACCCTCTTCGGCTCCGGGGTCGATGGCGGATACGCCGAACTGGTGGCAGCCCCGGAGTACAGCGCCATCCGCATCCCCGATCACCTCCCCTTCGAGGAGGCCGCCGCCGCGCCCCTCGTCTTCCTCACCGCGTGGCACATGCTGATGGCGCGCGCCCGGCTGCAACCGGGCGAAGACGTGCTGGTGCTTTCCGCTTCGAGCGGCGTGGGCTCGGCCGCCATCCAGATCGCCAAAATGTTCCAGTGCCGCGTGATCGCCACCGCCGGAAACGACCAGAAACTTCGCAAAGCGCGCGAACTCGGCGCGGATTTCGTGATCGATCACTATCGGGAGAATATCGCCTCCGAAGTGAAGAAAATCACGGAAAAACGCGGGGTGGATGTGGTTGTGGAGCACGTGGGCGCGGCCACCTGGCAGAGGAGCCTGGAATCGCTCGCCGCAGCCGGCCGCCTCGTCACCTGCGGCGCCACCACCGGCTACGAAGCCGCCCTCGACCTACGCTACCTTTTCAGCAAGCAATGGAGCCTTTTAGGCTCGTTTATGGGCACAATGGGTGAACTCCGCCAGGTATTGCAATTCGTTTTTCGCGGGCAGCTCAAGCCGGTGATCGATAAGGTCTATCCCCTATCGGAGATCCGCGCCGCCCACGAGCGCCTGGAGAAGAAAGAGCAGTTCGGAAAGCTAGTGGTGATCCCCTAACACGCTCTCCTCTGCACCCCGCGCCCGCCGAATCTTATCCTAATAGCAGGAGACCTTCGCGTTGCCCCCCGAGCGCTCGTTCATCTTCTACGACCCGACCGGCAGGCGCTGGGCGCGCTTTCGGCGCGCCCTGCAAACCGGCGGAATCGTGGTTGCCATCCTGGCCGTCCTGTTCGCCATCCTGGCCTTCGGCAACGTCCAGCTTCCCGCCCTCGGCCTGCCGCAACTCGAACATCTGCCCGCGTCTTTCGCCGAAGTGCCTACCATCATCGCCGGCGAGCGCGCCGGCCGCAACGTTCCGTTCCGCATGCGCCGCGCGGCGCGGCACATCCAGTACGTGCGCTCCCCTTCTCCCCTGCTTCACCCCAAGACCGCCGCTCGCGTGAGCGCGGAAAAGCCCATTGTTTTCGGTTTCTACGTCAATTGGGACCCGGCCAGCATGGTCTCTCTCCGCATCAACCTGGCCCATCTCACGCATCTCGTCGCCGAGTGGTTCGCGCTGCAGAACGGAAAGGGCGACCTGGAGGACGGCGCGGACTCCGCCGTGATCGAGATCGCGCAGCAGGCCAAGCTGCCCATCCTCGGCCTCGTTTCGAACTATCGCAATGGCTGGCAGATCGGCGACGCGCGCCGCGTCCTCACCAACCCGGACGCCCGGGCCAATCTCATCGACAACATCTACAACAACCTGAAGGAGCACTCGCTCCAGGGCGTCAACATCGACCTGGAGGGCCTGGAAACCCGGGACCGCGAGCCGATGGTCCAGTTCATGCGCCTGCTCTATAGCCGGCTGCACCCCGCCGGCCTCCTGGTGACTCAGAGCGCCCCGCCCGACGACCCGGCCTACGACCTCAAGCGGCTCGCCGAATCCAACGATTACCTCGTCCCCATGGTCTACGACGAGCACTATCAATCCAGCGAACCCGGTCCGGTTGCCTCCGAGCAGTGGTTCGAAGATCAACTCGACCGGCTGGCGAAGACGGTCCCGCCGGAAAAGACCGTGATCGGGATGGGCAACTACGGCTATGACTGGACCATCGGCGGCCACGGCAGCGCCGAAATGACCTTCGGCGCCGTGATGGCCGCCGCCGTCTCCAACCACGGCCAGGTCCAGTGGGACGAGGACACCGAGAATCCCGTCCTGCGCTACTTCACCGGCGGCCATCAGCATGAGGTTTGGTTCCTCGACGCCGTGAGCGGCCTCAACCAGGCCCTCTACGTAGCGGATGCCGGCTTTCGCGGAATCGGCCTATGGCGGCTCGGCGGCGAAGACCCCGGCCTGTGGAAAGTCCTCCAGCCCGGCGAATGGCCCGCCGAAGATTTCAATCCCGCCGAACTGTCTCCGCTCTCCGCCAACAAGACCGCCATCCACTACGGCGACGGCGAAGTCCTGCACATCACCGAGACCCCGCGGGAGGGCAATCGCGCCGTCAGCAAGGATGCCGACGGCGACTTTCACGAGACCTTCGGCCAGATCCCCACTTACTGGGTGATCGAGCATCGCGGGAAACCCTCCGGCAAGCGGATGGCCATCACCTTCGATGACGGCCCCGACCCCGAGTGGACGCCGCGGATCCTGGATGCCCTCAGGCAGCGCAACGTGCGCGCCACGTTCTTCGTCATTGGCGCCAACGCCGCCCGGAACGCCGGCCTGATCAAGCGCGAGTACGACGAGGGGCACGAGATCGGCAATCATTCCTACTCGCATCCCAACATCGCCCTGGTGAGCGA
This sequence comes from Terriglobia bacterium, assembly GCA_020073115.1. GTDB lineage: Bacteria > Acidobacteriota > Terriglobia > Bryobacterales > Bryobacteraceae > BOG-224. The sequence continues at coordinate 5,662 of JAIQFU010000299.1, forward strand.
CGAGCGCGCCCGCCTGGAACTCAACTGGACCCAGCGGATCATCGAGAACGCCGTCGGCGCCGCCACCACCATGTTCCGCCCCCCCTACAACGCCGACAGCGACCCCACCACGCCCGAGGAGATCCTGCCCGTCTGGCGCGCCCAGCAGGAGGGTTACATTACGATCGGCGAGACCATCGACCCGCGCGATTGGGAGCCGGGAACCACAGCCGACCGGATCGTTTCCCAGGTCGAGGAAGACCAGCAGGCGGGAAATGTCATCCTGCTGCACGATGGCGGCGGCGACCGCTCCACCACCCTCGACGCCTTGCCGCGCATTATCGACTATTTCCGCGGCCAGGGTTACGAGTTCCTGCCGGTCGGCGAGTTGATCGGACGGACCCGCGCGCAGGTCATGCCTATTCCCTCGAAACAGGAACTGCGCTGGGCGCGCATCGAAGGCCGGGCCTTCGGCGCCGAAAGCAATTTCAAGAAGGCCATCGGCGTCTTTTTCCTTTGGGCGATCTACCTGACGCTGCTGCGGACGCTGGTCTTCGGGACCCTGGCGATTTTTCAGAAGCGGCGCGCCCGCCGCCGCCGCTTCCACCCGCGATACCAGCCGCCCGTCTCCGTCATCATCGCGGCCTATAACGAGGAGAAGGTCATCGTCCGGACCGTGGAATCCGTGCTCCGCAACGGCTATGACGACCTGGAAATCGTCGTCGTGAACGACGGCTCCGAGGACGCCACGCTCGACATCCTGCGCGAGAATTACGGCCGGAGTTCGCTGGTTCGCATCCTGGACCAGCCTAACCGCGGCAAGTCGGCGGCCCTCAACAACGCCATCGCGCATGCGTCGCACGAGATCCTGATCGCCATCGACGCGGACACCATCTTCCGGCGCGGAACCGTCGAGAACCTGGTGCGCCATTTCGAGGATCCAGGCATCGGCGCCGTTTCCGGCAACGCCCGGGTTGGTAACCGCAATAAGTGGATCACGCGTTTCCAGGCCATCGAGTACATCTACGGGTTCAACCTCGACCGCCGGGCGCTCGACCTGCTCAACGCCATCACCGTCGTGCCCGGCGCCGTCGGGGCATGGCGCAAGCCGCTCATCCTGGAACTATCATCCGATACGACGAGGAGGCCGTGGCATTCACGGAGGCCCCCGAAGATGTCCGCGGCCTGGCCAAACAGCGCTTCCGCTGGGCCTTTGGCACACTCCAGGCGGCCTGGAAACATCGCGACGCGCTCTTTATGCCGCGGTACGGATCGCTGGGCTTCGTGGCCCTGCCCAGCATCTGGCTCTTTCAGGTATTGCTCTCGGCCCTGGCCCCCTTCGCCGAGATCGCCATGCTATTGGCCCTGATTGCCGGCAATTGGCAGGTGGTGCTGATCTACTACGCCGCCTTCTTTCTCATGGAACTGCTTGCCGGCGTGCTCGCCTATACCCTGGAAGGGGAGAAGCGCCGCGACCTCGCCCTGCTTTTCTTCCAGCGCATTTTCTACCGGGAGCTGATGTATTACGTGCTCGCCAAGTCCATCATGTTCCCCCTGCACGGCCGGCCTGTCGGGTGGGGCAAACTCGAGCGCCGCGCCAGCGTGGAGGGCGTGTGACCCCCATCGCCTGGCTGATGGCCTCCTGGCTGGCGTGGGGCTTCCCCTTCGTTTTCCTGGCGCCGCACGGGCAGAAACGCCCGTCCGTCACGGCCGCCGGCAAGACCCGGGCCGGCTTGCTGCTGGAATGCGCCGCCATTTTCATCGCCTGGGCGTTTCGCACGGCGCAACCCGGCATCGGGCGCACGGCGGCATCCATGCTCCTGGGTCCCGTGGCGGCCGCGCTCGGGTGGACCGCCGTACGCCATCTCGGGAAGCAGTTCCGAATCCACGCCGGCCTGTACCACGATCACGAACTGGTACGCACCGGCCCTTACGCCCTGGTGCGCCATCCGATCTACTCCTCGCTGCTCGCCATTCTGCTGAGCACGCTCCTGCTTTGGACGCCGTGGCCGTGGGTGGCCCTGTCGCTCGCCTTGTTCCTGGCCGGCACGGAAATCCGCGTCCGCACCGAAGACGCCCTCCTCCTCTCCCGCTTCGGAGAGGATTTCACGGCCTACCGCCGCCGCGTCCCTGCCTATATCCCGTTCATCAGGTGATCATCGTGGGGAAGCGCAGCGCCCACGCTACGGCCCGCGGGCTCGCTCATGCTGAATCCCGTCGCACGCTATGATTGATTCTTACCGATGAATCCCCTAAGAGCCCTCCCCCTGCTTGCCGTCCTCGCCGCATCCGCGCCGGCCGCGGATCTCACCGAGGACTACCGCGCCGCCGCCGACAAACTCATCGCCGCCTCCCTCGCCGACAACGAAGGCTACAGCCGGCTCACGTACCTTTGCTACCGCATCGGAAACCGGCTCAGCGGATCGCCGTCCCTCGAGCGCGCCATCGCCTGGTCCGTGGAACAGATGAAAGCCGCCGGTCTCAGCAACGTCCAGGTTGTCCCGGCCAAGGTGCCGCATTGGGTGCGCGGCGCGGAATCGGCGCGCCTGCTGGCGCCGCGCGAGCAGCCGCTTCACATGCTGGGGCTGGGGATGAGCGCCGGTAC